>JAISWE010000048.1 GCA_031271175.1 Bacteroidales bacterium | reverse complement strand
ATATACCTTTTAGGAAAAACGTATATACCTTTTAGGAAAAACGAATATACCTTTTAGGAAAAACGAATATACCTTTTAGGAAAAACGAATATACCTTTTAGGAAAAACGTATATACCTTTTGGGAAAAACGAATATACCTTTTAGGAAAAACGAATATACCTTTTGGGAAAAACGAATATACCTTTTAGGGGAAACCTATATACCTTTTAGGGAAAACCTATATACCTTTTAGGGAAAACCTATATACCTTTTGGGGAAAACCTATATACCTTTTAGGTAAAACCTATATACCTTTTGGGGAAAACCTATATACCTTTTAGGGAAAACCTATATACCTTTTAGGTAAAACCTATATACCTTTTGGGTAAAACCTATATACCTTTTAGGTAAAACCTATATACCTTTTGGGAAAAACGAATATACCTTTTGGGAAAAACGAATATACCTTTTGGGAAAAACGAATATACCTTTTAGGTAAAACGAATATACCTTTTAGGAAAAACGAATATACCTTTTAGGAAAAACGAATATACCTTTTGGGAAGGTGAACGGTCTGGGCTTCCGACACCCTGTTTTCGAGGGGATGGAAAACCGTTATCCAGCGTTCCGATCGAAAGCCGAAACAGTTTTTTTAACGAAAGGAGGGAAAATGATTTTTTTCTTGACTTCGGAAACAATAAATTTGTCCGGCTTAAGAAAAATACGCTATCTTTGTCGCTCGAATCTTTAAATCAAGACACGGTCCGATGAATTTCAAAAAAATTAACAGTATTACCGGATGGATTATTTTTGCCGTTGCATCCGCTACATATCTGCTTACCATAGAGCCGACGGCAAGTTTCTGGGATTGCGGTGAGTTTATTTCCACCTCCTATAAACTTGAGGTGGGGCATCCGCCCGGAGCGCCTTTTTTTATGCTGGTAACGCGGCTTTTCACGCTTTTGGCGGGCGGCAATGTGGAGTTGGTTGCCATGACGATCAACGGTTTTTCCGCCTTGTGCAGCGGATTCACTATCTTATTGCTTTTTTGGTCGATTACCCATCTCGGACGCAAGATTACCGGCCAGTCCATACAGGATTTGACCTCCGTGCAAACGCTCTCCATTATAGGAGCAGGCGTGGTGGGCGCTTTGGCCTACACTTTTTCGGACACGTTCTGGTTTTCGGCCGTCGAAGGCGAGGTATATGCCCTTTCCTCCCTTTTCACCGCACTGGTCTTCTGGGCTATTCTGCGATGGGAAGATGAAGCCGACCGGCGCTACGCTTCGCGATGGCTGGTGCTGATCGCCTATCTGATGGGACTTTCTATCGGGACGCACCTGCTGAATTTGCTGGCCATCCCGGCCATCGGCCTGGTGATCTACCACCGCAAATACCCCGTAACCACCAAAGGCACCTTCATCGCCCTGTTACTCTCTGCCGCCGTGCTGCTGGTGATACTCTACGGCATTGTGCCCGGAGTGGTACAGATAGCGGTATGGTTCGAACTTTTACTGGTGAAACGCTTCAACTGCCCTATGAATACCGGCGTTATCGTCTATGCCCTGCTGTTGATCGGAAGTATTATCTGGGGTTTGCACTATTCGCTCAAACATAAAAAAATAGTACTGAACCACGTGATCCTGTATGTCACGATGATCATTATCGGCTACAGTTCGTATGCCGCCCTGATCATACGGTCGTCCATAGAGCCGCCCATGGATCAGAACAACCCCCAGAACCTGTTTAACCTGCAATATTATCTCAACCGCGAACAGTACGGCGACCGACCATTGATCACAGGCCCCTACTACAACTCGCCTCCGGTGGATGTCAAAGAAGGGAAAACCTTGTATGCCAAAAAAGACAACCAGTATGTGGAAATCGGGAAAAAACAGGACTATGTCTATGCCGACAATACGACTACGCTCTTCCCGCGCATGTTCAGCCGGGAATCGCAGCATGTTAATGCCTACACGGAATGGGGAAGAATCAAGGGACACCAGGTGAAATTCAAAATCGGCAACAGGGAAGAAAAAGCACAACTGCCCACTTTCGGCGAAAACCTGCGTTTCTTCTTCTCTTACCAGCTGGGATGGATGTATTTCAGGTATTTCCTGTGGAATTTCGTCGGACGCCAGAATGACGTACAAGGACACGGCGGACCGCTCCACGGCAACTGGATTTCGGGCATCACCCCCATTGACGAAGCGCGGCTTGGGCCGCAGGACTTGCCGGAAACGATGCACAACAAAGGAAAGAACACCTATTACTTCCTTCCGCTCCTGCTGGGATTGATCGGAATGGGATTCCAGTACCAGCGCGATCGTAATAATTTTTGGGTCACCACAATGCTTTTCTTCATGACGGGCATCGCCATTGTGATTTACCTCAACCAGACGCCTTTCCAGCCCCGCGAACGGGACTACGCCTATGCGGGATCCTTCTATGCCTTTGCTATTTGGATAGGGTTGGGAGTGATGGCAGTCGTACAAACCATACCCGAAAAAATGCGGAATGTGGATGCAACAGCGCTGGTCTCCTTCATCCTGCTGCTGCTGGTGCCGGGCATCATGGCAAAAGAAAACCGGGACGACCATAACCGCTCCGGACGATATACCGCCCGCGACTTTGCCTACAATTACCTGATATCCTGCGATCCGAACGCCATCATCTTTACCAATGGCGACAACGACACTTTCCCGCTGTGGTACGCACAGGAAGTAGAAGGCGTCGGAAGAGACATCCGCGTGGTGAACCTCAGCTACCTGGCCGCCGACTGGTACATCGAACAGATGACACGAAAAGCCTACGATTCCGAACCGCTCCCGTTCTCGCTGACCCCCAACCAGTACATGACCGGCACACGCGACGTACTCTATGTGGAAGACCTCTTCAAAGGACAGCGCATCGAACTGAAGGCGGTAATGGACGAAGTACGCAGCGACAACATCAAAGCCAAAGGCGTAGTTACGGCCGACGGCTTCCTGTGGTCGGGAAAACTGGGCGCCGAGATCAAAAGAGTGCCGGAGGACGAATGGACGAATTTCATTCCCGCCAGAAACCTGAAAATAACCGTTGACAAAAAGAAAGTGCTTGACAGCGGAACCGTGGCGCTGAAAGATTCAGCCCTGATCGTTCCTGCCATTGAGTGGACGCTGAAAGGCGAAAAAAGCGGCAAAACGGAACGTATTTACAAGAACTCCATGATGGTGCTGGATATCCTTGCCAACAACAATTGGGAACGCCCCGTATATTTCGCCATTACAGTGCCTCCGGAAAGCTTCCTGAACCTGTCCGATTATTTCCAGATGGACGGGCTGGCCTACCGGCTGGTGCCTATTAAAACGCCGTCCGGCGGCGGGTACGAACTCGGCCGTATCGACACCGACAAACTGTATGACAAAATGATGAATCATTTCCGATGGGGCAACATCGGCGATTCCACCGTCTATCTCGATGAAACCAGCTCTCGCCTGCTGACACGTTTCCGCAGCAATTTCGCACTGCTGGCTACCGCGCTTACCCGCGAAGGGAAAAAGGATTCCGCCGTCATGGCGCTCGACAAAGCTTTTGAAGTAATTCCCACTCACCAGTTGTCGCTCAATTACATGGATGTGATGTTCGTAGAACAGTATTACGCCGCAGACGCCACCGAGAAAGGAAACCGGCTGGCAAAAGCCCTCTTTGCAACGGCACGCGATGAATTAAGGTACTATTTGAGTTTCCCGCAGGAATTTCGCGGAAGCAAAGAGCTGGCACAGGAAATACGTTTCCGTTCGTACATCATCGAAATGATTCCGAACTTGGCGCAGGCCTACCAACAGGACGAACTGGCAGACGACTTTTCCCGACAGGTCGAAGAACATTTTCCACAAGGGCTGAAATAATGGATGCCGCCGATGTCTATCTTTAAAAGGAGTCGAAAGATGAAAACTTTAGCTGAAACTTTTACTACCATACTGACGTTTACGTATCCGTATGAAACCGCCGTTGTCCGGGGACGGCTCGCATCTGACGGAATCAGGTGTTTCATGTGCGGCGAATTAACAAAGTCCGCATATCCCTGCCGTATCCCGATCAAAGCGGCTGCTTTCGACGGCGGACAGGACTGGCCCCACTACCCCACCCTATCTAACATCTGAAAAATGGAACTATTTTCTCCTGCATGGAAAAGTACGAATGAAAAAAAGGCGGTTCAGGCGGTAAAAAATATCACCGGTTCGAAAACGCTGGCTCGGGCAGCCACAGAAGCCAAGACATGGGAAGCGCGTAAAGCGGCGGTTGAAAGGCTTACCGACAAAGCAACGCTTGCTGATGTGGCAAAAAACGACAATTACTGGGGCGTTCGCAAAGCAGCAGTAGGCAATCTCACCGACCAGACCATCCTTGCCGATATCGCCCGGAACAACAGCGAAGGACTCGTTCGCAAGGCAGCGGTCGAAAAACTCACCTGCCAAACAGCGCTCGCCGGTATTGCGATAAACGACAGCGAATGGTATGTCCGCAAAACGGCGGTTGAAAAACTCGACGACCAAACGTTACTTGCCGACATCGTAAAAACCGACAACGATCCCGATGTTTGCAGAATTGCGATCCGGCAACTCACCGACCAGGTTACCCTTACCGATATCGCAAAAAACGGCAAAGATTTCGGCGCCTGCAAAACAGCGGTCGAAAAACTCACCGACCGGACAGCGCTTGCCGATGTCGCAAAAAATGCAGCCTATTCCTCCGTTCGCAAAATCGCAACGAACAGCCTGGGCGGATATGTCTGCCCAAAATGCGGAACATCCATCCTGCCGGACGATGAAGCAAAAGTAACCTGCTTTTGTCCGAAATGCGCATCCGAAAATCACCATTGGGAAACAATACCCGCAATGTCGGTCAAAAAATGCCGGCGATGCGGAAAAACAGAGCATATCCATGTCTGCTCGCCCGACGATGTAGATGACAACTGCCGTTGCAAAATTTGCGGAAAAGAACTGCATTCCTTCGGCCCTCCCGAACCGACAGGAATAAATACTTTTGTCTATTGCTGCAAAAAATGCGGCTATAAAACCAAATCCATACTCTAAATAAGATGAAACATAAGATGAAACATATCATGGAAAATATCATGGAAAAATATCAATCATCAGATGAACCTGCGCATACTGTTGAACAAAACAAAGCAGACAGCGCAGGAACTGAACGCACCATCATGATCGCCAAACACGAAGCCTATGACGAAATATTCCAAAGCGTATTTACCGCTGTTTGAACAATTTAAACGGTTTATCGGCTTTCACCGGCTGTTCGTTCCGGACAGCACGGCGCTGGCAGCCGTCAGCGGAGGCGTTGATTCTATGGTCATGCTGCATTTGCTGCACGAAGCCGGCATTGCCGTTGCGGTGGCGCACTGCAATTTTTCCCTGCGCGAAGGCGAATCGGACGGCGACGAGGCTTTTGTCAAACAGCAGGCGGCGGCATGGGGAATGTCTTTTCACCGCATCCGCTTCAACACCCGGAAACATGCCGCGCAGAAAGGCATTTCCATCGAAATGGCAGCCCGCGAACTGCGCTACCGGTGGTTCGACAAACTGGCGGCGCAACACGGCTACAGCCGCATCGCCGTTGCACACCACCGCGACGACAACATCGAAACCCTGTTCATCCGCCTGGGAAGAGGAACAGGCATCAAAGGTCTGGCCGGAATCAAACCCCTCAACGGAAATATCGTACGTCCGCTGCTCTTCGCTTCGCGCGACGAAATCATCGCTTATGCGAAGGAAAAGAAAATCGTTTTTCGCGAAGATTCGAGCAATACCAGCGACGACTATGTCCGCAACCAACTCCGCCATCATCTGCTCCCCGCGCTGGAAAAATGTTTCCCCGGACTGCGCGACGTGCTGACCCGGGACATCGCCCATTTCGATGAAGCGGAAGCTTTCTACCGCGAATCCGTCGAACGCTTCTCCCGGCAAATATGCCGCATTTCCGGCGACACGCTGTATATCAACCTGAAAGGACTGCTGCAAAGCCCTGTGCCGCACGCCCTGCTCTACGAAATCCTGCAACCCTACGGCTTCCCGGTCGAAGTCTCCGTCAGGGCGCTGCATCCCCCATTCCGTTCCGGCAGGCTGTTCTACAGCGCCTCCTACCGGCTGCTGTGCGACCGGAAATACTTCCTGCTGCAACCAAAACAACCGGACGACGACGACAAACAGGCATATCCCGTTGACCTGAAAGACCCCCTGTGGCATCTGCCGCATTTCGACCTCTCCGTCAACCGCATCGAAAGAGCGCCGGACAGCGTTCCCGACAAAAGTCCGACAACAGCCTGTCTGGACGGCGACCTCCTCCTCCCGCCGCTGCTCATCCGGAAATGGCAACCGGGCGACCGCTTTCAACCGTTCGGAATGAAAGGGACAAAAAAACTGAGCGACTTTTTCACCGACCTGAAACTGTCGCTTGCCGAAAAGGAAAAAGTACAGGTGCTGACCTCCGCCGGACAGATCGTTTGGGTGATCGGCTACCGTATCGACGGCCGCTACGGAATCACCGCCGCCACCCGGCAAACGGTGCACATCTCCATTCGGCGACGCGAAATAAAATAGTAAACAAAAAAACTTTTTTCATACGCACACTTTTGAAAATCCAAAATTTTCATGTACTTTTGCCCCGCTTTTTGATAAGTGACTTTGGTCGGTTCATCTAAGGGTTAGGATTCAAGATTTTCATTCTTGCCATAGGGGTTCGAATCCCCTACCGACTGCAAAAAAAAATACAACCATCTAAAAAACAAGATGGTTGTATTTTTGTTTTATGCCCATTTGCACAATATGCGAAAACAACGTCTATTCGCTGTTGCTCATCAGGCAAACGTAACGGCGAGATGTGACCGTCCACAGGCGACCTGTGGTCATGCAGGTTAAAGTTCTACCGCCGACAACTCGGCAAATGCTTTCCGGTAATCACGTTCGGCTTCCAGCACCTGATTGACGGTGGTGTAGTACAAGCCGATTTCCACGATGTAGTCCAGCAACGATATTTCGCCTGCGTCAAGCGCCTTCTTCAGCAAATGGGTATTGTTGACCGTAGCCAGCGACCGGCGGTATCCGTCGGCAAGCTCCTTCAGGCCGCCGGCGCGGTCGTAGAGCGTTCGAAGCCGGCTGTAGAATTGCTGCTTGCTGTCCATTTCCCGCGATCCGGCTGCCCTTACGGCTGCTTTTGCCTGTTTCACACGGTTTTTGTTTTCCCACAAGGGAATGGAAATGCCCAACGTGATTCCCTGATATTGCTGCCCGATTACTTTTTCGCTCATATATCCCGCCGAGAAAGCCGGCAATCCCATTGCCTTGCTTAAGGAAACCTGCTTTTTACTTACTTCGACTTCCTGTTTCACATAAGCCAGCTCCGGGTTCTTCTGCTCTGCTTGCCCGTACCAGCCTTCGAAATCCGGGGGCAATTGCGACGGGGTATATTGGCTGTCGTCCAGCACAATCTCCTTGTCGCCGTTCAAGCTTTTCAGTTGGGACAGCAACGCCTTGCGTTCCACTTCCACGCGCGATATTTCGCCCTGAACGGTAGAAAGGTTCAGTTGAACCTTATTGTATTCCAGCTGGTTGACGTCGCCCCTGTCCAAACGCGCTTTGTAGCCTTCGGCAATGATTTCGGCGTGTTGCCGGCGCAAATCCAGTTCGCGCTTCAAGGCATTGTAGTAAACCAGGTCAATGCAATACAGCTTGGCTTCCAGCAGGATGTCCATGCGACCGGCTTTGTACTGCCAATCCAGCAGATTGTTACGTCCATCGGCCAGACGGCTTTTCATCCCCGTAATGGTCGGGATGTCGAACGTTTGTTTTACGCTGATGTCGGTACGCTTGCCGATATCGCCGGGTTTCCCCCACAGGTAATTGATGCCGGCTTCTGGAGCGGACAGGTAAATGCCTGTCCGGTTTTCCAGTTTTTGCGCTCCGGCAGTTTCCCTAAGCGCCTTCAGCGTCGTGTTGTTTTCTTCGATCGAAAGCAGCACGGAGTCTATCCTGTTTTGGGCATACAGCGAAAAATTCGCCCACAATGCCGCGATAATGATTACTGTCTTTTTCATATCTGTTCTTATTTATTGATTTTCTTATTTGTGATCAGGTACATCACCGGAATGATAAAGGCGTTGAGCAATGTGGAAGTAAGCAGTCCGCCGAGGATAACTTTCGCCATTGGGCTTTGAATCTCGTTACCGGGAAGTTCGCCGCCCAAAGCAAGCGGTATCAGGGCAAGCGCCGAAGTCAGGGCCGTCATCAGGATTGGATTCAAACGGTCTAAGGAACCGAGCACCACGCTTTCACGCGCCGATAATCCTTCGTCCTGCAAATCGTTGTAGCGCGAAATGAGCAGCATCCCGTTGCGCGTGGCGATACCAAAAAGTGAGATAAACCCGATAATGGCGGGAATACTGATGATGCCGCTTGAGAAAAAGAGCGTGAACACGCCGCCGATAAGCGCCAGGGGAAGGTTGAGCAGGATGACCAGCGACTGTGTTACGCTGCGGAATTG
This sequence comes from Bacteroidales bacterium, assembly GCA_031271175.1. GTDB lineage: Bacteria > Bacteroidota > Bacteroidia > Bacteroidales > UBA4181 > JAIRLS01. Next base: position 4,932 of record JAISWE010000048.1, on the reverse strand, counting down.
CTTGAACAGCAAGAGAAATATCACCAGTATGGAAAATACGGATGTGATGAGCAGCGTGCGCGAAGCCGCCTGTTCGCTCTCGAACTGTCCGCCGTATTCAATATGGTAGCCTTCGGGAAGGCTGATTTCCTCCTTTACGATTTTCCGTATATCGGTGACAACCCCTCTCAGATCGCGTCCTGTTACGTTGGCCGAGATCACAATTTTGCGCGCCACATTTTCGCGGTTAATCGTGTTGGGACCTGCGGCCGACCGAATATCGGCCATGTTGCCCAACGGGATTTTACGTCCGTTGGCGTCCACCATCAGATCGCTGATGCGGCCGGCGGTAGCGCGGCTGTCGTCGTTTACTTTCAGTGTCAGGTCGAAGGCGCGGGTGCCTTCATAGACTTGCGACACTACTTCGCCGGCGAGCATGACGTTGACAATTTCGGCAAACTCGGGAAGCGTGACGCCGTATTTGGCCAGCATTTCCCGTTTCGGCTCTATTTTGAGCTGCGGACGTTCTACCTGCTGTTCCACATTCAGGTCTGCAATGCCTTCCACACCCTGCACCGCCGCTTTGATCTGATTACCGATGGTAAACATCTTATTCAAATCGGTTCCAAACAGCTTGATGGCGATATTTGCCTTTGTACCCGACAGCATGGCATCGATACGGTGCGAGATGGGTTGCCCGATTTCGATATTGACGCCGGACAGCACTGTCAGCTTCTCGCGTATGGCAGCCAATACTTCGTCTTTCGAGCGTTTACCGAGTACGAAGGGCGCTTCGATTTCCGATACGTTGACGCCCAGGGCGTGTTCGTCTAATTCGGCGCGGCCTGTCTTCCGTCCCACGGTTTGTATTTCGGGAATTGAAAGCAGGATATCTTCGGCGATCCGCCCCATCTTGTCCGACTCTTCCAGGGAGATGCCCGGTAGCGTGCTGATATTGATGGTGAACGACCCTTCGTTGAACGATGGAAGGAAACTGCGTCCCAGCATAAAGAAACAGACCAGGGTAGCCGCCAGCACGGCTCCGGTTGTGCCGAGCACCCATTTCCTGTGGTGCAGCGTCTGCTTCAATGCCTTTTCATAAACGCTTTTCAGCTTCCGCACCACATAAGGTTCTTTTTCGGGCTTGTCGCTGTTTTTCCTTGGTTTGCCCAACAGGTAGCTGCACAAGACGGGCGTAAGCGTCAGGGCAACAAGGGTAGAAGCAAACAAGGCGACAATAAAAGCGATGCCGAGCGGCGCCAACATGCGGCCTTCCATGCCCGACAGGAAAAAAAGCGGGACAAAGCTTGCCACAATGATGAGCGTTGAGTTCAGGATAGGCATACGCACTTCTTTCGAGGCGTCAAATACGATAGACATCACGGTACGTTGTTCCTTTTCCGGTTTCTTCCGGTTTTCCCGCAGCCGTTTGAATACGTTTTCCACATCCACAATGGCGTCGTCCACCAGCGAACCGATGGCAATGGCCATACCACCCAGGCTCATGGTATTGATGGTTAAGCCCATCAGCCTCAAGGCCAGAATGGAAGCGACCAGCGAAAGCGGAATGGTAACCAGCGAAATAAGGGTAGTGCGCACATTCATCAGGAAAACAAACAGCACGATGACGACGAAAATACCGCCTTCGTACAAGGACTTTTGTACGTTGTTGATGGAATTGTCGATAAAACGTGCCTGACGGAAGATGTCGGACGAGAGCTGGACGTCGGCGGGAAGCGATTGCTGCAAATCAGCGATAGACCGGTCTAACTTGTCCGTCAAATCCAGGGTGCTTGTAGCCGGTTGTTTGGTAACGGTCATCAAAACGGCGGCTTTCCCTCGTTCCGACGCAAAGCCCAGCTTGGGGGCTTTGTTTCCGATTTTCACGTCGGCAATATTCTCGAGCAAAATGGGAATATCGTTTACCGTCTTCACTACGGCCTTTCCCAAGTCCGGAATTTTATCGGTCGAAAGCACACCGCGTACGATGTATTCGTTGCCGTACTCGTAAAGCACGCCACCCGCCGCGTTCCTGTTCATTTCGGTTACTGCGCCGATCACTTCGTCCAGCCCTACGGCATAGCGCTTCATCTTTTCGGGATGGAGCAAAATCTGATACTCTTTGATTTCACCGCCCAGGACGGTCACCTGCGCTACGCCGCCGGTAGAAAGCAGGCGCGGACGGATCGTCCAATCGGCCAGGGTGCGCAAATCCTGCAACGAAGTGCTGTCGGCCGTTAGTCCTATAATCATCAATTCTCCTAAGATGGACGACTGGGGGCCTAAAGTCGGATTGCCGACATTGGAAGGCAAAGCGTCCCTGACTACGGCCAGCTTTTCGGATACGATCTGCCGGGCGCGGTAAATGTCCGTTCCCCAGTTAAATTCCACCCAAACGATGGAAAAACCCGTTGTGGAGGACGAACGGACGCGCCGCACGCCGGTAGCGCCATTGAGCGCTGTTTCTACAGGAAAGCTTACTAAGCGTTCCACTTCTTCGGGCGCCATCCCTTTGGCTTCGGTCATCACTACCACCGTCGGGGCGTTCAGGTCGGGGAAGACATCTACTTCCATGTCGGACGCGGTATAGGTTCCCGCCAGCATCAGCAGGATGGAGGCCACCAGAACAACCATGCGGTTGTTGAGCGAAAACTTTATTATCTTGTTCAGCATAATATTTCGTATTGAAGATTAATGACTGTGGCCTTCGGACATTGCCGGTGAAGTGGCGGCCAGCTTTACCTGGTACGCGCCCCGGGTAACTACCTTGTCGCCAGTTTTTAATCCCGAAAGTATCTGTACCCTTTCGCCGTTATGCTGTCCAAGCTTTACTTCCTGTTTTCTATAACCTTCTTCGTCCCATTGCAGGTAAACGAAATACAATCCCTGTTCTTCGGTCAAAGCCTGTACGGGAACGGAAATCACGTTGTTTTGCTCGGACGACAACAGGTAAACCTCGGTGAACGAACCGGGGATGATATCGCCTGTATTATCAAATTCAAACGTTACGGGAATGTAGAACGATTGCCCGCCGGAGGCTTTACCGAACGAGAGCAGGCGGCCGTTCAGGTCGGAGAGTTTGTAGAGGGTATTGTCGTACGCCGTTTTGAAGTGAGCGCTGCGGATGTTCCGGATGCTTTTGAAATAGTTTTCGGAAACTTCCGCCCTCAATTGCAGGCGTTTGTTTTGCGATACCGTGGCGATGGCTTGTCCTACCGCGACGTAGTCGCCCTGACTTACCAAGCGGTTTTTGATGTACCCGCCAATGGGCGATGTCACCCGCACACCGTTTGCCGTGATGTTGGAAGCCTGTGCTTCGTAGGCTGTTCCGGCCGTTTCATAACGCAGACGGGTTTGCTCGTACTCTTTGACGGAAATGATGTTGTCTTTCATCAATGCTTCGGCGCGTTGAAACTCCTTTTGAGCGGTTTCGTAGGCAATTTTCGCTTTCGCGGCGGGGTCGCCTTCCAACAGGTTTTTAGCCGATACGGTGACGATGGCTTCACCCGGACGCACGGCCGTTCCTTCGGTAATCGACGGGTTGACGAACGATACAATACCGTTGGACGTGGCTACAATCGTGACTTCATCGCCTTGCGAGGCTTGTATCTGCCCGCTTGTTTTGATAACCTGGAAAAACGTTGCGGGAACAACGGTTTCGATCGTCAGTCCGACGGCTTCAGCCTGAGCTTTAGTAAAGGCGATTTCATCGGAATGTTCGGACGTGTCTTTTGTGGATGGATTTTCTTTTTTACTCGAATTACATCCGGTCAGCAATAATGCTGTTATAATAAATATATTTGCTATGTACATTTTCATTTTTTTATATTTTTTTTAAATTGAAATAAATAGGAAATGAGCTTCCTGAAATCATTCGGAAGCGATAAAAAGAAATCATTGACCGGATACGGACAACGATTTAAGCAAGAAAAGCAGGAGGTGCGCGAAGGCCGTGGAAACGGCTCGTTGTGGCAGATTTGTAAAATGAAATGTATTCCCCATATTCAGGTTTGGCGCCAAAATCGTCAATGCTGTAATTCAATAAATCAGCAAGGAAAAAAAGCACGGGGAAAAAGTGTGTATGGTCGAGATCATTGCAGGAAATCTTACATTTTGTTTCCTTTGGAATTTCAGGGGCAATGTAGTCGGCTTCGGTAATACAGGATTTTTCGTGCGACGAAGCTTCCGAATCATCATTGTGCTGGGTATGCTCATCGTTAATAGCGCTGTCTCGCTCACAATGTTCCATAATCATACAAAACACTCCCTCATGGTGATGATGAGGAAGAGCAACAAGCACTTGTACCAACAAGGAAACAAATGCAATGGCTGATATGGAGATTTTTCTTTTCAAACAAAATCCTTTTTTACGGCGTACAAAGTTACGAAATATTTATTACAAATACTATTTTTGAAAAAAAATAATGCAATTTAGAACGATACTAAATAAGAGCCATCATCCGGAAGGATATGTCTCGACAGGTATTTGTTCAAAGTTGCGGACACCATCCCGTATTTCGATACTGCCTATGATGTCGGAAAAAATCCTGTTTTTGGCGTATGAGCATCCGATACGCGAAAAGAATTACCGTATGGTGTTTCAAAATCATCGGCAAATTCCCAGCGTTACATCCCTTTTTCACCGGTAATTAGGCAATCGGTATATGGGTCCCGTTTCCGAATAAGGCATTACGATCACGTCTAATGTTACGGGTTCGCTGGTGCATCCGGTCAGGTTGTCTATTACCGTTACGGAGACGGTGCCTCCGAGCATGTTGGGCATTACCGTGATGATGCGGCTGTTGGACTGCGAGGATATGATGTTCCATCCCGTCGTCGGCACTGTCCACACGTAGGACACGTCGCCGCTCACTGCGGGTATGGAGTAGGTGAAGGATTGTCCGACGCAGACGCTGGTTTCGCCGCTGATGCCGCCGCTGATCACCGGACGGG
>JAISWE010000021.1 GCA_031271175.1 Bacteroidales bacterium | reverse complement strand
GCCACCTGTTGCGGCGACCAGTCCTGTGCAATCAGCGCCAGGATTTCTTTTTTGAGGAGCGGGAGTAACTTTCGGGGCTTTTTCATCCGTTCCTTACGCAGTTCCGCCATATCCTGTGCGTATCCAAAACAATAACAGCCCTTATTATTGGCGTTTCGTTTTAACTCTCGGCTTATAACCGACTTGTCCTTGCCGATAGCGTCGGCAATCATTTTTTTGGTACAACCTTGCTTGTGCATCGCTGAAATTGCGATATAGTATGTTATATCAAAGCATAGAAGGCAAATATACCGACAAAAATAAACCTACGGCTTGGTGCAAGTGTTGAAACTTTTTACGAATTAAAATAGCGGGCAAAAAGCGGGCATTGCAAGGTGTGAACTGATATTTTAGAATATATTTTGGAGTAACCGTTTTAATGGCGAGCAAATCAAACTATTTCCCACCAATTACAACACCATCCAACCCCATTTTTCTTTTAGTCGCCAAAACCCCCGAAATCTTATAGAATGTGTCTTTTTTTTGTGTCATACCAAAAATCAAAAGGGGACTTACATTTTCCCGTAAGTCCCTCTCTTTCAGCCGTCGGGATGACAGGATTTGAACCTGCGACCACACGCCCCCCAGACGCGTACTCTACCGGGCTGAGCTACATCCCGTTTTGCTTTTTGCGGTGCAAAGATATATATTAATTGGTAAATGCCAACAATTCGGATGAAAAAACTTCTGTTCTTCAATTTGAAAATCTCTCGGCATTTGGAAATCGCAGGATTTTCATGTAATTTTGTACACTGTCTTGAGGATGCTTAAAGATGATTTTTCGATGTTTTCCGAAGAAATAATAATCATAAATAATGGAATCGGATGTGGTTAATGCAATTATCGTGGACGATCACAGAATTTCGGAGTGAAGATCCTTGCCGTCTCATCGGAAAATACGGCTGACGTGGGGGCGCAGCATGTGGATAACTTGTTTCTGGAATTTACCGAAAGTAGCGGAATTGAACAAAGATGTATTGGGCATGAAATCATGCAATGGTCCGACAACAGTCGTTTTTCTGTTGACTGCCGGTTTGTATTTTCAAAATTTTCATGTAAATTTACGCCCTCATATAAGGTTTATAAAGGTAGAAAAATGATAACAAAACACAGCGAAAAGACTTACACGCGAGAGATGCTGATTAAGAAGACCGCTTTGCTCAAAAGGCTTGCAGAGCGATCGGCTATGGGTGGTAAACGGGGTCGCACAGTCGGTAAGGAATTGTTCTTTGATACGGAAGCGGGGCGGATACGGGCGCTTGGGTATCGGATGGAAATACCTGAACGCCTGCCACTATTTATCAATATGCATGGAGGAGGTTTTATTTTGGGTCATCCGGAGATGGACGACGCATACATGATGAATGTGGCCGAAAAGGCAAATGTGAAAATACTGAATGTAGAATACAGCCTCGCACCGCAATTTCCTTTCCCTGCCGCAGTCAATGAGTGCTATTCGGTCGTTAAATATGCATGGGATCATCCCGAAGCACTGGGTATTGACGGCGACCGGATTGCCGTTGGCGGGCATAGTGCAGGCGGTAACATCACGGCCTCCATTTGCATTAAAAACACCGGGACGAAGGATTTTCGTATCTGTTGCGCCCTACTCGACTATCCTCCGCTCGACATCTATACCGATTCCGCCCTCAAGCCGCGCGGGAAAGGTCTGATCGCCCGTTTATTCCTCAGTCACGGGATGTCGCGGATTTTTGATGCCAGTTACTGTATCCATAAGGAGGAGCGCAAAAATCCCCTGATTTCTCCTGTCTATGCTTCGCGCGAGCAACTCGCAACTTTCCCGCCGACACTTGTCATCACAGCCGGAAAAGATTCGCTTTGCGCCGAGGGCGAACGCTTTCGCGACTTGCTGATTGACGCAGGTGTGGACGTTACACACCGCCGTTTTGAAAAATCACCGCATGGCTTCACCCTTTCAAACAGGGCGGATGCAAAAGAAGGCTGGCAGATGATGATCGACCACATTAAACGATGGACTTCCACTACCGGAACAGTCAACTCAAGCGGCACGGCGCACAAAAATCCGGAAAGTTGACAAAACCGGTTTTCTTCTCCCTATTTCCGGAAGCAGTACGCTTTCGATCAAATTCACGTTTGCATTCGTCACATCTTGCTTATAATGACGACTTTTAAAACAATCCCATTCATGCCGGCGCGTACGGGTGAGCGTTTTCATTCTAATGCTCGCGCCAGGTCTGCTATCAAATCGCCGGCATCTTCGAGGCCGACGGACAGGCGGAAAATGCCTTCGCCGGCAAACCGGTTCCATGAATCAAGCTGGGCGGGGGATGAGAACTTGAACGAGGTTTGCAGCAAATCTTCGCTATGAAGGTAGAAAAGCAATGAACGGTGGTGTCCCAGCGATACGGCATAGTGTATTACTTTCAGTTTTCCTGCAATCTCCTGCAGGCGTTCCTTCCCCTGTTCTACCTGGAACGTGATGATGCCCGAAAAATTGTTCATTTGCCTCCGTGCCAGTTCATATTGGGGATGTGACGGCAAGCCGGGATAAATCACCCGTTTGATTTTGGGATGCTGTTCCAGGTAAGCGGCTATTTTCAGCGCATTTTCCTGGTGCACGCGCATACGGATGGGGAACGTCGCGATGCCGCGCAGAATCAGCCATGCGTTGAAAGGACTTAATGTACCTCCCAGGCGTATCGCCGTCTTTTTGCGCAAAGGCACAAGGTCGCTTTTGCGTCCCAGGATGACGCCGCCAAGCGCGTCGCCGTGTCCTCCCAGGTATTTGGTCAGCGAGTGGATGACAAAATCGGCGCCCAGCAGCAGCGGTTTGGTCGCGGCCGGAGTGGCAAACGTGGAATCGACGGCCAGCGCCGCCCCTGCGCCATGGGCGATGTCGGCCACGGCGGCAATATCGGTAATGCGCAGCAGGGGATTGCAGGGCGTTTCGATATAGACCAGCCGGGTATTGGGTTTCAACGCCTTTCTGACGGCCTCTGTGTCCGACGTGTCGACTTTCGTTATTTCAATCCCCAGTTCGGGAATCATCTCATTGGTTATTTCCGACAAGGCGGCGTATGCCACATCCGTGACGATGGCATGGTCGCCCGCTTTAAGCCGGTGAAACAGCAGGGCGGTAATAGCTCCCATCCCGCTGGCAAAAGCAACAGCCGTTTCCGCCTCCTCCAGCACCGCCAGTTTTTCTTCCAGTTGGTGGATGGTCGGATTTCCCCAGCGGGTATAAATCCACGTGTTACCTTCTTCCAATCCTTCGACGGAAAAAATCGTATCCGTATCCGCAATATAAGTTGTCGACATGACCAGGTTGGGCGATGACGCCCCGGTTGCCGGGTCGGGAAATTCACCGGCATGAATGGCTTTCGTTTGTTCTCCCGTAAAAAAGCCTTTGTTATATACAGTACTCATAAATTTTGGTAATTAATAAATTAAAAACTATACTATTGTCAAATTAACCGCGACCCTGTTACCCCGGATCATAAGGCGGCCAGTCCGTTGTCAATATCCGATTTCAGATCCTCCCAGTCTTCCAGTCCTGCGGAGATTCGTATAAGATTGTCCTCTATACCCATTATTTTCTTTATTTCGGCCGTAAAAGTGCCATATATCGTCGATTCCGGGTGAATGACTAACGTCTTGTTGTCAAACAGGTTGGTCGCGCGGCGGATAACCGTGAGCGTATCCATAAACTTGTAGCAGGCGTCTTTTGAACTCAAGTTGATTGTGAACATGGCGCCCGGGTTACCGGTAAACAGGCGGTCCGACACAGCTTTGTAAGGGGAATTGTCAAGTTTCGGGTAATTTGCTTTTAACACTTTCGGATGACCGGACAGGTACAGGGCCAGGTCGTATGCCGTACGCGACATCCGTTCGTAACGCAACTGCAATGACTCCATTCCCAGCGATTGCAGGTAAGCCGTATCGGGTGCCATACACGCCCCTACGTTCCGGGCAATCTCGGAACGCAGCTTGAACATGAACCTGGACATGCCTTTGGGTTTAGGCAGCAGGCCTAATTTTTTGTTCGCCTTCCAGTTGCAAACGCCATGGTCAATAATTGCGCCGCCGATGCTTGTCGCTCCGGCCGAAATGTATTTGGTCGTCGATACAACTTCAATATCCACCCCGGCCTCTTTCGCGTCGAACCCGCACCAGGGTACGATCGTCGAATCAATAATCATCGGGACATTCCTCGCCCTTAATATCTTTGATATTTCGGGGAGGTTTGCCACTTCCATGTGCGGATTCGTTATGATTTCGGCAAAAAAGGCGCACGTATTCCCGTCAATGGCAGCATTGATTTCCTCTAAATTATTCACATCCACAAAACGCGTCTCCACGCCAAAATCCGGCAAGGTAGATTTCAGGAAAGAAAAAGTATTCCCGAACAAATGGGGCGAAGACACGATATTGCCGCCTGCGTATGCAAGGCAGAAAAACGTATTCGATATGGCCGCCATTCCCGAAGCCAAGGCGATAACATTTTCGGCTCCCGATGCACTTTTTATCTTTTCCTCAAAATTAGCCACCGTCGGGTTTGAAATGCGCGAATACGTGTGCAAATCCCTCCGGTGTTGAAACGCAGCGGCTATTGCCTGCGAATCGGCAAATTCAAAAGCTGCATTCCGGTATATGGGCATATTGATAGCGCCATAAACGTCTGCCCGGGTATGTCCGGCAGTAATTATTCCTGTCTGGAAAGAGGATGCCGTACATTCACATTCTCCTTCTCCATTATTTTCCGATGTATAGTTCATTGTCTTGTTATTTTTAAAATTTGTCCATTATCCCGTATGCTGCGGTAACGCTTATTTCCCGGCCGTGTGCAGAATCCGGCGACGGTGCGCAGAGCCGGATCCGGGTTCATATCCCGAACGGGGCCGTAAAGGTAAAGAAATTTTGCAACGGGGCAAACCGCCACACGAAAAAGGGACAAACGTCAAGTTTAAAATTAAATCTTTCATAATTCACAATTTCTTTGTTTATCATTTTTTGGGAACGGGTATAGTGATAACCGCGCCGGCCGGTTCCGGCTAAAAATAAAAAGGAGAGCGCCGCTACCGGCACATTCGGAAAGGAGCGGATAACATGCGGCAAACAACCGCGTTAGCGATGCTCATGAGATATTGTTTTTTTGTATAAAAAAATACTTTCATTGTTTCTGTTATTGACGGTGCAAAGATAAGGCAATCCGGCAGTCCGTGAAATAGCATATTTGTGGTATTTTTTTTAAAAAACGCACGAAATTCATTATCAGATAAATTTGCCGGAACTGCCGGCATGGTATTTTTGACGCTTTTGGCTCGTTTGGGGGGGTCCCCAAGTCGTCCGGGGACGGCTATTTTTACTGTTAAATCGACAAAGAAACCTTTGCGGAAGCACAAAGGGACATTATTGGCAACGCCTTGCCGTCTTTGCCCATTTTAGTAATTCTCAACTCATTGCTGTCTTTTTCTCTAACCAAAAGAAAGTTTTGGTCTTTCAAATTTTCATTCATGCTATTTTTTGTTTTAAATGACTGCATCAATATTAATGCGGCATAAAAGTAGAGGAGTAAATGTTGATAATAAAGGGCTTTCAGGCAGGTGTCCGCATGTTGCGCCGGTGGTGGCTGCGAGTTGCTCTAATACGATTGACATTTTTCAGCCGAACACGTTTATTTACGATATCAGACAAAACAGCATATAAAATCGGACGATATACCCTAATCATTCAT
>JAISWE010000218.1 GCA_031271175.1 Bacteroidales bacterium | reverse complement strand
GGAATAGGGAATAGGGAATAGGGAATAGGGAATAGGGAATAGGGAATAGGGAATAGGGAATAGGGAATAGAGAATAGTGAATAAAAAGATTATTTTTGTATTAAAAAAAGCTTTGAGATGAAGATCTTCAAATATCTAACCGCGTTTTTGTGCTGTTTGCCATCGCTTGTTACACATGGTCAGGATCGCAACATAGCCTTATTGTGCAGTCCGCGACCGGATTCCATATTGTTACGCTGGGCGCCGGCGGATGTGGCAACATGGCGGCTGGGCAATCGTTACGGCTATGCCGTGGAACGTTATACCCTGCTCAGGGACGGCGTGCCGACCGAAGCCATGGATGCGGTATCCCTTACTCCTCAACCGCTTGTTCCCCGCCCGCCGGAAGAATGGGAACGATGGGAAGATGACAGGTACGTGTCGATTGCCGCCGAATGTATTTTCAACCGCGATACGTTGCTTACGGGCGGCAATCCCCACCTGATAGCCCGCCGTTTCAGGGAAGAGCAGAACCGTTTCGCTTTTGCGCTTTACGCCGCCGACCGGTCGGTCAAGGTAGCCCGCCTCTCCGGGCTGTACCTGACAGACAAAACGCCGCAGCAAAACGAGAAATACCTGTATCGCGTGTACATCCCCGTTCCTGCAAGCGACACGCTCTCCGCCCCTTCCGACACGGCGTTTGCCTTTACCGGCATATCCGAATACCGCCCTCTGCCGCCTCCCTTCGACTTGAAAGCGCAATGGAACGACAGAAAAGTGGAACTTTCGTGGGATATCCTGTATCTCAACCATATTTACAACAGTTATATCGTAGAAAAATCCACCGACGGGAAAACATTCCTGCCACTGAGCGATAACGCCATCGTACAGCTTGCCGATAAAGGGATTACGCCGCGGCGGGCATACAAAACCGACACACTGGAAAATAACACGGCAAACTATTACTATCGCATTCGCGGCATCAATGCTTTCGGTGAAACGGGGCCTGCAGGCGATACTGTTTCCGGCAAGGGACGTTTGCCGGTGACGAATGCGCCTGTAATAACGGGCAACGAAGTGTTAGACAACCGGAAAGTACTGCTGCAATGGCAGTATCCCGAAGAGATGAACGCATACGTCACAGGTTTCAAGATATACCGTTCGCCCAAACCGGAAGGCGTCAAAGACCTGTTGTATCAGACAAACATCCCTTCTGCAAGGAGTTTCACGGATGAACGTCCGGGTTTGACGAACTATTACGGCATATCCGTGTTTAACGACATCGGCGAAGAGGCGCTCTCACCGCTGGTCGCTTACGCCGAACTGGTGGACAGCATTCCGCCCGCTCCGCCCCTTGCCTTAACAGGCTCCATTGACAGTGTGGGACACGTATTCATACGGTGGGCGCGAAACACGGAACCGGATATGGAAGGGTACCGCGTTTATAAAGCCAATCGCCCCGACTTCGAGTTCATGCCGGCGCATCCTGCGGCGCTTACCGATACCGTCTTTGCGGATTCGGTGAACATCCGGACGCTGGATACAAAAGCATATTATAAAGTGCGCTCCATTGACCTGCGGCAGAACCAGTCCGCTTTTTCGGAATTGCTGACACTTGACAAGCCGGACATTATCCCGCCGGTAAGTCCCGTTATCAAAGGAATTGATGCGACTGCAAAAGGGATAGCGCTCAATTGGGTAAACAGCACAAGTACGGATGTGGCGCGTCATCATGTGTACAGGCAGACTGCGGGCGATACGTCATACCTCCCGTTGGCCGCCATAGCCTGCGGCGGGGAAGCCTTTTCCTCCTATACGGACGCAACGGTACAACCGGGCACGACATATCGCTATCGCGTTGCCGCCGAAGACCGTAGCGGACTGTTTTCGCCGCATTCGATACCCGTTCAGGCGAAAGCGCCGGCTGCCGGCAGCGAAAGCATCCGGCTGAAAGCACGGCGGGAATCGGACAAAACAACGCTCAACTGGATGATTGCGGCAGACAAAAAAGTAATTCGTGTATTAGTGTACCGCAAAACCGGCGATGCGCCGATGCAACTGCTGGGCAATTCCACCGGCGACAGTTATACGGACAGCGCCCCGCATCCGGGAGAAACCCGTACCTACCGCATCAAAGCCGTTTACGACGATGAAAGCACTTCTCCGTTGAGTAATCCTGTGGTTGTCCGATGAAATATCCCTCGAAATTTTTCCGCAAGACCGTCGCAAGTGTCGTGTTCCTGTTGTCGATGTATCGTGCAGTTGTGGGACAGGATGTGGAAGCGATAGTAAAAGCGCCGGTAGTGGCGGCAAACGGAGGCGTCGCCTTCAGCCAAATTATCAATGCTGCGGCGCACGAGACTGTGCAGACGCCATATTCATACTACCTGACGGGCAATCTCAACTTCCATTTCTTCGGCGCGGTCAATGTCCCGCTCTCGTTTGCTTACAGCAACCGGCAATTCAGCAGTCGCGCCTCGCTGCCGTTCAACCGTTTTTCCATAGCGCCGTCGTACAAATGGGTGAAGGTGTACGCCGGATACGCCTCCCTGCAATTTTCACCCTACACGCTGGCGGGACACGAACTGTTCGGCGGCGGCGTGGAATTGACCCCCGATAACAGGTTTAAATTTACGGCCATATACGGAAGGTTGAAAAAAGCAACGGAAGAACAGGACGGCGTCGAACCGTCGTACAAGCGCATGGGCGGCGGAGGCAAAGTCGAATATGCCGGAGAACGTTTTGAGGCGAGCATCAATATTTTTAAGGCAAAAGACGATCCCAGCTCCGTTGCTTTCCGTCAACCGGACAGTATCGGGGTGCTGCCGCAGGACAACTTATCGGGCGGCGTGTCGCTCAACGTGAAACTGACGGAGAAAGTCAGGATGGGCGCCGAATACGGGATGAGCGCAATGAACCGCAACATCCGCCACAAGGATAACCGACGGCGTTCCGTCCTGTTTGATGCGCAGGGCGACGTTGCGCTTTACCATGCCATGCGCTACAACCTTGCTTACGCTTCCCCGGTGGGCAATATCGGGGCGACTTACGAGCGCGTTGCGCCCAACTACGCCACTTCAGGCGCATATTACATGCTGAACGACTTTGAGAACATCACGGCAAATTTTTCTACTGCCGTGAAAAACATCAACATATCTGTTGACGGCGGCTACCAGCACGACAACCTGCAAGGGCAGAAAAACAATACCACTTCACGGATGATTTTTTCGGGTAACCTGTCTGCCGTCCTCGGGCAGAAATGGAACATCGGCGCCAATGTGTCCAATGTGCAGTCGTATGTCCACATCCGCGACATTTATGATCAGGTGACGCAAACCAACGAGTTCCAAAATCTGGATACGCTCGAATATACGCAAGTCAATTTGACGTCGTCGGTAAACGTGGCGTATGTGTTGCAAAGTACCGAACGGCAACGGCAAAGCCTTTCCGCCGGTTTTATGTATCAGCGGGCGGCAGAAAGGCAGGAATATTCGGCATATAGCGGCAACAACATCTACAATGGCACGCTGGTGTACCAGTACGCGCACCTTCCCTCAAAATGGAACGCATCGGCCTCCATCAACTACAATTACAACCGAATGCCGGACGCTTTCACAGGAACCGTCGGCTATAACCTGTCGGTGCAAAAAACGTTTTGGGAAGCGTTCAGGTGCGCGTTCAACGCCACCTACAGCAACATGACAGGCAACGAAGGCAATACGGCCAACATCTTCAACCTGAGAATCACCGGCGGATACACCCTGCTGAAAAAACACAACTTCAACCTCAGTCTGGCAACCGTAGCCAACAGCGACAATGTCCGCAAAGCCGTCCAATATTCCGCCAACCTTGCCTATGGCTATTCTTTCGGGATCACCGTCGCCCGAAAAGACAGAAAATTGACAGCTACCGGCAATTTCTGATAATTGTTATTAATTTTCCTCTGTAAAAAAAACTTTTTTTCATTGCATGCGTTTGGAAAACCGATGTTTTTCATTTAATTTTGTGAAATAAATTCAATTGTAAATAATAAAAAATCATTAAAAAATAAAGCGTATGAAAAGAAATATTCAAACTTTTAATGCTCAAAATGTGAAAAACAGGAAAACGACATTATCAGCCAAATGGTGTTGGTTGGCGCTGTTGGCGCTGACATTTTCCTGTAAAAAGGACGATCCCGGCATTTCTGCCGAATACGCGGACGAACTGATCTCCATTACCCACGTCGGCAGCGCCGTCAAAAAGAAGAGCGGGGGGCCGCTCTATGCGTATTCCACCGTGAACATGACGCTGGACGGTGACCGTGTTTCCCACAGGTATTACGGCAGCGTGTATTACCGGTGGACTTACGACAGCGTGTCGGCGATAATTGACGGGATACGGGAGAAAGTAACATACAGTCTGGAAGGCAACAGTATAACGGTAACCCCCAACCCCTATTATACAAAAACGGGCATATTAACGCTCGCCCTGCACATGAGCATCTTTTACTCCCCCACGCCCGACGCCTTGCCTTCCAATGTCAACGGCTGGAAATTCCTGCGTACGGAAACAGAAGAAGTCCAGTATCAGGCGTATGCCGCCTTACTTCCGCAGCAGGCTTTGAAGCAGCCGCAGCAAAGTTCCGTTACCGCTTCGGTGTACTACGTGCCGTCGATAGGCGTGCGGATGCCCTGTGGCGAAACGGTGTATGAAAATTACAAGTATGAGTTTGTTCCTTCGCTGAGCCTCAATGGGGCGTCCAAGCCGCTCACAGTGGAACATGCCAGCGATTCGCTGTATTATTTCCACTATGCGGGCGTGCTGGAAAGCGGACGGACGTATGCTTTTTCGGCAACGGCGAAGTGGTACCGCAGGACGGGTGAAACATGGACGGCCTGCGACGCGCGTTTTGACGAAACGGCGTCATGGACGGTAAACGCGACGGCAAACGCTTCCGTGTCGCCGCTCGTACCGGACGATATCGAGTTTTCCTACCCGATGGACAGGCAATTCAACTTCCTGCGCGGGGAGTACCCCAAGGGATATTTCCGCCTGTATAGCCGCGAAAAGATGAAAATACTCGACAAACGTTCCTATATCAGGATAAAGGATGTGCTGTACGGCGACGTCATGACGGCACAGGAAGAAATTGCGTACAACAGCGAACGGAACGTGCTGGAATACGTGATGCCAAACATACTGGAACCGCAGCGTGTCTATAAAACCGAAATTGTGGACGTGGCGACGCAACAGCCGCTGTACGCCTATTTTTTCAAAACCGGCAAATTTGATAATTTTACCGAAAAATGGCAGGCGATCAAGTCGTGTTTCAAAAAAGATGAAAAATGGAGACAGCCTAAGAGAATAGAATATTTTTATGAAAACGCTGTTTTTGAATATGACTATAACATACATATACAGAAGTTCAATATAAGAAATCCGGAGGAAGTGTTAGACCGCTATGAGGCGGACGATCATTCCGGCATCATGCCGCTGGTGCAGTTTGAAACCCGCGTGGACGAACAGTGGAAAACTACTGCGGACTGGATGATTTACGGCCAGCCGTCGCTGTCGTTCGACAGGAAAAATTTCGGGTGGAAAAGATTCGGCTTCCCTCCGGTGAGGGCTATCGTATTTGAAGCCAGCCCTGTTTTGCTGGCGGATGAACAATGCGCCACCGGAGACGGAACAGTACCGTCCGACTATTCGTGCGTTTTTTCATGGTATGTGCAAACGATGACACGCTGGGACAAGTATTCGGCACATACCAATGCCTATAAAATACGTAAGGAACAACGAACGGAATGGCAAGAGATTGCAGCAGGGAATTATGAAGGGTTGCCCTGGATGGATTTGGATTTTATCTTTAATGATCCGCCTGATGTTTATCCTCTGATGGATGCATTTTATGTATTGCCGGGCATTAACATAGAAACCACTATTATCAGAAATATACAGTTACCATAAAATAAAATAAATAATATGAAAAAGTTAATTTTTACCGGATTAGCAGGGATTGTCCTGTACGCTTGTCAGGAAAAAGATTTTTGGGATGTAGAGTTCATTGAACCGTATATGGAAAACGGACGTACGGAAGTAGCGCTATATCCTGAATTAGGCTTCCACACTAAAGGGTATAATTCTACAAACGACGAACGGTATCATTTTTATTGCGATACTGTTCATCCTCCGCAACAGTTACTTTTTTCCAGGAGGCATCATGCTTCTGGCAGGGTTCCGTTTGAGAAAAAACTACTTCCTGGCCGTGTATATTACTGGAAATGTGTTGTTACGGAAGGCAAACGGCACGAAAAATCATCGGAAATTTATTCCTTTACTACCGGAAATTTATCTTTGATTGAAGGAAAAGTATGGGTATTGGGGGAAGTAGTGAAATTTGAAAATTACTGGATTTCGTCGGGAGCGCGAATTGAATATAAGGATGATTTCATGATGATTGGCGATATCACCCGATTCCGGCCCATGGGCGATTCGGCATTCATGGTACAACGATGGAAGGGGCGGGGGGGATATCTTCCCATTTATCCGCCGCAAGAACCGTTTAAATATACGGCAGATTCAATGTATATCGGAGAAAAATCATTCCGGCTTCTGAATTACGGACGCGACAACCTGAACGCTAAGAATACGTATTTTATTGACTTGGAAATACCGTTCGATCGTCTCATATTCCGTTATGAATATCCCAAAAAATGAAAAAGTA
>JAISWE010000217.1 GCA_031271175.1 Bacteroidales bacterium | reverse complement strand
CGGCGAAGCGGATGGTTAGTTCCGCCTCGCCGCTCGGGGTTTGGTTATGTGATGTTCGCTTATTCGGCAGAAAAACCGCCCAGCGCTTCTACCGCATCACGCGAAAGAGCGCCGTTGTAGATGGTGATTCCTGCAATTTTAATCTCTGCTTCTTCTCCGCTATCATCGCCGAAGAAAATTACTCCGGCAGGATCAAGCGACAACCACTCACTGTCAGTTATACCAATACTTTGATCCGTAGGACCTGCGTTGAACATACGCCCGTTGAGGTATTGTGTGATCCATTTTCCTCCGCAAGCCGCCGAGAGAACATAACGATACCATACCCCGTCGGCAATGGCGTCATTGGACTGAATATAGTCTGCAGTTGAACCCCAACCCATTCCACGGGAACAATTGGTAGCAGGATTATTGCAAAATACTTGAATGGCGCCATCCATGTAATTTGTCGGGGAGACTTGGAGTAGCGTGACCCAACCCGGCACCGTCGGTATGATGAAATCCAACACTATCGTATATTCGTTCATCTTGCTGCCGCCTCCGTTGGCTGCAAGCCCTTGATCAACATAAACAAAATACTCTTCGGGGAGCAAGATGGCTTTATCGCTAGCATTAGGACCTTCAACAGATGTAATAAAAGCGACATCGGAGAGTGGCATGTCATTGATCGAAGCAACAGCGTACCAATAATCACCAGGTGTAATTACTTTTCCGACCTTTAATGTACCGCTTCCTTCGGAGGCTTGAAACAGATTGGATGCGTTTTCGAATGTCCACTTACCGATGATAGTCGGTTCGGCAGGAGCGGGGCTGAAACGGAGCGCCTTCATGTTCATCTGGGCCAGGTCTGCCGTCACCCTGATTTTGTTCTTTCCTGCCTGCAGCGAAATTTTCCTTACGGGCATCCAGCGGAAAAGCGTCCAACTGTATACATCCGGCACGGCCACGGGGCCTGAGACGTTCTGTCCGTTCACGTCGATATGAATATAGCCCGGGTTGTTCTTCCCTATCGCTATTTGACCGGAGGAGTGGGCGGCAAACAGCACATCCAGCTGGTAGGTTCCGGCTTGTGCCACGTTGACGGTATAAACCAGCCATTCGCCGTCGGCTACGCCTGCGATGTGATAGGCATCTATATCGGCTCCGTCGATATCTACCGCGCACGGGGCCGTTCTGTATCGGTTGGAGTAATTGTCCACATCGTCGGCGTCGTGGTAGGCAAAGCCTTCGCCGCCTTCGTCGAAGTCAATCATTTTCAGTGTGGTGTAGCCGTTGGCGGCGATGTTGTGCGGGCCGTTGAAGGGAAGGGTGCCGACCTTCAGGGGATAGGTATCGTAGGCGCTGGTCTGCCCTGCGTTGGTCACCGTCACTGTTACCTGATAGTCGCCGTCCGTCAGTCTTATGGCGCCGCTGGCGGCTGACGAATTGAAAACGGAGTCCGCCTGTTCGTCCCAGCTCAGCGCAATTTCCGCCTCCACCTCAATGGTATTGTCCCACGCAGCCCATACGGTGTAGGTCTGGAAATCGATCGGGTCGCCCACCGTCAGCATCACTGATGCGAGCAGTGCATTCAGGCGGGATTGCAGATCCATCGGCGTGACGGAGAAAGTCCTTGGCGCGGAGCTTTTTTCGTCGCCGTTGACCACATCAACCATAAAGACGGTTTCGGCGGGGCTAAGGCCGCTGAAAAGTTTTTCACTTTCCGTAACGGCATTGCATTGCACCGTTTGGCCGCCATAGGTGATCACCACGGTGGCGACGGTTTGCGCGGTGTTTTCCCACGTCACCATCACGCCGAAGTCGCCATAAGCCACCACTTCCACGGTTTCCAGAATGGCGTTGTACTTGGAAGTGATCTTAGCCCTTCCCGACACTACCACCGGTTCGGAACGCTGTCCGTCTTTGGTCACCGTTACCAGCGTAACCTCGAAGTCTCTCAGGTCGTTGGCGCTAAAGGAATAGCTGCTTGCGGCGCCTCCTTTGATGTCGAACCTTACCGTTTGCTTCTCGTCGTCCACATCCATATAGGATATTTCCACGTACTCGACATTCTCGGGATCGGGGTTCGTCCACGAGAGCGTCAACTGTTGAAACGCAGGCGTCAAAACTGCGTCCTTCACCGCTTGCGCGGGTTTCACTTCGTCGGTTTTATCGTCCTTACAGGACATCAGCCAACATGATACTGCGAGGAATAGACTTGCTATTCTCAAAAAATTGAACTTTTTCATACTATTTAAAATTTAAAATTATTATTACTATTATTTATTAAATTATTGATTATTACTATTTAATTATTGATTACTACTACATTATTAATTATTAATTATTAATTATTAATTATTAATTATTAATTATTCACTATTCATCCTCCGTCCCTGCGGAACTCATGGAGGGCGGATGTCTTGTCCTGCGGCTTGTCCCTCGCTGCATTTTAATTTCCAACTATTCTGCATTATTCACTATCACTTATTCGTTAATCCTGGTAGGTGATTTTCACGTTGCGGATATACATGCGCGCCGACGAGCCTCCGGTATAGTCGAAGCGCAGGCGGTGGCCTACATCTCCCCAGCCGTGCGTTGCGATGGCGTCGTTCAGGCTGAAATTGAAGGTGCGCCACTGCGATGCGTTATTGGCGGCAAGGCCTGTGTTTTGGAACTGGAGATTGGTGGGCGTTGCCGCTGCCGACGTAATATTCGGCGTGCCGAAGAACAGTTGCCCGTCGGTGGTGGCCGCGTTGCACTGGTACTCGAAAGTGAAGGCCACGGCGTTTTTCGCACGGACGTCCGCCGTCAGCCCCGTGGTGAAGACATACGGGTCGTTGCCGCCGGGGACGATCTCCCAGTAGCTGCCGTGGTTGGTCATGTTGGTGCGGGTCGGCTCGGTGAGCGTAAGGACGATGGTACGTTCCTTCAGCACGTCCACCTCGGCGATGGAGGTAAAGTTGGCGCCCGTCCACGAGCTGTTCACAGTGATCCTGAAATAGCGGGCTATTTCGGCCGAGGGAAATTCCACGTACTGTACGTTCACATCGGGCAAATCGTCCGTATGCAGCGCCTGCCACCATGTCTCGTTGTCCTTGCTCAGCTCGAAGGTGACGGAACGCGGAGCGCTGCGCCCTACGGCAGGGTCGTTGTAGAAGTTGAAGCCGTACACCCTAACGGAGTCGATCATGTCGATGGAGACAAAATGGGGCATCGGCACTATTCCCAGCGGGGCGGAGATATGTGTATGCCAGAGGGTGGCCGGGTCGTCGTCGAACAGGTTGGTGGGGATGCCGGAATTACCGGTTTCTTCGTAATCGGACACATCCGCCACTTTCCACTCGCTTTTGGCCTTGTTAGGCTCCAGATAAAAAAGCAGGAAAACGGTTTTGCGTTCTTCGTCGGAGACAAATTTTGGGTCGTTCACTGTCACCGTCGTGATGCTCACCGGCAGCAGGTAGCCCCTTCCCTCTTTCAGCGCCCTCGGATCGACAATGACGTTGATCTTTTCCGAGACGTTTTTGCCTTTGCGGATGGTCACGGACGGGAAATCGATGGTAAAGCTTCCGGCGGGCAGGGGGTCGTAATAGGTGCTGTGGGCGGTATTGTAGGCGTTTACCAACGACACGTCCGCCCGGAAGGCCACGTCCACCGGCGCCTGATAGTTGACCGTCCCGTCGTAGGCCACGCTCAGGATAGGCATACCGATCAGTTCCTTGCTGTTCTCGACAAATATCGGTTCTTCCCTGTCGGCCCCCACCATATACACCTTGGCGTATTCGGTGGCGTCAAAAAGAATATAAACGGTCTTTTTGGCTTCGTTCAGGAACAGGGCGTCGCCGCCGACCGAACGGACGGTCACCGGCATCAGGTAGCGGCTGCCCGTTTGCAGTTGCCTTCCCGGTGCAACGGTGACATAGAGCAGGTCCGACTGCTTTTTGCCCCGCTCAATGGTCAGCGTGGTTTTGTCCAGTTGGTATATGCCGGAGGGCAAAGGCATGTATGCCGTGCCGTTGGCGCTGTTGTAAGCGTCCACAAGCGACAGGTCTGCCTCAACGGTAACTTCGGCGCCCGATTCGGAATATACCATCTCTTCGTAAGCAAACCGGCCTACCGGAACGGTAACGTCGGTTTCCACCAGCAGCGGATAAACGACGTCTTCCTGAAAACTGCGCAACTGGGCATAATAGATGCCGGAAGCGCTATCGCCGTCCTTTTTGCAGCCGGCGAACAAGGTCGCGATACAGATACCGCAGACCATCATGATTTTGATCACGTTTTTCATATTTCTATTATTTATTAATTGTGAATTATTCATTGTTTTTGCAGATTCTGATGTCGGCGAAATAATAGACCAGCGCAGCGCTCGGTGCGGTCGTAGTTTCCTCGCCGATATTGATCGCGATGATCCGGTTGTACTGGGAGGCGCCTGTCGCCACGCCGTTTTGGCTTTGGGTCATGTCCACCGTGACGTCTGTCCATGCATCATACCCGATGGCGGTGGCAGTCAGCGCCCAATAGCCCTGTCCATAGGAATTTGCGATTCGATTGGCGTCCTGACTTGTCCACAAGTGATTCATGAAGCGGGGCCATATCAGGTTGAAATTAGCATGTGCAGCCTGATGTGCCGGCGTATTGGGGCGATATACCCTGAATTTCAGGTAGCGATACTCGCTGAGGTTCCAGCGGTACTCTACCGGAAGGCAAAACACGAGGGTAGGATGAGGGGCAGTGGACGGTACCGTCATTTTCATGGTGTGAGCAAAGGTAACGCCCGATGGCGGCGACGGCGCGTCTGCCGGGTTCTGTTGGACGGCGATCTCCCAATTGAGCGATTGTACCCGTGTATCTCCCAGCAGGAACTGGTTCGGGAGGGGGACTTCTCCGGGCATGTTGACCAGTTCCACGATTCCTTTGGCCACGAAAGGCGCCAGTCCTTCATCGAGTCCCATGGAGTTGGGCGCGTAATACACTTTTTGCAGTACGCCTGCGTTGAGCAGTTTGTAGAGCGAAGCGGCGCCGGCGAGCGTGGTGTTGTCTATCCGCCTGATGACGGGCGTCCACGTCCCTCCTCCCACCGAACTGGAATAGGAGCTGTTATCGCTGAGATACGGCGTGACGGGCAGGGGCAGTGTTCCGCCGCCCGGCAGGAGGATTCCGGAGCCGCCGGTGAGGTCGAGTTCCCTCAAGTGGGGAAAATATTCCAAATCGGCCATGGAGGTGATATGCACCGGAAAAGTCAGCTTATCGACCACTGTCGCCCCCGCCAGCGTAAACGTGGTTACGCCGTTGGCAACAAGCACTGCCGACTCTTTGGGGATGAACGCATCCGACCCGGAGGTGGTGGTGACAGACAGTTGGGCGGACATGGACAGGGTATCCAGAATCGGTTTGCCGTCCACCATGGGAATCACCTTGTATGCAAGGTTTACAGGGGTAGCCCTGCCGATGGGCAAATCGAGCATGACAAACGACGGCACCACTCCCGCCGCCGCTCCTTCGCAGGTCTGGAACTTTTTGTTGGTGTACCGGTAGTTCAGGCTGACAAACTGCGAAAAGGTAGTCATCCATCCTTCGCTCCAACTGACGACAGCCATCGACGGGTAAACCGCAATTTTGGGATCCGGCACCGACAGATACTGCCTGTCTGCGTCCGAGTAGGGCATCAGCGATATTTCTACCGGCACCGACTTGTCCTCGTAGTCGCCCAGGGTATAAATCCTGAAGCGGTACATTTTCGGGGTGGTCAGCTTTTGGATGTTCACCCACGAACATACCGAATCGATGATCACAATGGTGTCGTGGTTGGCCGCATTGTTGTACTCAATGACCGTCCTTTTGGCCTTGCCCATCCTGATTTGACTTGCGGGGATACGACCTTTCTTTACCAGGTCTATTTCCACCCGATGGTAGCCTATGCGCCCGAAGATGGTATCAAATTTGGCGGGAAAAACTTCCTCGCCGGTGTATTGCTCAATGTTGTCGTACATCTTATTGCACGTCCACAACAGGCATACTGTCATAAACACCGGAAGAAGTCCGGCACATTTTTTCACTCTTGATTTCATTTTAATTTTCATTTATTAATTGATTTATATTTATTCACTTGATTGAATCACAAAAAGTATAAAGTTTCATGAAGTTTTTTTTGATCAAACCTTTGTGGTTTTATTTTTTTTAACCACTAAGTACACGAAGTTTCACGAAGTTCTTTTGACCAAAGCCTTTGTGGTTTTATTTTTCAACCACGAAGTACACGAAGTTTCACGAAGTTCTTTTGTATTTACTTTGTGTGACTTTGTGCCCTTTGTGGTTTTATCTTTTTAACCACTAAGTACACGAAGTTTCACGAAGTTTTTTTTGACAAACCTTTGTGGTTTTCTTTTTGTATTTACTTTGTGTGACTTTGTGCCCTTTGTGGTTTTATTTTTTTAACCACGAAGTTTTTTTCACTTCATTCGCTTTGTACATTTTCATTATTCACTATTCGCTTTTTTCCCGTAGAGGCTTACTTCCGACAGGCAGTTGGCGACGGTGGACGAATAGTTGCCCTCGAAACATTTGAGCGCTTCGTAGCGGAACCATCGCGTAGGTTTGGTGAAGCGCGGGTCGTAGGGATACATTACCGCTTCGTCGCCTTTTTGCCCCAGTATGGAAATCTCCGTTTCGGTGAGTCCTGTGGGTATCGGAATCTTGTGTTGCGAGATCAATATCCATTCTTCCCACTCGTCGTCCCAGAAATACATGTTGTAGAGGCCGACGTTTTCGTTGCCGTAGTACATCCCGCGTGCGAGCGGACTGGTTTCCGAGGCGTGGTCGTGCCGCTGTACGGTATTGATGCGGCTCAGCTGGTAATAGTCGCCCAGGTCGATGATCAGGTTCCACGGGACGTTACCGTCTTTTTCCAGCCCTGTGGCGCCCTTGTTGTAGGTATTCAGGAAGTTCACGTTGTTGTTCAGGTCGATGACGCCGTCGGCGACATATTCGAGCCGTCCTTCAACGCCATCGCCATACACTTGTAACACTCTGCCCTTTTCAAAGCCGTACTTTGGCACCACCCAGCCGGTTTTCGGTATTTCCTCGTCCTGCAGGAGGTCGATATCGCCAAATTCCATTGTTCGTGATATATTGCCGTATTCGTCCTCCACGTGTACCTGCACCTGGATGGGGATGGCGGGATCCTGATCGCGAATCTGCTGTGTGGCGAGCGAATCGTTGGAGGTATAAATCAACAGTTTGTCTTCCGTCCCGATACGAAATTCGACAAACACATTGATGTTCTGCTTCAGTTCGTTTTCCCAGTTGATAAAGAAGGAACTGAAAGCGGGAATCACCTCAATGGTGGCTGCCACGCGCGAAGTCACCGGTTCGAGCGGGATGACTGTCTGCTTCACGGGTATCGACTTGTTGCCGGCGCGATCTACCGCATAGAGCGTCACCTCATGTTCTTTGGTGTCGCCCCAGCCCAGCACATCCAGCGAGTCGGAGAAGTAGGATGCCGAAAACGTGTAGGTCTTACCCTTCTCGGTGATGTATTCGGCATTGATGCTTAGCAGGTCGCGGTCTTCGGGAATGTCGAAGTAAAAACGCGCCCCACCGTAGAGCGGACGGTACGGCCGGATGATCGTCGGACTACCCGGCGCTTCGCTGTCGGTATAGTTCACTTCATACCGGTAGCCTTCTTCGCATGAAAGAACGCAGCCGATCAGCGCCGCCAAAAAAAGCGGATAATTCAGATATTTATTAATGTTCATGATATTTATTTATTTATTATTTATTATTTAATTTTTTGAGCTATAAAGCGTAAAAAGTTTTTTTGATCAAAGCTTTGTGGTTTTATTTTTTTAACCACTAAGTACACGAAGTTTCACGAAGTTTTTTTTGTATTTACTTTGTGTGACTTTGTGCCCTTTGTGGTTTTATCTTTTTAACCACTAAGTACACGAAGTTTCACGAAGTTTTTTTTGTATTTACTTTGTGTGACTTTGTGCCCTTTGTGGTTTTATTTTTTTAACCACTAAGTACACGAAGTTTCACGAAGTTCTTTTGTATTTACTTTGTGTGACTTTGTGCCCTTTGTGGTTTTATCTTTTCAACCACGAAGTTTCACGAAGTTTTTTTTGTATTTACTTTGTGTGACTTTGTGCCCTTTGTGGTTTTATTTTTTTAACCACGAAGTTCTTTACACTTCATTCACTATTCATTGATTTCACCATCCCGGGTTTTGGATCAGGTTGGCGTTGGTATTGGTTTCGTTCAGGTCGATAGGCCAGAGGCAGTCAGTGATGGTGAACTTTCGGCTTTGGAGGGACACCAAGTTGAAGAACTTGTCGGCTCCTCCTTCCTTGTAGTTAAATCCCCTGACGGGCGCAGAGAAGGAGGTGACGGCTCTTTTGTGGCGATACATGTCCCAGAAGTGCGTGCCGCCTTCAAAGGCAAATTCGATGCTTCGTTCGCGGAGGATGATGTCTTTCAATCCTTTTTTGGTGGTATGGCTGTTGATAGCCCCTGCCACTACGATAGACGGATTGCCGTACACTGCTTCCAGATTCGGGATGCCTGCCCGCGTGCGGATTTTGTTGACCAATTCCCACATTTCCGGAGTAGGGGTATCGTAGTATTCGTTCATCGCCTCGGCTTTCATCAGGTAGAGGTCGGCCATGCGGATGATGGGCATCGGATAGGATTTGATGCGTATGGCATGTCCCGTCTTGGATTCTGGATGCACGAACTTTTGTACGCCGATGCCCGATACATAGAAGTCATTGGCGCCCTTGGACGGTTCGTATCCTCCTGCCGATCCCATGTAGCCCGTAAAGGGGATGCGCACCAGGTGCGACCGGAAATAGCCTCCTGTGACGGCCAGATGGGCATAGAAGCGGGGTTCGCGGTTCATGTAGAGGTAAATGGCTTCGGCGGAAGGCTGCATGATGCCGCGGTAAGGCGCGTAGGAGGCTGCATCCATGACGGAGTCGGGGGTGGTGATGACGGTCAGTTTTCTTGCCGTGTTGAACGTGCGGTCTTCGTCAATGGGCAGGCCGTTGGCGGTGTAGTAGCGTTCCGTCATCTCGTAGGTGGCGCACATCCATTGCCATGCGCCGGTCGCGGAGTGGTCGTCGCCTTCTATGTCCTCCGGCAGGCGCATGTTGCAGGCCGCCTGCAGGTTGTTGCCGTTCCAGATATTGATGTTGGAATAGCCCCAGATCAGTTCCCCGTTCCACGGCTCGCAAATAGAGAAGCGCAGGTCGTAGATGGTTTGCAGCTTGGGGTTGGCGGCGTAGTCTTCGCGATCGTACAAGTAGGGCGCCTTGTCGTAGCGGTAGAGGTCGATGCCGTTGTCCAGACACAGCCGGATGGCCTCGTCGGCAGCGTCGATGACGTCTTTCCATTTTTCTTTGTCGTAGCTTTGCGAAAAGAAACGTTTCCCGTCATGGTCGAGGAAACTGTCGAAATATTCGGCGTTGCCGTTGTAGAAATCGCTGGCGCGGAAAAGCAGCACCCTTGTTTTGATGGCCAACGCCGACACGCGGTCTATCTGTCCCGCGTTGTTGGAAAGCGCCCGTTCGCGCAATCCCGGAATGGCCTCGTTCATCAGTCTCAGGATGTAGTCGAAACAGTCTTCCACTTTGGAACGCGCCTTGAACAGATCCGACGGCGGGTCGTTAGGCTCGATGATGTCGTCCACCAGCACTACCGGCCCATATTTTCGCACCAGCAGGAACACGTAATAGGCTTTCAGGAAGAGCGCCTGCGATCGCCATTCGTTTTTTTCCATTTCCGTCATGTCCTGCACCTTTGAGATGTTTTCGAGGAAAACGTTGGCCTGCCTGATGCCCTGGTATAAAGGGCTGCCGCCCCGGTTGCCGCTCCAGTCGCCCAGCAGCGGGTCTCCTTTGGATTGGAAGCCACGCATGATGCGGATACCAATGAGAGCGCCGTCGTTATTTTCAAGCGCCAATTGTCCCAGCCATTCGTCGCCCAGCAGGTAGGAAGTGGTTTGCGGATCGGCTTCGTTGTGCATGTAGCTGTACACTTTCGCCAAGGCGTTCCATGCGTCTTCCCTTAACTGGAACAGGTACTCGAGCGTGATCGTATTGTCGGGCACGATGTCCAGAAATTTGGAGCAGGAAGGAAGGGAAAAAGCGGTGGTCATCCATATACCGATGACAGCCGAGATATATTTATTACTTTTCATATTTTTTTATTTTAATGATGAATGGTTTAAAATCCGATTTGAATACCAATGTTGAAGCGCCTGTTGGGCGGGTAGCCAAGTCCATTGTTTCCCATTTCGGGGTCCCAGTACTTGAAGGGGCTGACGTAAAAGAGGTTTTCGGCGCTGAAATAAATTCTGCAAGTGGTCAGTCCGACCTTGTTGGACAGTTGGTTCAGGTTATAGCCGGCTTCTACGGTTTTCAGGCGCAAGAATCCTGCTTCCCTCAGCCACCATGAGGAGCGCGCGATGTTGTTGCCCACGGTGTAGGTGGACAGGCGGGGCCAGAAGGCGTGTACGTTGGGATTGGATTCCGACCACGATTCGTTGGCCACCATGGTCATGGCGTTGCGCCTGCCGGTGAACGGTTCGATGGCGTTGGGAGCGATAAACATGGAGATGCGCGAATTGCCCTGGAAGAAGAACGACAGGTCGAAATTTTTGTAGCCTCCGGACAGTCCGAAGCCATACTGTATCTCAGGCGTTCCTTCGGGATAGCCCATGGCCACCTGGTCGTTACTATTGACCACGCCGTCGTCGTTCACGTCCTTGTATTTGATGTCGCCCGGCATCACCACGCCGAAATCCTGTTTGGGCGAATTGTCTATTTCCGGCTGATCGACAAAGAGCCGTTCGGCAATCAGCCCCCAGGGCTGAGAGATGCTCGATCCTTTGCGTTTGAGGTATTCGTCGGGATAGTTTTTTTCGTCCAGTTCCAGGTAGCGGTTGGTGGCGTAGGTCAAGTTGGCGCGTCCGGTGATCCATGCGTCCCGGGTAAAGAAGTGCTGGATGTCCAGCGAAGCGTCTATACCTTGGGATTCCACTTTGCCGGCGTTACCGTGGATGGTGGTTTCCAGCCCCGCGGTGGAGGGGAAATTTTGCCGCGCCATGTAGATGCGGCTGCGCAGGTCTCGGAAAACGTCCACCTGAAATTTGACGGCTTCTTCCTTGAAGAGGCTCAGTTCCACGCCGAGGTTGATTTTTTCCGACTGTTCCCAGGTAATGTTGGGGTTGGCGTACCGGTTGACGTGGTATCCGCCGTAGCTGTTGGTGAAGTTTTCGCCCCAGATATAGCCTCCTCCCGACCCGATGGAGATGTGGGAGAGGTAGAAGAAGCGGCCTGCCCTTCCGGCAATGGCGTCGTTGCCGACGATGCCGTAGGTGGCCTTGAACTTCAGCAGGCTCACGATGTCCTTCAGCGGCGTCCAGAAATTTTCGTTGGATACCAGCCATCCTCCGCCGAAGGAGGGGAAGAAGCCGAACTTCTGGTCGCCCGTGAATTTTTCGGAGCCGTTGTATCCGAAGGCAAATTCAAAGAAATAGCGGCTGCCGAAGTCGTAGTTCAGGCGTCCGGAAAGGTTCAGGTTGCGTTCGGGCAGGGCTTCGTAAATGGAATTGGTGTTGCCGGCGGTCAACTGGTTGTCGTCCGCCATCCCGACCACCATCGCGCCGATGTTGTGTTTCCCGAAAAGTCGCGTCCATCTGACACGCACATCATAATAATAGTGGAGGTTCGAATCGCGCGAGGGCTGCACGTTGCCCAGCAGCGCATCTCCCCCCTGCGGGTTGAGGTTGTACAGCCGGTAATAGCCCGTCACGGGATCGTAGGTCTCCAGCGCATAATAGTAGGGGCTGTAGGTTCTCCGCGCGGAATAACTTGCATCGGTATTGATGGATATCCGGGCTTCCGCTTCCAGTCCTTCGGTGAGGAAGCCGAAATTCTGCCGCAAGGTTCCCGTGAGGTTCATCGTGATATTGTCGTTCGAACTGTAGCCGCGTACCATCTGGGCGTAGGGATTGACGCCTCCGTTGGCCGTCAGCCCGAACAGGGTATGCTGGGTGTACTGGTGCGCTGCGTCGGCATCGTAAATGGCTGGGAAATCGACGGGATTGCCGTTGATCACCATTTGGAAGATGTCGCCTGCCGCCACATAAGGGCCTGTGGAACGCTCAAACCGTCCGTTCAGCCTTGTTTCCAGCATGGTCGTTTTGGTGAGGCTGATGATGTTCGTGTTGCGCAGGCTGAACCGGTTGATGGAGATGTTGTTGTTGAAAGAATTGAGTTTGTCCACTTTCAACAGGCCGTTTTCGTTTTCATAGCCGCCGGAGACATAGTAGGAGGCTATTTTCCCTCCTCCCGAAACGTTGAGGTTCAACCGTTTGTTGACGGTAGAAGTGTTGAACAGCATCTTGTACCAGTCCACATTGGGATAGATCATCGGGTTTTCGCCCCGCATGGTGGCCTGGATTTTCTGTTCGCTGTAATAAGGCACCACATTGGGGTTACGGGAGGTAAGCGCCTTGTTGTAGAGCCGCATGTAAGTTACCCCGTCCACCATTTCCGGCATATCGGTAGGCGTGGCCACGTGCACGTCCACCCTGACGTTGATTTTCGGTGGTCCTTCGCGTCCTTCCTTGGTAGTGACCAGCACGATGCCGTTGGCGCCGCGTGCGCCGTAGAGTACCGTTGCCGAGGCGTCCTTCAGGATGGAGAAGCTGGCGATGTCGTCCACCAGCAGGCGCGCAAGGTCATTGGTCGATGCCTCGAAGCCGTCGATCAGGATCAGCGGCGAGGTCTTGTATCCGAAAGTTGTCACGCCGCGGATGAAGAACTGCGCGTTGTCCGCGCCCGGTTCGCCGCTCGTCTGGTAGGAGATCAGCCCTGCCATGCGTCCGGCCAGCGCCGTGGTGACGTTGCTCGAAGGCACATGCAGGTCCCTGGTGTCGAGTGTCTGAATGGAGGCTACCACGCTCTCCTTCTTCTGCTTTCCGAAGGCCGTGATGGTCACTTCTTCCATTTCGGCGGCCTGGGGCTTCATCTGCACGGCAACCACCTTTCGCCCTTCCATGGCGATGATCTGCGTTTGGTAGCCGACAAAGGACACTTCCAGTACGGCGTCCTTCAACGACGGTACGCTGATGGAAAATGCCCCGTCCGGGTCGGTCAACGCCCCGCGGGTGGTTCCCTGCAACAGCACCGTCGCTCCGGGCATGGGAGCTCCGTCTTCGTCCATTACCACTCCGGTAACGGTTACACCCTGCTGCGCCGACAGCGCAAAGGTGCATACACATGCACAAACGGTCAACACTATTTTCCGCCATGCATTCCATTTGAAAATTTGTCTATTCATACTGATTAAAAATTATATTTATACATTAATTATTGAATTATTAAAATTGATTGGATTGAGTATATCATTTCATCATCCGAAGAACTTCTTTGCATTCCCTGCCCCCCTCCAAAGAGGGGGTTTTATTGTTTGTTATCCATGATTTTATTTGTTTATTATTTATTTGTTTATTATTCATTATTTATTATTCCCTATTCCCTATTCCCTATTCCCTATTCCCTATTCCCTATTCCCTATTCCCTATTCCCTATTCCCTATTCCCTATTCCCTATTCCCTATTCCCTATTCCCTATTCCCTATTCC
>JAISWE010000190.1 GCA_031271175.1 Bacteroidales bacterium | reverse complement strand
ATTTTTCTTATCACGGTTTTGCTTTTGCCCTGTATGCCGGTTTTAGCCCGGCAAGGTATCCCTGTTACCGGTACTGTTACCGATGAAAGCGAAACGCCCCTTCCGGGAGTGAACGTGGTAGTGGAAGGTACTGCTACAGGTGTAATAACAGACAGAAACGGCAAATATTCCATCCGTGTTCCCGATCGTGATGCCGTGTTGGTGTTTTCTTTCGTGGGATACGGCAGACAGGAAATCATTGTCGGCGACCACTCCGTCATCTCTGTCGTGCTGAGTGAAAGCAGTCATGTGCTGGATGAGGTGGTAGTTGTGGGATATGGCACCGTATCGCGAAAAAATATCACAGGAGCCGTATCGTCGATTACCGGCAACGATATCCGTATGGCGCCCATATCGGATGTTACCCAGTCATTGAGCGGCAAAGTGGCCGGCGTGCAGATAATTCGCTCCCAGGGATCTCCGGATGCGGATATTTCCATCAAAATCAGAGGAGGAACATCCATCACGCAAAGCAACGAACCGCTGTACATCATTGACGGTTTCCCCATAGAAGACGGTTTGAAAGAGATAGAAGCCGGCGATATCGAATCCATTGACATCCTGAAAGACGCTTCGTCCACAGCAATATACGGAGCAAGAGGCGCGAACGGAGTGGTGCTGGTAACCACCAAAAGCGGAAAGAAAAACCAACTGAACATCAGTTATGACATGTATTATGGTGTTAAAAAAATCACCAAAGAATTAAAAGTGCTTGCCCCTGAAGATTTCGTTCTGCTGGAATATGAAAGATTTCTGTACGATGCGGCCGGAATGGCAAACATCATGATCCCCTATTACGGTAACTTTGACGAATATCACACGCTTTATGCCGAACGAAAAGGCATCAACTGGCAGCAGGAAGTTTTCGAAAAGCACCGGACAAGTACCCAGCAGCATAAATTCAGTATTGATGGAGGTGATGAAAATACCCGGTATTTCTTCACCTTCACCCGCAATGCCGACAAAGGAATATGGTACAAAAGCGGTCTGACGCGCAATAATTTCCGCGCAAAAATCAACCAAAAGGCATCTTCATGGCTACAACTGTCGGCCGGCGTCAGTTATACAGACGAAGCCACCACGGGAATCACCGCATTGCAGGAAGGAGGTTATTTCAGCAAGATGCAGCACGTGGTGCAGTACCGTCCCATCATGGGCAAAGCCGGCGATGATACGCAGTTGCTCATTGATGACCAGGACCCCATTCTGCTGACGGAAGGCTCCAGCCAGACGCAAAGCCCGCTGGCGTCAATTGAAGGCGAAACCAATGATAAACGAAACCGGATACTGAACATCAACGGGGATGTGGAAATAAAAATCTTCCCGTGGCTGTCCTATCGCGGTTCGGCAGGCGTCCGCAAACGCATGTACAACAACGATGTATTCTATGATGTGCGTTCCAAACAGGCAAAAAACGCCGGCACGCCCTACGGACACAAAAGCGTTACCGACGATGAAAGTTTCATGTTCAACAATGTGCTGACTTTTAACAGAGAATTGGGACAGCATCAGCTTACCGTACTGGCAGGACAGGAACTGCTCAAGCAGGATTCCAGATACCTGCGAACCGGTGCAACCGGTTTTCCCGAACAGCATTTCGGACTGAACGACATGTCGCTGGCAAGCGTTGCAGAAATCCCGGAAACAGTAAACAAAAACGAAAAATTGCTCTCGTTTTTCGGACGGTTCAATTACGGTTTCCGCAATAAATACCTGCTAACCGCTTCTCTGCGTACGGACGGCTCCACCAAATTCGGTAAGAATCACAAATGGGGCTACTTCCCTTCCGCATCTTTCGCATGGAGACTGTCCGAAGAAAACTTTATGCAGCAGCAAACCGTCTTCAGCGATGCCAAATTGCGGTTGAGTTACGGTATTGCAGGCAATAACAGGATTCCCAATTATCTGTCGCTGTCGCGTATGGGATCGCTATGGATTCCGGAAGGACAGGGCATAGAAGCGGGATTCGCAAGCAAACAACTGCAAAATCCCGACCTGAGATGGGAAAAAAACATCACCGCTAACCTGGGTATTGACTTTGCCCTACTGAAAGGCAGACTGCAATTGACGGTTGACCTGTATAACACCGATACCGACGACCTGCTACTCGAAGCTCCGGTGCCGATGCTCTCCGGCTACGCCTCTACAATGGTCAACGCGGGCGCCACCAGAAACCGGGGCATTGAACTGTCGCTTACCTCACACAATATTGTTGACAGCCATTTCCGGTGGACAACCACCCTCAACCTGTCGCACAATAAAAACACCGTACAAGCCCTGTACAAGACCGATTACAGGGAAATCGTATCCGAATGGGCTGTCCTTTCCGAATTTAACAAAAGCGATTATATCATTCGCGTGGGCGAACCGCTGGGACAAATGTACGGGTACGTACTGGACGGTATCTATGTCGTAAATGATTTCAATTACAACGCCGGCACTTCAAAATACGAAGTGAAAGACGGTGTCCCCTATGATCCTGCCTATTACCCAGAACCCGGCTCGTGGAAATTCAGGGATATCGCCGGAGAAAACGAGGGCGAAATCTCGTTCGACGATAAAACAGTGATCGGCAATGCCATTCCGGATTTGTTGGGCGGCATTACCAATACTATTGTTTACAAAGGATTTGATTTGAACATTTTCCTCAATTTTTCCATAGGAAATGACATATACAGCGCCAACAAAATGTATTATACCAAACTGAACAACAAACACCGTAATTCGTTGGATTTGGCTAAAAACCGCTTTTCACATATCGACGCGCAAGGCAACAACATTTTCAACGATCCTCAACGGCTGGCCGAAATCAATGAAGGAAAAACGCTGGCTTCCGTCAGGAAAAGTTCCGACCTCTATTTCCACTCCGGATATGTGGAAGACGGCTCCTTCCTGAAAATCAACACTGTTTCCCTGGGTTATACCCTTCCGAAAACATGGACGGGAAAAATTCACATCTCCGCCGTTCGCTTCTATCTAACGGCATATAACCTGCATACCTTCACAAAATATGCAGGCTATGACCCCGAAGTAAACACCGTCCCCAATAGCGGTTTGACCCCCGGAATCGACTGGGGAGCCTATCCTTCCGCAAAAACATACGTTTTCGGAGCCAATATTACCTTTTAACCTTTTAAAAACCGATAAAATAAAAACATCATGAAAAAGCAAAATATCCTGTTTGGCAGCATTGCGATAATGCTACTGTCTTTTACCTCATGCGCAGACTATCTGGAAGAAATTCCGCTTGATTTTTACAGCGAAACTAATTTCTTTAAAAACACTTCCGAATTGCGTATGGCTGTCAATGGCGCCTTCGAAGTGCTTAGCCACCAACGTACTTACGGACATTTCATGTTGGTCACCGATTGCGACACCGACCTGAGCCATATTAAAGCTCCGGGTACGGGACATCAGGCGCGCGACCTCGGACATTACAACGCTTACGCCTCGCATGGATGGCTACAGGAAGCGTGGGGGCTGTATTATAAGGGTATTGACCGTGTAAACCTGATTCTGGCTAATAAGGAAAAGGTAGCCCGTTCCGGTGAAGATGACGAAACCGTTTTCAAAACGCTGATTGCCGAAGCCAAATTTGTGAGAGCAGTGTGCTACTTCGACCTGGTGCGGATGTGGGGCGATGTACCCCTGAAAAAGGAACCTTCCGGCTCTTCGGATAATTTCTCTATTCCCCGGACAGACAGAGACCTCGTGTACGACCGGATTGTCACCGACCTGAAAGAAGCCATACCCGACCTCCCCTGGGCAGACGAAGTAAATCCCTATCAAGGGCGGATATCCAAAGGCGGCGCCCTGGGCATACTGGCGCGGGCATACATCTTTCGCGCAGGCTACTCATTACGGCAGGACGGCGTGATGAAACGCCCCGACAACTACAAAGAGTCCTACAGGCGCGCGAAGGAAGTCTGTGCTGACATCATCGCCTCCGGAAAACATTCCCTAAACCCCAGCTACGAAAGGGTGTTCAGAAACCATTGCGAATATATTTTCGAACCGGAAGAATCCATGTACGAGATACAATTCTACAATCCGACAGGTGGCGAAGAACATTCCGGGCAGGTAGGCGCGTACAATTCTCCCGAAATAAGCGATCAGTCGTCCTTTGGCCGGGGCAATTCATTCATCAAGACCAACGGCATCTTTTCAAAATACTATACGCAGGGCGACCTGAGGTATGCCACTGCTATCGGCGATTTCAAGATAGATAAAGACGATGTCGTTATCCCCATTCCCTATAACGAAAGTTATAACTGGGCGCCGGGAAAATGGCGGCGCAACTGGGTGGCCGGAAAGCCCAAAACCCAGGCCAACACAGACGTGAATTATGTGCTGATACGTTACGCAGACGTACTGCTAATGTATGCCGAAGCAGTCAACGAGTATGACGGACACCTGGACCTGTTGGCGCTGGAAGGCATCAACAGGGTGAGGCGCAGAGCCTACGGAAAGCCGCTAACAGCGGCCGATAGCGAACTGGATTTCAAAATGACCGATTTTCCCGATCAGCAAAGCGTCAGGGAATATCTCTACACGGAAAGAGCCAGAGAACTGTGTTTCGAAGGATTCCGGCGATTCGACCTCATTCGCTGGAACAGGCTGGGAAGCACCATCTCCGATTTTTTTACGCAGTTCGGGCAGGAAATAGCCGACGGAATACTGAAAAACTACACTTGGGATGCCGGCACAAAATTCACCGCAGGGAAACATGAGCTCTACCCCATACCGGAGGC
The DNA here is from genome assembly GCA_031271175.1 of Bacteroidales bacterium. GTDB lineage: Bacteria > Bacteroidota > Bacteroidia > Bacteroidales > UBA4181 > JAIRLS01. Next base: position 59,273 of record JAISWE010000190.1, on the reverse strand, counting down.
TGAAATCCGCGAAACACAAAATGTCATCATCCAAAATCCCCGATACGAATGAAACACATCCCGTTTCAAAAAATCGCTTGCAAAACTGTTGCTGCTGTTGCCGTGACAGCGCTGGCCGGCTGTTCCCCACACCGGCAAAGACCCAATATCCTGCTGCTGATGTCCGACAACCAACTGTGGAGTCATCTGGGCTGTTATGGAGACAAGGTAGTCAAAACGCCCCACATCGACTTGCTGGCACAACAGGGCGTTCGTTTCACTCATGCGTTTTGCGCCGCGCCTTCATCTTCGCCGGCAAGAGCGGCAATGCTCACGGGACAGGATATCTGGCGACTGGAAGAGGCCGCCAGCCTTTACGGGCCGCTTTCCCCCAAATTCACTACTTATCCCGACCTGCTGGAAACATTCGGCTACTTGTGCGGAATACAGGGAAAAGGCTGGGGACCGGGAGAGTTTAAAACTGTCGGGAGGCACAGGAACCCCGGTGGCGACCGTTACGAAAATTTTGAAGCTTTCCTGTCGAAAACAGTCCCCGGAAAACCGTGGCATTACTGGTTCAGTAGCCGCGAACCGCACAGGCCGTATCCCGACGGAACGGATTACTATCCCGTCGCTCAACAGGTGGACATTCCGCCCTATCTGCCCGACTGCGAGGATGTGCGGAAGGATATTTGCGATTATTATACGGCCATCGAACATTTTGACAGGGAAGTGGGTGAAATCGTCCGGCTGTTGAAAATCTCTGGACAGTACGATAACACGGTCATCGTGGTGTGTAGCGACAATGGCTGGCAGATGCCCCGCGGATTAGCCAACCTGTATGATTCCGGCTCGCGCGTGCCGCTCATTATCGTATGGCCGGGAAAAACATCAGGGGAAACCGCGGACGAACTGGTCAATCTGAATGATTTGGCTCCTACTTTCCTCGCACTGGCCGGATTATCTGTTCCGGAAGAGATGACTGCCCGTAGCCTGCTGCCTCTGCTGAATCATCAAAAAGACAGGCAGGAGAACGATTGCGTATTCCTGGCACGCGAACGTCATGCCTATGCAAGGAAGGGAGGCCTGGGATATCCCGGACGGGCTATCCGCACCCGGGAGTTCCTTTATATCATCAACGCAGAACCAGACCGATGGCCGGCCGGCGATCCGCCGCTTTACGGAGATGTGGACGCTCACATGCTGCACTACAGCTCGCCCTCCAAAATCCATATCCTGGAACACCGAAATGAATCGGAGGTGAAACCGTTCTATGACCTGTGTTTCGCCAAACGGCCTGCCGAAGAACTGTACTGCGTGCGTACCGACCCCTTCCAGTTATGCAACTTGGCTGCCGATACCTCTTTTGCGGCAGTGAAAAGGGAATTGGAAATCCGTCTGAAGGATTACCTGTTGCGAACAAAAGACCCACGTCTGTCCGGCGGAAAATTAATTTGGGACGGAGCGCCCTATTCCAACGAGCGGGACAAGACGCCGCATCCGAACGAAGAAGCGTGCAGGCGGCTGGGAATAGAAAAGAAATATGTCTATTAAAGGATAAAATAACTTTTGCGGGATAAAAAATAAGATTTAACTTTGCGCAAAATAATTATTGATACGTATCATTTTATATAATTGATTAAAAATGGCAAAGATAAATTTTGGAGGGGTTATCGAAGATGTAGTAACCCGCGAGGAATTTTCGATGAGCAAGGCTCATGAAATTCTAAAAGGTGAAACCATTGCTGTGATTGGCTATGGTGTTCAAGGGCCTGCACAATCGCTCAATATGCGCGACAACGGGTTCAAAGTGATAATCGGACAGGCGCCGGAGTTCAAGTCAGACTGGGACAAAGCGGTGGCCGACGGCTGGGTGCCGGGCGAAACGCTCTTTCCTATAGAAGAAGCGGCACAGAAGGCGACCATCATTCAATATTTAGTGTCCGATGCGGCGCAGCGCGCCTTGTGGCCTAAATTAAAACCCCATCTGAAGCCGGGAAATGCGCTGTATTTCTCTCACGGTTTTTCGATTACTTATAAGGAACAGACAGGCGTGATTCCTTCGGAAGATATTGATGTGATTCTGGTAGCTCCCAAAGGGTCGGGAACCAGCGTACGACGCAATTTCCTTGCCGGCACCGGTATCAATTCCAGCTATGCCGTCTTCCGCGATGCTACGGGGCGCGCTTTGGACAGGACGCTTGCCATCGGCATTGCCATCGGATCGGGATACCTGTTTCCCACTACTTTCGAACAGGAAGTGTTCAGCGATCTTACCGGCGAACGTGGCGTGCTGATGGGAGCGCTGGCAGGCATCATGGATGCACAGTACAAGGTATTGCGCGACAACGGCCACAGCCCCAGCGAAGCTTTCAACGAAACGGTGGAAGAACTGACGCAAAGCCTCATCCGATTGGTAGATGAAAATGGAATGGACTGGATGTATGCCAACTGTTCCGTCACTGCCCAGCGAGGAGCGCTGGATTGGCGTCCCCGGTTCTCCGCCGCTGTAATGCCCGTATTTGAAGACCTGTATGCACGGGTGAAAGACGGACGCGAATGTACGCGCGTGCTTGAATCAACCGGAGGCCCCAATTACAGAGCTGAACTGGAAAAAGAGCTGAAAGAACTGCGCGAATCCGAACTGTGGAGAGCCGGAGAACAAGTCCGTAAACTGCGGCCGGGAAAATAGCGGTACTTTCTCTTGTAAAAAACTTTTCATCTACACGTTCTTGAAAATTCAAAATTTTCATGTACTTTTGACGTCGCAATCTGTTAGAAATTTAGACCTATGGCAAAAGAAATAGAAGACCGTACGCTGTCGCACAATATCATCACCCGCACTACGGAAGTGATCGGCGACATTACATCGACCGGCGACATCCGCCTGGACGGGCTGTTGAAAGGCAACCTTACCGTAAAGGGGAAAGTAGTTATCGGACCGGCTGGAAAACTGGAAGGAACCCTCACCTGCAAAAATTCCGACATTTTTGGGAAGATGGAGGGCAAGATAAAAGTGGAGGAACTGCTGGCGCTTAAGGATACCGCCAACGTGAAGGGCGACATCGTGACCAACAAACTTTCTATTGAGCCGGGCTGTAAGTTTGTGGGAACCTGTGCCATGGAATGGCCTGTAGAACAACAGGAAAAGGTAGGCGGAAGCATCAAAATCGCGTAGCATCATTCTTCTCGTCGGCGGGCGTACTGCCCGAATGTTCGCGGCCGTGTGCTGTTACGACAACTGCTTTTATTTTTATCCCCCAGCGATGGCGGATATTTCCTTCAGGGTAATTTTTCCTTCGTAGAGGGCTTTTCCTGTGATGACGGCAGGAATGCCGGCGTCCTGTAAGGCGAGGATATCGGCTGCGGAAGCAACGCCGCCGCTGGCTGTTACATGCAGTTCGGGGAAATGTTCCAGCAATTGTCGGTACAGGTTGGTGGCGGGTCCTTGTAACATGCCGTCGCGACTGATATCCGTACAGATGATCCGGCGGATGCCCTTTTCACGATAAGATGCGATAAACGGTATCAGGTCGAGCGCGACGGTTTCCGTCCATCCGCTTACGGCGATTTTTCCATCGCGGGCGTCGGCGCCAAGGATGATTTTCTCCGCCCCGTAAACGGTGATCCACCGGGTGAAGGTCTCCCTGTCTTTTACGGCGATACTTCCGCCTGTTACCATTGCCGCCCCGTTTTCGAAGGCAATGCGCAGGTCGTCATCCGTCTTGAGGCCGCCGCCGAAATCGATGCACAGGGAAGTTTGCCGTGCGATGGCATACAATATGCGATGATTGACGATGTGCTGCGCCTTTGCTCCGTCCAGATCTACCAGATGCAACCGGCGGATGCCGGCGGCTGCAAAACGGGCGGCCACTTCCACCGGGTTTTCACTGTAGATGGCTTTTCGGGAATAATCGCCCTGTGACAGCCTTACACACTTGCCGTCTATTAAATCAATGGCGGGAATTACTTCTATCATATATGGCGGCTATACCTGTGGGAATTTCCACGGACTGCGGTATGTCGGTTTCAGGTATTTGTCGGCTTCCCGGCGGTTGAATTTCCCGGCTTTGTCGTCATATACCAGTGTTTCGCCCACTTTGGCTGCGATGTTGCCTAACTGTGCATACTTGGCGCAGAGGCTGCCGTTTTCAATGGTACAGGCGGTATGGGGGTTGCGGGTTTTCACGCATTCGAGGAAGTTGGCGATATGGGTCTGGCGTTCGCGGTGATCGGCTTTTACCGTTATTTCCGGTAATTTGCCCTTTTCGGGATATACACTCCAGTCGTCCCGGTTGGCAACCAGCGTGCCGTTGGTGCCGAGGAACAGTATGCCATAGTTTTTCCCGTAAGGGCCTGTTTCCACTCCCGCGTTGTTTTCCCATTCAAGAATAAAGTCCTTGAACTGATAGGTGACCGACAGGCTATCAAAGGTTTGGTGAGCGCCGTCGGGATAGAGGTATTTGCCGCCTGTTGCGGCTACTTTCAGGGGCATGGTTTTTACATCCATTCCCCACAGTCCCATGTCGATCAGGTGGACGCCCCAGTCGGTAAGCAGTCCTCCGCCATAATCCCAGAACATGCGCCATGAACCGTGGAAGCGGTTGCTGTTAAAGCTCGTCTGTGGCGCAGGCCCCAGCCACATGTCGAAATCAACGCCTTCCGGTACGGGTGAATCCGGGACAAGGGGGGACATGGCTGCATAGTTGAAATTAGCCCACACGTGAACTCGGCCTATGCTGCCGAGTTTTCCCGACCGCAGGTATTCCACCATGTCTGCGAAATGCCGGCTGCTCCTTTGTTGCTGTCCTACCTGTACGATGCGGTTATACTTCCCGGCGGCGGCTACCATCACATCGCACTCGGCAATGCTGTTGGCAATGGGTTTTTCCACATAGATGTCCTTTCCTGCCCGGCAGGCATCGACAAACGGCAGGCAGTGCCAGTGGTCGGGGGTACCGATGACCACGATGTCAATATCTTTCCGGTCGATGATCTTGCGGTAGTCGCCGTAAGTGTCCGGTCGATAGCCGTAGTCCCTGTCGATTTCTTCGGCACGGGAATGGAGTATCTTCTGGTCTATATCGCATAAAGCAAGGCATTTTACTCCCCCGTGCTGAAGGAGGTCTCTCAAATTACCCCATCCCATGTTTCTGCATCCTATCAGCGCCGCATGGAGGCGGTCGCTGGGAGCTGTTTTTCTTGAGGCGGCGCCGCCAGGCAGGGACATTGCCATTCCTGCGGCAATGGCCGACGACGAACGGATAAAATTTCTCCTGTTAATCATTATGGTGTTCGTTTATAAAAGTTACAGATTTCTAATCCAGATGTTCCTGAAAGCAACGGCTGTCCCGTGATCTTGCAACATCAGCGGAAGGCGGCCGTGGGCGTGGTATTCGGGCAAACCGACGTAGGGGGTATGTCCTTTTACCACATAGTTGTTTTGTATCAGGATGCCGTTCAGCGTCACCGTGATACGCGCCGGTTCTTCCAGCACGCCGGCAGTTCCGAATCTGGGGGCTTTCCAGTAAATATCATACACCTGCCATTCGCCGTTTCTGGTATAGGCATTGGCGGAAGGAGCGCTTTGCTTGTAGATGCTGCCTACCATGCCGTTGACATACGTGTGATTGTTGTCGCCGTCTAATATTTGCACTTCATAGCGACTTTGCAGAAATACTCCGCTGTTGCCGCGTCCCTGTCCGTTGTATTTTTCGGCCGGGGGCGACTTGAACTCAATGTGCAGCTGACAGTCGCCGAAATATGCTTTGGTTTTGACGCCGCCGGTGCCGGGTACAACGATCATTTCACCGTTAACTACTTTCCATTTGGCTTCTTCGTCATTGACCGATACCCACTGGGACAGATCCTTCCCGTCAAACAGAACGACGGCATCCGAAGGAGGCTGACCGAGCGTTTTTCCGGGTTTCACTACCGGTGGGGCGGGATAATACCATTCCGTACTTTCCGGCTTCCACTCCTGCGCAGACAGGACGCCCGCCATCAACAGAGCGCCTGCTAACATACTAATCCGATGCATAATTGCTTAATGTTTAAAAAATGATGAAATTCAAAAATAACAAAAATTATCCGACAAATATACTCTTTTTTTCTTTTAGGCGAAAAAATATTTCCGAAAATTTTTCATTACTGCCTTAAAAATACCACTGATTATCATTCTGTAACAGATAAATTATATGGCTTTTTCGCTTTTAGCGGACAACAAGAAAATTTGTATTCAAAAAATCATTATCTTTGTCGTTATTATTAAAATAAACATAAGATCAACATGTTAAAATATATGAAAATAGGATGCATCCTTGTAGCAATAGTCGGTATCTGCGGATGCAAAGACAAGAAAGTCGAATTGAACAGTTTCAGCGTATCGCCCGAATCCGTAAACTTAGTGTACGGAGGAACGCCCAATACGCAGCAACTTGAGGTAACCACCAATCCTCCGGACATTTCCGTAACGGTGAGCTATTCGCCAAGTGACAAATCCGTTGCCACTGTGTCCGAAACGGGATTGATTACTGCTACCGGAGAAGGTTCCGCAAAAATAACCATTATGGTGAACAATCATATACGGTCTGTTGACGTGTCGGTTGGCATCGCGTCCGCCAGCACTGTTTCCAAAGCCGATACATGGGTGGCCGTGGATGCGCTCGGCCGGAAAATAGGGACATGGGAAACCTACGGAAACGTAAAACAGCGTTATGTAGGCATCTTCTATTTCCTGTGGCTGGGAGCGCACGGATACGATCTTCATGAAGACCATGAAACGGTGCAGCTTCCTAAAACTTCCGATACGCGAAGCCCGTATGATATTTCCAAATTGCTCGCTGCCAATCCGTCCGCTCCGCAGTATGGGCCGGTTCATGCGTTTCATCACTGGGCGGAGCCTCATTTCGGCTATTATGTGTCCAATGACGAATGGGTGATCGAGAAACATGTGCAGCTATTGACCGACGCCGGCGTGGATGTATTGATTCTCGATAATACCAACGGTTACATTTATCAACAGAACATCGAAACAATATGCAGGGTGATGGAACGCATGAAAGCGCAGGGACGCGCTACCTTGAAAATCGCAAGCATCTTCAACAGCAGCGCGCCCGCCACCCTTCAGCGGCTGTACAACGACTTTTATGCCCCCAGAAAATATCGCGACTTCTGGTTCGAATGGAAAGGAGAACCGCTGGCGCTCTGCTCCTCAGAAGGTCTTTCGACGGAATGTCTCAATTTCTTCACCCTGCGCCATTCATGGTTCGATACGGGGGGTAGCTGGTTCGGCAACGGCAAGGATAAATGGGCGTGGGCCGACTATTTTCCCCAAGAGTACGGATGGCACGACGCCGGCAAAGCCGAACAAATATCGGTAGCCGCCGCCACGCATCCTACCTCCAATATCGGACGCAGCTACAGTAACGGCCAACAGCCGGCGACGCTGAAGTCGGGCGAAGGGCTTTTCTTTGACGAACAATGGGGGCGGGCGTTATCCGTCGATCCGGAATTTATCTTTATCACCGGATGGAACGAATGGGTGGCCATGCGCTTCACCAACGGCGGAGCCAGCCAGATGTGCGGAAAACCCATCGCGAACGGCGACACCTATTTCGTCGATCAGTATAACGAAGAATACAGCCGCGACATAGAACCGATGCGCGGAGGTTTCGGCGACAACTATTATTACCAGATGGCGGACATGATCCGTCGTTTTAAAGGCGTCCCGCAGCTTCCCGTTTCGGAAAGGAAACATACCGTTACCGTTGATGGCAATGCGCAGGATTGGGGGGCTGTCGCGCTTTCCTATTACGACGATACCGGCGACATCACTCCCCGCAGCCATTTCGGTTGGGGACGCATCGGCTCGCTGTCCAATACTGCCGGACGCAACGATTTCGTGTCGGCGCAGGCAACCAATGACGACGAAAATGTTTACTTTCTTGCAACAACCGCCCAGAATGTTGTTCTGGATGCAGGAGCGCCGGTACAACTGTTTATCGGAACCGACCAGGGAGGTGTTTCATGGGAGGGCTTTCGGTATATGGTCAACATCTTGCCCGGCAACAAGGCCGGTTTGCATGTTTCCAAAGGCGGCTGGGATTGGGAAAAAGTGATGGATGTTCCCTGTAGCGTTACAAACCGCTGCATCGAACTGTCCATTCCTTTGCAGCGTTTAGGGCTTTCCGCCACACCGGTTTTCGACTTCAAATGGGCGGATAACATGCTTCAAAACGGCGATATCCGTGATTTTATGGATCACGGGGATACGGCGCCCAACGCACGTTTCAGATACCGGTATGTTTTGAAAACCGATTAAAACCGGTACTCACCCGTACCGTGGTTTGGATTAGAGGATGCCGAGGTTTCGTTTGATGGCGACAAATCCGGCGCGTTGCAGCGGCGATGCTGCGGTCAGCAGGTTAAATTCGTTTTCTGAGAGTTGCATCCATTCATCGGCGGTTTTTTCCAGCAAGGCCTTGTTCGGTTCAAATTCGGGGATCAGGGTGGGTTGCGCCCTTTTGTTCCAGGGACAGACATTCTGACAGATGTCGCAGCCGAACAGTTGCCGGTGCAGCGACAAGTGCGGGGGTAAGTCGCCTTTGTGTTCGATGGTCAGGCAGGAGAGGCAGCGGCGTGCGTCCACTACACGGGGTGCGACAATTGCCTTTACCGGACAGGCATCCATGCAGCGTGTGCACGATCCGCAACGGTTGGCAAGAGGGGTATCCGGTTCGAGGTCGAGGTCGAGAAACAGTTCGCCGAGAAAGATATACGATCCGAAGCGCGGGTGAATGGTCAGCGAATGTTTGCCCGTCCAGCCCAGTCCGCTTCGTTCCGCCCATGCATGTTCCATTACCGGAGCGGAGTCGGTAAACGCTCGTCCCAATACTTTCCCATAGCGATTGCGGAGGGATGCCAACAAGCGGTGCAGCATTTTTTTTACTACAGGGTGATAGTCCTTTCCATAGGCATATTTGGCGATTTGAGGCAGTTCGGGATGTTGCCGCACGCGCGGAAAGTAGTTTACCGCTAATGAGGCCACCGTTCGGGTATGTTCCGCCAGTAGTGCGGGGCGGATGCGTTTTTCGAGGTTGCGCGCCATGTAGGTCATTGTTCCATGCATTCCGGCGTCCAGCCAGCAGTTCAGATGCCGCATTTCGACCATCAGGTCTGTTGCCTGTGCAATGCGGCAATCGGCAAAACCGATGCGCAAAGCTTCTTCCTTAATGAACGATGATGGGATAATGACAAATGAGGATTTAGGATGACCGGTCGTCGTTTTTTTTCGCTTCTTCCCAGATGACGTTCATTTCGTCCAGCGACATAGCGGTCAACGGTCTGCCTGCACGAATGGTTTTCTGTTCGAGGTAGTTGAAACGTTTGATAAATTTTCGATTGGTGCGTTCAAGGGCTGATTCCGGATCAAAACCGTACAAACGCGCTGTATTGATGATCGAAAAGAGCAGGTCTCCCAGTTCGTTTTCCGCTTTGCCGGCATCCATCCGCTCCATTTCCTGTTTTAGTTCATCAAGTTCCTCGTTCACTTTGTCCCATACCTGTTCGCGTTGATCCCAGTCGAACCCTACAGCCCGCACCTTGTCTTGTATTCGCAGCGCTTTCACCATGGCAGGCAGCGATTCCGGCACGCCCGCAAGTATAGACCGGCTGCCTTCCTTTATTTTCAGGTTTTCCCAATTGCTTTTCACCTCCAACTCGTCATTGACCGGTACATCTCCGAATACATGGGGATGGCGGAAAATCAGTTTTTCGCACAGCCCGTCGATGACCTCCTTGATAGTAAAATCGCCCGTTTCGGAAGCGATTTTGGCATAAAAAACGATGTGCAGCAGAATGTCTCCCAATTCTTTGCGGATATCGTCCATGTTTCTTTCAAGAATGGCGCCGGCAAGTTCGTAAGTTTCCTCGATGGTGAGATGTCGCAGGCTTTCAAAAGTTTGTTTTTTGTCCCACGGACATTTTTCGCGCAACTCGTCCATGATGTCCATCAGCCGCCCGAAAGATTCCAGTGCGGGTTGATGCTTCGTATGGTCTTTATCTTTGGTCATATTCAATCGGGAAAAACATAAATGGTCTTTTTTATCGTTTCGTTATTGCCGTCCACCAGTTCAATGACTTTGGGAACACGCCGGGGACTTAACTTGACGCTCATGAACAGTCCGGCAATAAAAGAGATTAGCAACAGTCCCAGCGTGTAATATGAAAGCGGGTCGATAAAATGGTAAACAGCATTCACGGCAATAATTTGAAGCAGAGATATGATTGCACGCGCCGCGATCCAACTGTAGGCCTCCATACGGTATAGGGCGATACCGACCAACAGAAAGATATCCAGCAACAGGTTGAAGAAAGCGAAAGAAAGGTTCAAAAATTCAAGTTCGCCGGCAAAGGCCGAATCGGAGGAGTAGAACCGGTCGGGGAAAAACAGTTTCGCCAGCAGCATCAGGTCAAACACAAATATCGACAGTAAAAGGATAAACACCGCGATATTGCAATAGAAATACTTCTTTTTTACTGCCACGGACGGAGTTGATTCCAATGTCTTTATGATAAACATATTGTTCCTGTACTTTTTCGACATGTCTTCCAAGATATCCTGTTTGGGTTCGCCGTTGCTCACCCTGAGTTTGATTTCTTTCCTGATCCTGTTTTTTTCGTTTAACTCGTTTTTTAACATAAAAATCAAATTTACGCTCATCCCGCGAAGGATGAAATAAATTGCAAAGATATTTATCTTTTCCGGGATTAATAGTATTTTTGCATAATTTTTTTTTCTTGACAGCATGCGTGATATTGTAATATTTGTTTCCGGATCGGGTTCGAATATGCAGCGAATCGTTGAATATTTCCGTGGGAGAGGGCAAGTTTGCGTGGCGAAGGTTTTTTGCAACCGCCCGGATGCGTTGGCGTTGAAGCGGGCTGAGCAGTTCGGTATTCCGACGGCAGTATTCGGCAAAGACGCCCTGTACCGGTCGGATGCCGTTCTTTGTGCATTGCAATCGCTTTCGCCCGATTTAATTGTGCTGGCAGGTTTTTTATGGAAGATTCCGGAGAATATTATTCATGCGTTTCCCGGGAAAATTGTGAATATCCATCCGGCGCTTTTACCGAGATATGGGGGCAAAGGGATGTATGGCGAACATGTTCACCGCGCTGTTCTTGCGCACGGGGATACGGAATCGGGCATTACCATTCATTATGTTAATGAAAATTATGATGAAGGCGACATCATTTTTCAGGCAAAATGTTGTGTCGATCGGGAGGATACGCCTGATACGCTGGCAAAGAAAATACATGCGCTGGAATATGAACATTTTCCGGCAGTAATTGAGAAGCTGCTGATCATCCCTAAATAGTTCGGCTTACAGTTCCAAAGTCATTTGTTCTGCTTTTCCGTTGCCTGCTTTGCGTTTTGTTTCGGGAGGGCGGTCGGCGGCGGGTGGTTCCGGTGGGGCATTTTCCGGCTGAACCGTCGCTGATGGAGGCAATGGCGCTATTTCTTCTACTTTGGCAATTTCAAAAGTTGACAGGCGTTTGCCTTTCGCACGAAGGCTTTTTACGGAAATAAACTCATCGGCGACAAGGGTTTCCTGTGGCTTATATTTTGACAGTCCACCGAAAAAGATGTTGAAGCGTGGCCGGATTTCGCGGCTCAGGCATTTTAATTCCCGCTTGCCTTCTCCGATGAAGGAGATGGCTTGTGTCGTCTGCTCAAACGGGAAGCGTTTGAGGTACCACTGTTTGGCCTCAGACTCGTAGTACACTGCCGTATAGATCGCCGTGCCGTCGAACTTTTCAATCAAACGGATGTTGTCTTCAAAATGGAGTGACACCTCGAAGCCGGAAGTGCGGAACGTACCGTCGGCAAAGACCGCCAGCAATTTGTCGCTCGGATTAAATTCACCCAGCAGCATGCCTCGTCCTTCTTCGTTGAGGCGTTGCACGTCGGCATCCCACCATATTTGTTTCCCGCCGAGCGTAGAAATACCGCGTTCCTTCACCGCTATTTTGTGAATGGCAAAGCGGGTGAGGATATTGCCTTGTGCATCGCGTCCTTTGATGGCAATATCGGCAAAATTGACATCCATGCTAAGGTGTTTCAGGCGTGGACGGGGCTTGAGTGTTACACGCAGCAATTCGGCTTCTCCGTTGGGGTTGGCGCTGAAATACAACAGCTGGGAACCCGGGGTGCCTTTGGTCAGATGGTATTCCTTCTCGCGCGTGATGACGGGAATGGCGCATCGTTTGACCATGACGGGGCCGTTGCGTCCGTCGCGATAGATGATATTGTATATCGTTCGATTGTCATTCCGCTGGAAAATATTTACATATTGGAGGTTTTTCCCGACAAACGCCTTTTCGCTGATTTTGTTTACCAGATAAGTGCCATCTTTGCGAACAACGATAATTTCATCCATATCCGAGCAATCGCAAACATACTGGTCTTTTTTTAAGCCGTAACCGGCAAAACCTTCTTCCCAGTTGACGTAGAGTTTTTCGTTGGCCATCACCACGCGGGTGGCGGAGATGGTCTCGAAGCTGCGCAATTCGGTTTTTCGTTCGTGTCCCGCGCCGTATTTCTTTTTGATGCGTTTAAAATAGTCGATGGTATAACGCACCAGATTGCCCAGGTCGTTTTTTACTTTTTCCATTTCATCTTCAACGGAGCGAATGTGTTCATCCGCTTTTTTGATATCAAACTTGGAAATACGGCGAACCGGTTTTTCGGTCAGTTTGACAATATCTTCGGCGCTTATTTCCTTGCGAAGCAACGGACGGAACGGGTTAAAAGCTTTGTCGATGGCGGCTAACTGGTCTTCCCACGTTGCGGAATCTTTTTCCAGTTCGTGATAAATCCGCTGTTCGAAGAAAATCTTTTCAAGCGATGAGTAATGCCAATCTTCTTCCAGCTCGCTGAGTCGAATTTCCAATTCTTTTCGCAACAATGCCATCGTTTGGCCGGTAGTGATTCTCAGGATGTCCGACACGCTGAGAAACACCGGCTTGTTGTCTTTTATCACGCAAGCATAGGTGGATATCGAAATTTCGCAGTCGGTGAAGGCATAGAGCGCATCAATGGTCAAATCCGGCGACACGTCGTTGGGTAGCTGTATGACGATTTCGGCATTTTGTGCCGTGTTGTCATCCACTTTTTTGATTTTGATTTTGCCTCTGTCGTTGGCCTTAACGATGGAATCCATGAGTTTGGATGTATCCAGCCCGAAAGGTATTTCACTGATCACCAGCGTTTTGCTGTCCACCTTATTGATACGCGCCCTTACTTTTACCTTTCCTCCTCGAGCGCCGTCGTTATAGGCGGCACAGTCGGCAAGTCCGCCTGTAGGAAAATCGGGAAAAAGTTTGAAAGGCTCTTCCCTGAGAAAGGCAATGGCGGCGTCCGTCAGTTCATTGAAGTTGTGTGGTAGGATTTTGGAAGCAAGCCCTACGGCGATACCTTCCACACCTTGCGCCAGCAACAGTGGGAATTTCATCGGAAGCGTCACCGGCTCCTTGTTGCGTCCGTCGTAAGATGACATCCATTCGGTGATTTTGGGATTAATAGCCACTTCCAGAGCAAATTTCGACAGCCTTGCTTCGATGTAACGGGGTGCGGCGGCTTCATCACCTGTAAGGATATTGCCGAAATTTCCCTGCGTTTCTATTAACAGTTCTTTCTGGCCGAGCTGTACCAGCGCGTCGCCTATGGAGGCGTCGCCATGCGGGTGGAACTGCATAGTAAATCCGATGATGTTGGCCACTTTGTTAAAACGGCCGTCGTCCAACCGGAACATGGCATGGAGAATGCGCCGCTGTACAGGTTTCAATCCATCCTCAATGTGCGGCACAGCACGCTCAAGAATGACATACGACGCATAATCAAGAAACCAGTCGCGAAACATCCCCGATATGTGGTGTGTTTTGCCTTCATCAATGTTCAGTAATGCATCAAACTTGCCCGCACCGTCGGCTACTTCGGAGATGTCATTCGACTCATCGTCCTGTATTTCAGCATTTTCTAAACCTTCTAATTTATCTTTTTCTTCGGACATACAAAATCACATTGGATTTGCAAAGATAATTTGGATTTTGTTTTTCCCAAATCATCCAAAGGGTGAAAAATGAACATGCCATACCTTAAAAGTATTAATATTCAATATGTAAAAATGTTAATAACTTTTTAAAGAGAATCGCTGTTTACGGAATGTTATACCGGCAATAATTCGTCCAGCATCCCTACAATCTCTTTTCGCAGTTCAATAGCGCGCAGGTAGAAACGGTCGCCACGAAACCAGAAGCGAAAACGGCGGAAGCGGTTGAATTGTTTTCCGACAATAATTTTGCTGTGAATATAGATCACCAGGCTGACGGGAAGGGTTACCAGAAACAGGAGCGCCATCCATAGCTTGCATGTCACACACCATGCCGTAATAAACAGCGCCATATACCATATCGGGAACGCAAACAGTACGCCGATTACGAAATGGAACGAGGAATGCAGCATCTGGTCTTTGATACGCCGCGTGACCAAGGTACTTGTGTTGAATGGAATCGCATTAAGTATAAACCCATAAACAATGAATGGAATAACCAGTAAAGCCAAGAGGAAGCGCAGCAGGAAAGTGCCGAAGGAGAGTTTTTGTCGGAAAATCCAGTCGTGCAGGTATAGTTTGTCCAATAGCAGGCTATATTCTTTGGCTGTTTTTAATAATTTATCGTAGCAGGAGGGGTTCTGTTCGCGTAGCAGACTTACTGATGCTACAATTTCCTTGTCGGCTTGCAGTATGTTCGGGAAATATCGTACGGATTTTCCTCTTTTCCGCAGGTAGTTCCAGTCATATATGGTGCGGAGTATGTTATATTCTTCATACAGTGACTTGTCTTCGATGTCGAGCATCAACGCTTTTACTTTTTCCCGAGCGCGGTCGGTCAGTATTTTTTGGGCGCGTTGAGGGTGTTGTTGGTAGGTTTCGTACAGGTCTTCAAATGTAAAGGGTTCGCCGACGGTAATGATCAGTTTGTTCTGTACTCCGAAATAATCGGAATAGTGGTTGGACATGGGCAGGATGTGGATTCGTTTTTCATAGTTCGTCATTTCCGCCGCTTTAAAGGCGATGCGAGCGAAACCTTTCTTGAATGTCCCAAGATGGTGACAATCTTCATGTCCTGCTTCCGGGAACAGGCATACCACACCGTTATCGACGAGCACTTTTGCCGACTGTGCGAAAATTTCGGCATTGTCTTCAAGTCCTTCCTTACCGACATCCACCGAACGGAAAGCGGGCATGATTTTCAGCCAGCGCAGCAGAATGGCTGCTATTTTGTACCGGAAAATGTCTGCCCGCGCGATGAATACCACGTAGCGTCCGTCCCGTCCGAATGAAAACAGGACTCCCAAAGCATCCGTCAAGCCGTTTTGGTGGTTGCTCACGGCGACGATAGGCTCTCCACGGGGAATCCGTTCTTTGTGCAGTACATAGTAACGGGAATAATAAATAAAATTGTGGACAAAATTAACGTAATGATAGAGTATCCGGTAATGAATGTTGGTTTTGCTGATGTTCTCGAAACTGATCATATTTGCTTTTCGTTATTGTTTTGATAGGTTGAGATGTGGCGTTCCACTTTATTTCCGTATATATCGTTGATGGTAATCAGCAGGCCGGTTTCTTCCACACCGCCGAAGAAAGGATTGCGTGCCGTCCCAAAAATCCGCATGGATGGCGACAGGTTCATGTAGGAATGAATCATGGGCGGAATATTTTCTCCGTAGCTTCTTACCTTCTGGAAAAGGATTCGATAATCTTCCTCATAACTGTTGCCGATGAAGATTTTGTTCATTTCATCTTCATGCATATCCGGTTGAAGGGAAAGGGTTTCGTGAGGATAGATCAACCGTTCCCTGTCACCGAAATGTTTGTTGAGGAAGAAAAGAATCATGTTGCGGGCATTTATGTTGTAGGATGTGTACATGGTGGCTTTTCCGAGGAAATAGCGTTTGTCGGGATTCCGCACCACCAAGGCTCCCAAGCCGTCCCACAAATTGTCCAGCGAGTACATCCCTTTCCCGAAACGATTGGTGGATTGAAAGGCGGGCTGTACGAACGAACGTCCCAATTCAATGGTGTACGGCAAGTATTCCCTGATGAAGGTATCGGAAAAATGAAACAGTTCTGCTGTCGCCAAATTGATTTTACCATCCTTGCCGACGTGCGACTCGTCGCAAATATGAAACCGGTAACCGCCAAGGATTTCCTGTTCCGTGTTGTTCCACACGATCAATTGCCTGTATGGATTTTCGGCAACGTCGTAATGATCCATATCTATTTCTTCGCCGGTGCCTCCGCCGGCATAACGGAACGACAATTCGCGCAAACGTCCTATCTCTCTCATCACGTTCGGAGAATCATGAGCCGAAACTACATACAGATCGTTGTTAAGTTTGTTGGTTTTACGCAAAAACTTGTCCGGAGTCAATTCATTTAATAAGAGCCGCTTATCGACAGGTGCAATGATATCTTTCATTTTTAATTACCGATATAGTGATGCAAATAAATAAGGTATAAAGATGGCCTGAAAGGCATTGTTTCATACCAAATATAATTTTGGCACAAAATTAGAAAAATTTAACGGGTCTTATGCTATATCTTACAATGTATATTTTCATAAAAAAATATGGAATTTTCCATGTTTTTGGCACAGATGGACGTTTGTACCCTGTTCATGTAAAGGATGCGAAATAAACAAAATAGATGACAACAGAGGTGTTCCGTCCTGTTTTTCTCAATGGGACACCCAAAAGACAAAAGACTTTCTGGTAGCTAATTGATATTAAACTGATCTGAGAACAACGAGAAAAAAGTGAGAAAAACAGGAAAAACCTATATACCTTTCCCCTAAAACCTATATACCTTTTCCCCAAAACCTATATACCTTTTTCCTAAAACCTATATACCTTTTCCCCAAAACCTATATACCTTTTCCCCAAAACCTATATACCTTTTTCCTAAAACCTATATACCTTTTTCCTAAAACCTATATACCTTTTTCCTAAAACCTATATACCTTTTCCCTAAAACCTATATACCTTTTCCCTAAAACCTATATACCTTTTCCCTAAAACCTATATACCTTTTCCCTAAAACCTATATACCTTTTTCCTAAAACCTATATACCTTTTCCCCAAAACCTATATACCTTTTCCCTAAAACCTATATACCTTTCCCCTAAAACCTATATACCTTTTCCCCAAAACCTATATACCTTTTCCCCAAAGGGACTCCTGTCTCCCTCAATGGGATACCCAAAAAACAAAAAACTTTCTGGTAACTAATTGATATTAAACCGATCTAAAAACAACCAGAAAAAAGTGAAAAAACAGGAAATAGATGACAACAGGGGGTGTTCCGTAAAAAAAAATTGCAATTTTGCCCATTTTTCAATATCTTTGACATTAAATTCATCCTAAATAACGGACGTATGAAAGCATTTAAGCTATTAATATTCATCTTGTTGTTGAATATTAACCCTTCGGAAGCACAGGTCAAAGAAGGCAAATCTTCCGGTTTTTACCAGTTGAGTTTTGTCGCACTGGATGGGGCAAAAGTCGATTTTTCCGATTTTAAAGGAAAGAACGTGTTGATTGTCAATACGGCGTCCAAATGCGGTTATACTTCTCAATATGCCGATTTGCAACGACTTTCGGAACAATACGAAGGCAAATTGGTAGTGATCGGATTTCCGAGCAACGACTTTGGAAAACAGGAACCCGGTACCAACGGGGAAATAGCGCTCTTTTGCAGCGAAAATTATGGCGTCCGCTTTCTGATGATGGAAAAGTCGTCTGTCAAGGGGAAACACAAAAACGCAGTGTATCAATGGCTGACAGACAAATCCAAAAACGGATGGAACACGAAAGAACCGAAATGGAACTTCTGTAAGTATCTGATCGACAGCAAAGGGAATCTGCTGCAATTCTTCTCTTCGGGCGTAAAACCTCTTAGCGAAGAAATAACAAGCTTTCTTTGAAAAACAATCATAAATAGCCATTTCCGCAAAGTGAAATTTTTATACCATTTTGGAAAATATTACTTGCTGGTGGGAAAAATCTTTTCCCGACCGGAAAAGTTCTCCATCTACTATCGTAAAACACTCAGGGAGATAGAATTGCTGGGATTAAATTCGCTGGGGATTGTCGCTCTGGTATCGGTCTTCATCGGTGCGGTGATCACCATGCAGACCGCCTATAACATTGAAAATCCGTTTATACCCCGCTACATGGTAGGACTGACTGCACGCGATACCATGCTGCTGGAATTTGCCTCCACTATGATAGCGCTGATTCTTGCCGGAAAAGTGGGATCGAGCATTTCATCGGAAATCGGCACCATGCGCGTCACCGAACAAATCGATGCGCTGGAAATCATGGGCGTCAATTCCGCAGGCTATCTCATCCTTCCCAAAATCATTGCCAACGTATTCTTTTTCCCCATTCTCACCATTTTGAGCATGGTTATCGGCGTAATCGGCGGCTGGATGGTATGTATCCTCCTGAATGTCATTACCCCGGAAGACTATATTTCAGGCATCCGGTATGCTTTCATCCCTTATTACATCTTCTATTCCTGCGTTAAAATGATGATATACGCTTTTATCATTTCTACCGTACCGGCGTATCACGGCTATTATGTGGAAGGAGGATCGCTTGAGGTGGGCAAGGCCAGCACCCGTTCGGTTGTATATTGCAGCATACTGATCCTGTCGGTGGATGTTATCATAACTCAACTGCTACTGTCATGATAGAAGTGAAAGATATTGTGATGTCGTTCGGCAATAAAACGGTACTCGACCACATATCTGCGGTTTTTGCCCGCGGAAAGACCAATCTGATCATCGGAAGAAGCGGATCCGGCAAAACCGTCCTGCTGAAATCCATCGTCGGGCTGCTGCAAGTGACTCAGGGAGAAATACTGTTCGACAATATTGTCTTCAATAAACTGGATTTCTATGGACAAAAAGAAATACGCCGGCAAATCGGAATGATTTTTCAGGGTAGCGCCCTGTTCGATTCGATGAACGTGGAGCAGAACGTGATGTTTCCGCTGGACATGTTCTCCGACATGGATTTGCAGGGCAAGCGGGAAAGAGTGAATTTCTGCCTGAATCGCGTTAATCTGGAAAACGTCAACCATCTGTCGCCTGCGGAATTGAGCGGAGGTATGAAGAAACGGGTAGCGATAGCCCGCGCCATATCGCTAAATCCGAAATATCTCCTCTGCGATGAACCTAATTCGGGACTTGATCCGCAGACGTCTATCGTGATAGACAATCTTATTAAGGAAATCACGGAAGAATACAACATGACTACCATCATCAACACCCACGACATGAACTCCGTACTCGAAATCGGCGAAAAGGTCACCTATATCCATGAAGGACATATTGAGTGGGAAGGTACAAAAGACGACATTCTCCATAGTCAAAACCAACATCTCGACAATTTTGTATTCGCCTCCGGAATGGGCAGGAAAATCAAAAGCATCATGTGATGCTTTTGATCGTATTATTGTGCGCCGATTACCGAGACAAATACTGCGGAATACGGATGTATCCGGAAGCGGTAAGTATCCGGCTTTGCGATACTGCCGTTGCCCGGATCCAGCAGGTTAGGCATTGTGCGTGATACGGATGAAAGCGTCTATTTGTTTTCATTCAATGACTACTTTACTTGTCATTAATTTCTTTTCGTTCAGCACAACCGATACAGGATATACGCCCTTGGCGAAAGAGGCCAGGGACAGGTCTATCCGTTGCCCCTGCGAGCGGTAGTCTGCCAGCAGGATTCCCGCCGTATTATACACTTTTACATGCACCTGTTCGTAATGTCGGTCTAATTCCAGGTGCAGGATTTGATTTCCGCCCAGGGGATTCGGATAGAGTTTGACGGTCTGTTTTTCCGCATCGGCCATGCCGGTTGAAGTTCCGCCCACCGTGATGGTGTAGGTTTTAGTCAGGCTGTTGTCTGCGGATATAACGGTCAGGTGAATGACTCCTCCGGCGGCAACGGACTGCTCGGTGATATTACCGGTGACAGTGGCATTGGCCTGTTCGGGGATGCCTGTCAGGGTCAGCTTTTTCACCCATGAAGGGAGGATCAACTCGTATTCGGTGACATTCGGGCTAAAAAGCGGCAGCAGCGTACCCTCGCTTACGGAGATATTTTTCAGTTCTGCGCTCTGCACGCCGGCGTCCTGGGCGGAAAAATGAAAAGTAAACCGTCCTCCCGGCGCCACGTCGCCATAGCGGTAGAAATCCAGGATGTCGCCCTCGTTCTGCATGTTGTCCGACCATTTGAAGTTGAAAGTGATGTCTTTTTTGTTCAGTCCGAGCATCGCTCTCGGCACTGCTATCTGGAGCGCTTTTGCGGTTCTGACGTAGTCCGCCGTTCCCACGGTTTCCCACTGCCACACGCCCTGTGCCACGCCTGTGGAGCGTTCCACCGTCACTTTTGTAGCCGACGGGCTGGGACGGTTGATCACGTATTCAAAGCCTTCCCAGTGATCGACGGTTCCGGTAAAGTCGGTATCCAGGAACAGCCGCATCCATGCGGGGTCTGTGTAAGCGGTGAGGTTACCGGCTGTTTGGACGTAGAAATAGAGGTTTTCCGCATCGTAGGTTACTTTTGCGCGAATGATGTCGTTCCGCATGGTATGATTTACATAGAGCGTCCCCTGATATCCGCCTCTTGACCGCTCCTGCGTGCTTCTCAGGTAATGGTCGAAGGACGGTACATCGTTCCATTGCGACAGGTCGCCCCTGATATTGACGGTTTTCATGACATCCGCCGGCTCCGGCCGGCTCACTCCCTTGAAACGGCGGATGTTTTCCGTCAACTGGTAATAATAGTGGTCTTTCAAAATCCCGGCCGAAGGCTCCGCATCCCTGCTGTATTCCGTATTGTACTGGTCGGGAAAGCCATTGGGTATTCCTGCAAAATTTTGGTAGCGTCCTACCGCCCATTCGTTCCATCCGGTGACAAAGATGAAATCGGGGCCGGCATTGCGGGCATAATCCCATTGTTGCTGGAAGTTGATGCCGTACAGTTCGGACTGCTGCATGGCGGAAGAGGCGGTTATTTTGGCGCCCGCCGAGTTGAACGAATAGCTGTAGTTGCCTTTCGAATAGCTGCGTCCGCCAACGATTACGCCATTGTAGCCCGTTCCGTTCATGGCCGCGGGAGTGCGGCTTACCACGTCGAGGTTTTGCGCCACGCTCACCGACATTTCCTCCAGATTGCCGTCGATGTAGCGTTTGGGCGTCGGATAGGGGCACAGCCAGTCCCACATCGGGGTGATGGGGGTTGTACCCATGAATGTCTCCCCCACCACCCATGGCATGCCCTCGCCTTTCCGAAAGGTAAAGAAATTGAGAATCTGCTGATCGATCGGGTCTGAGGAACTCCGCAAATTATTGTCGTACGCCAGTATCAACGGTTTATTTTTCCAGTAGAACCACAAATCCTGGTGAAGTCCTGTGCTGTACATTTCGTCCCACAGTTGCCTCAGGTACGTCACATTGCTCACAAGGTCGCCCATCGGCAGCATAAAAGCGATTTTCGGCACGCGGACTCCGTCCTGCTGCGCCGCGGAAAAGGCGTTAAAAACATCCTTGTAGGAGGCCGTGGTGGTTAATCCCACCGTGCAGTCGAAAAAGATGACGTCCACTCCGGCATCTGCCAGCAATTCCGCATGTTTGCGGAGGACGAAAGCGTCGTTGGTGGAGTAATAGCCAAACACCGGCTCGTCCCATATCCAGCTGGGCGCTTGGTCTGTTTGCCACAGGCTGTGGTAATAATCATGCGTAGCCGCTGCCGCCACTTCCGGCGAAACGGAGTTCAGCCGTTCGGTAATGTTGTACGGCCATGTGTAGGTGGAATGATACCCCTGCGCGGTAAAATAGTAGATACCGACGTATCTGTTTTTTGGGCTGCCCACCCCGTTGGCGCTGTAATAATCGGCATCGCCCGCATCGTAGGTGGACAATGTCCGTCCCAGGCCATCCACGGCATGCCATGTGTCGGGCTTCACATCTAACGGCGGGACAGTTTGGGAATAAGCCCGCGGCACGGCCAACAGGCAAAAAAGACAAAGAAAAGCGATTGCTTTCATATACTTGAATAAAATTGAAATGATATTTTGCATGATATGAAGGATGAATTATCAATCATTTCCGACGGTTTCCTCCGGCAGGATTTGTCGCCTGCCGGAGGTGGTATCGCCGTTGGAGGGTTTATGATCAATCCCCGAATATTTTTAACCTTGAAACGCTGGTATGCCCGCCACCATTAGGCTGGCAGCTATGTATGGTTAGCTTGAAATACTGGGCTGTCACCGGCTCAGGCAAAGGAATCCTTACTATGTTGTCGTAGCCCGCCACATTACTGGTTGGGATGGCTATATTGTCTACATGCTTATCCCATGTGCTATTGTCATTACTGGTTTCTATGCTGACATTTCCAGGCCACTGTACTGTGGGATCTGAAGTTGCATTATACAGCACAATACCGGAAATAATCTGCGGTTGCGCCATGTTAATAGCAATCCATTGCGGAAAGGATGCTCCGAATGACGTGTACCATGCATGACCAAATGAGCTGAAGTCCGCCGCCAGAACGGCATCTGCCGGTGTGTAGATACCATTTTCAGAGGAAAAGCCGGCTATCGTCCATGAGCTTCGTCCGCTGCTTTTGGTTACGTTGACCGTACAGGTGGCTGTTTTGTTGTTGCCTGCCGTAGCGGTGATGATCGCTTCGCCCGGGGCGTGAACGGTGATCAGCCCGCTTGTTTCATCCACCGATACCAATTTGGGATGGTCGCTGCTCCATGTTACCGTTGGGTCGGCTTGCGTCGGCGAGACGGTCGCTGTGAGCGAAAATGTCTGTGGGTCAGCGTCCATATTGACTGTTTTTTCCGTCAGGTCCAGCGCAACGCTTTCCACCTTGACGTTGATCACGGTAACGGTGCAGGACTCCGTTTTTCCGCCGTCCTCTGTGGTGGCGATAATCTCAGCCGTTCCGGGGGCTACGGGCGTCACTTCGCCGGTAGCGGGGTTCACTGTGGCTGCATCCGTATTGTCGCTGCTCCATGTTACGGTTTTATTGCTGGCTTCGGCAGGATACACGGTTGCCACAGGCGTAAATGTTTCTCCCATTACCAGTTCATAGTTTTCGGGATATACCGCCACATCCGTAACCATAATGGCCGGGTCGTTGACGGTAACGGTGCAGGACGCCGTTTTTCCGCCGTCGGCCGTAGTGGCGGTAATCACAGCCGTTCCGGCAGCCTCTGCGCTTATTTCACCGGTAGCAGGGTTCACTGTGGCTGCATCCGTATTGTTGCTGCTCCAGCTTACGGCAGGATTGGTGGCATTGTCGGGAGCTACGACGGCTTCGAGCGTGAAGACTTCGCCGACGGTCAGTTCCTTGCTTACCGGCGTCACGGTAACGCCGGTAACAGCCACAACGGCATTAGTAACGGTCACCGTACAGGTGGCGCTTTTGCCGCCTGCGGCAGCCGTAACGACGGCGCTACCGGCTTTCACCGCTTTCACCGTGCCGGCAGTAACGCTAGCGATCTCGGGATTATCGCTGCTCCAACTCACCTCCGCATGGCTTGCGTTTTGAGGTGTCACGGTAGCAGTGAGCTTCTCTTGCGTCCCTACTACAAGCGGCAGGGCGCTTTTGTTTAGCGTAATGCCACTTACTGCTACTTCTTCGTCCTTCTTACAGGACGCCATTGCCATTACACCGATCAATAGGGTAACAGCCACTTTTCTAATAGATATTGATGTTTTCATATTAAAAAAAAATTAAATTAAAAAATAGAATTAAAAAAAATTAAAAAAAATTAAAAAAATTAAATTAAAAAATAGAATTATTGATATTTAGAATTATTGATATACACTATTCACTGTGGTAGCTTACGGCTCTGCTTTCCACAGGGTCGAGGCCTTTTTCGGGCAGGAACACGGAAACCACGCTGAACGATTCGCCGCTCTTGACGCCCGTAAGGATCGTGGTGGACTGCGTGTTTTGGACGCGATAGTTCTTCCTGACAGGCGCGGAAGGATTGGTATGATCCGTATAGGATACGGTGGAATAGAGCATCGTGGCTCCCTGCGCATCCTGCCAGGTGATGGCCAGTTGCTGGCCGGTGAGTACGGATGAGGCAACGCTTCGCGGATAGAGCATGCCGGCATACAAGTCGCCGTAAACGCTTCCGCTTGCTTCTGTCGGCACCGATTCGTTGCCGTTGATGTCGCGGGTGTGGATCATAAAGGTATAGGTGGTTTCGGACAGGCTGTCCACTTCGCACCGCACCGAATCCGCTCCCGCCGGTATGTCAAATTCCGCCCACTCGGTATAATTGTTCCAGTAGATGCGGGCTTTTACTACGCTCAGATCGGCGTTGGGCATCAGGTCTATCGCGGCGCGGTAGAAACCGGGCTTTACTTTGGCCTCCCTCACCTTGGCCGGATAGAAAATACCGTTGGGGACGATCAGTTCTCGATAGGGATCGTCCATCTCGGCACAGGAAAACATTCCCGCACCAACAAAGACGCCTAAAGCGATGATGATGATATAACGTTTCATTTTATTATTTTTTTAGGGTAACTATTGAAAAGGTTTATTTTTTAATGCTGTTTTATCGTTGGATTTGACCGTAAAAGTCCATTTCACGTTCGGCAAGGGTTCCGGTTATCGAACTCCCGAAGGTTTCCAGTACGCGGAAACGGACATAACGCACAGGGACATACGGGTTGCTGTTGCCTTCAAAGGGAACAATCTCGTGAGTGTCGCCTTTGGTCCAGCCGTATTCGTGGTCTTCGGCCGTCACCGGCCCGTCTTTCCCCGACGGCTTAATGGTTTCAAAAATACCGAGCTGTACCCAGTCGCCGCCCCACAGGTCGTCTTTGGGAGCGGGTACATTGGATCCCCAGACTTCAAATATTTTCAGACATACGCTCGCGTACATGGCGCCGACAAGGTCCCAGTGCTTGATATTGATGCTGTTCAGAATAGCGCTCACCTGCAAGTCGATAGTGAAAGTACGGGGAAAAGGAGCTACTTTCGCGTAAAAGACATAGTATTGGTTGTCCCACAGGGAATTGATTTTAAATTCATCCTTGTTGTCGAGAGGCTCGTCGACATCGGAAAGGAGATGGTAAGGGGCGTAAGGTTTGGGGATATGCTCCTGAAAGCGGGGGGTCACCCACGCTTCCAAAGTATCCGATTTGTTGCCCCACCGGTCGCGTACGTAAACGGCTACATGCTGTTCCTTACTTTCCAAGCCTCCCACAAGGAAAGAACCTTCCGGCTGCTTGGTGGGAAAATTGTCCAAAGGTTCCCAAATGCCCGTTCCGAGCGAATCGATCAACACTTCGATGGTTAACCCTGCTTCGGCTTCGTTACGGAAAAACACCCTCACCCCGGCGAAGGCTTCTACCACCGACAGGCCGGCGAAAGCCAGCGCTACCGGGGGTGTTTCGGGTTCGACAAACTCCACCCTGGGGTCCGATTTTTTCCCGTTCCTGCCTACACAATAGAGGTTTACCGGATAGCGCCCGACGGCGCCGAAACCGTCCACGCGTATCGTATCGCAATAAAACGACACTTTGGTGCGATGAAGCACGCCCGGCCGGATTTCATATTCGGCCTGTATGTAGAGCACATTGGGGTCGTTGGGCAATTCGTATTGCAGAATAGCGCCTCCGGGGAAATTGGTCACGTTTACGTTCCCGCTCAGGGGCGCCGGCGCGCCGGCGTCGTCCTGCGCCGCTTCGTCCCGATGATTGCAGGCATATCCCGCCCACAAGAGGACGCCTGCAGCGATGATCCATACTTTTTTCATACCTTTTTTCATACCTGTTATTTTTTAGTATTATTTAATGATGATTTTTTACTGTTTTGTGCTTACCATCCGATGTTTTGCACTAAGTTGGGGTTGACGTCCCGTTCGCTGTTGGCGATCGGCCAGAAATAATCCTTTATTCCGAACTGCTGTTTGAAGATGAACTGCCGTCGATAGAACAGCAGTCCTATTCCTTCCCAGTTCCATCCTTCAATGGGTGTTTCGTATTCCTGAGCGGCTGTTTTCCACCTGCGGATGTCCCAGAAACGCTGTCCTTCAAAGGCCAGTTCTATCGTCCGTTCCTGCCGGATGATATTCCGCAAATCGGCTTGCGTTTTGTATTTGTCGGGGGTGGAAGAGAAGTCGTCCCAGCAGCGTTCCACCGTGCCTAATCCGGCGCGATCCCGGATGCGGTTCAGATATTGCCGTGCCAAGGCTCTGTTGGTTTCCGAATCGGCGGCTTCGTTCAGGGCTTCGGCATACAGCAGGTAGAGGTCGCTCAGGCGCATCACCGGCCATACGGTGATTGGCCCTCCATAGTCATTGACTTTGGTTTGTTCGTTCTCAAAATGGTCGTATTTTTTTGCAGCACAAGTGGCGCGGCTTTCTCCGGCGGTGAGTTCTCCCAGCCGATATTTGGCATAAAACAGGTCGCTTGTTTTGGAATCTTCATATTGTCCGTGTCCGTACCATATTCCCCGATCGAAGCCTATGAATGCATAGAAGCGGGGTTCGCGGTCGAAATGCAGGTTGGCGGTAGTTTCCCCCTGCCGGATGTACATTTTTTCGTTTGCTCCGGCCGTCCGAAGTTCGTTTCTCAGTCCGTAATTCCAGGTTTTGTCTTCGTTGATGGGTACGCCGTTTTTAGAGTAAAACATTTCGGCTATTTTCAACGGGACAGCCATATCGTTTTTAAAATAGTTGATATTGGTGGCGAAACTGGGGTTCAGCGCCGTCAAACAGGAGAGAACCAGACCGAGGTGGATCGCCTGTCCCGAGTCGCCCCAGATTATTTCCTCGTTCCATTTTTCGGTAAAGGCGCATTGCAGGGTGAGTTGCTGTATGATTTCGTTGGAAAGGGTGTAGCGCGGGTTGCCCGGATACCTGTAGAGGCGGTTGATGCCGGCTTCTTCGCAGGCGGCAATGGCTTCTTCGCAGGCTTGCAGCGCCCTGTTCCATTTTTCGATCCGTGACTCCTGATCGAAAAGCGACGGCTCGTCGGGGCTGTTGCGCAGGGTGGCCTGGTCGGTGTTGCCGTTGAAGAGCGGGCTGGCCATGGTCACTAATATTTTGGCTTTGGCGGCGCGGGCTATCACTTGCGTGATGCGTCCCAGCTCCTCCGTTTCATTGGTGATAAACAGCGGAAGCGACGGTATTGCCCGTTCAATCAGCCGTATGATATAGTTGGCGCAGGTGTCCACAGGCTCGCGCCACACCCGCACTTCCTCCACTCCGGCGCTGATCGGCAGGTTCTCCCTGATAAGCGGTATGGGGCCGTATTTGCGCAGCAACCAAAAGTGGTAATAGGCTTTCAGGAAGTTCGCTTCTGCTATCCACCGGTCTCTTTCCGTTTGCCGGAGGTCGGGTACGGAAGCCACATTTTCCAGGAAAATATTGCAGTCCCTGATACCCCGGTACATCCCCCCCCAGTCGTTGAACAGCACATTGCCCGCATGTTGCTGCCCCCGGGAAAGGTAACCGCCTGCGTTCGATACCCATGTCCAGCCATAGTCGAAAACGTGGAACAGTTCGTCTCCGCCCGTTATGGAGGGATCGCCCTCTGGATTGCCGTGTGCAGGCATGTAGGAATAACAGGTGTAGAGGTATTTTTTGGCTTCGCTTCTAAGGGAGAAAGCATTGCCCAGTTCGCTGATACCTTCCGGCACTACGTCTATCCATTTGTTGCAGGCCATGCACCAGCAGGCCAGCGCCATGATGAGACATCCTATGCCGCGTGCGGCATAGCTGCGCCGTACGTTCGGTGTTTTTTTACTTTTTTTCATGCTGTTTTTTAATTAAAAGTTACATTTAATCCTATATTGAATACTTTCTGGATGGGATACCCCAATCCGTTGCCGGCCATTTCCACATCCCAAAGTTTGAATTTGCTCAACAGCCACAGGTTGGTTCCGCTGAGATAGCATCTCAACTGTCCGATTCGCAGTTTTTGTTGCCATTTGCCGGGGATCGTATAACCGATTTCCGCCTGTTTGAGCCTCAAAAAGGCTCCGTCGCGCATGAACCATGTGCTGCGGGCGACATTATTGCTGACCAGTTTGTTACTCAGTCGCGGCCAGAGGGCATATTCGTCCTGGTCGGCTTCGCTCCAGTGGCTGTCGGCATAAGCTTTCAGCAACTGGGTGTGTGACTGGAAGGGAGCAGTGCTCGCCGCGTCGATCCAAAATGATTCGTTGGCGGCGCCTTGAAAAAATACCGATACATCCCATCCCTTGTAGCCTGTGGAGAAGCCGAACCCATATACGATTTCCGGGACGAGAGGATTGCCGATCGGCACGACGTCTGCCGTATTGACTTTTTTGTCGCCGCTCACATCGGTATATTTGATGTCGCCTCCCCCATAGGGTTCATTGCCTATTTCCTGCGGCGGCGAGTTGGCGGCCTCTTTGTCGTCGATGAACAGCCGCTCGGCAATGTAGCCGTATTCCTGGGAAAGCTTTTTGCCTTCGTGCAGGCGCCAGTATTCCTGATATTGCGGTTCTTCATATACCTCGTAGCGACTGGAAGCGTAGGTGAAATTGGCGCGCGCCGAAGTCCAGAACTCCGTAGTCCAGTTCTGCTGGTATTCCAGGCTGATGTCCACGCCATGTCCCGAAGCTTCTCCCACATTGGCTTTCATCACCTCCGACAGTCCCATGGTCGAGGGTATGGAAGCCCTCGCCATCAGGATATTCTTGCGGTATTCGATGAAATATTCGGCAATGATGCTGAGCTTTTCCCACAACCCCAGTTCCAGGGCGAAATTTTGTTTGACGGCCACCTCCCAGCTAATGTCGGGATTGGCATACCGATTGACGGTCACGCCGTTCAGGCTTTCTCCCTTTTCCCTGCCGAAAGTCCGACTTTTTGCCGGATCGTTCATGCTCACTTCCGAAAGGTAAAAGAACCTGTCCGTTGCGGCTCCTATCTGGTCATTGCCCACCAGTCCGTAGGAATAGCGCAGCTTCAGGTTGGATACCACCGGTTTGAGCGGTTCCCAGAATGTTTCGTTGGAAAGGTTCCATGCAATGCCCCCCGAAGGGAAAAAGCCGAAACGGTGGTCGGGGTGGAAACGCTCGGAGCCGTTGTAGCCGAAGTTAAGCTCGGTGTAGTAGCGCTTGTCGTAGCCGTAGGTCAGGCGTCCCGACAGTCCGAGATTGCGCGAGGGGAGCGACAGTTGCAGGGTACCGGCGTTGGCATACAGTTCGTTGCGCGCCATGAAAACGAGCAAACCGCTCACGCTGTGCTTTTCGGCAAAGTCGCGCGCATAGTTGAGCATTCCTTCAAAATAGAAGGTGGAGTTGATCATCCTGTCGCCCGGGTTTTCGCCGTAATCCAGATACTCCGTTCCGTTTTCGTTCAGCCGCTTCAGGCTATATTCGCCCGTCATTTTATCAAAGCTGCCGATAGCGTAATAGGTGGGAATGTAAAAACGGTTGACGGAAAACTGCGCCAAACGCGAAATATTCAGCATTGCCCTGACAGAAAGCCCTTCGGTAAGGAAGTTCATATCCTGCTTTGCTTCCAACTGCGCCAGCAGTTGCGAACGCGACCAGTCTTTGTAGCCCCGTACCATTTCGGCGTAGGGATTGGTATATCCGTCCGGATGGTTGCCGAACATGATATGGTTGATAAATTTGCTGTCCTCCGTTACGGGGAAATAAGCGGGAAAAAGTACGGGATTGGTATGCATGATCAGGTTGTACATATCTGTTCCGCCGGTGAGCGGCCCGCTGTAATCGTCGAAGGAGCCGCTTAAGCGTACCGCCAGTTCGGTGGTTTTCGTCAGGTTG
The DNA here is from genome assembly GCA_031271175.1 of Bacteroidales bacterium. GTDB lineage: Bacteria > Bacteroidota > Bacteroidia > Bacteroidales > UBA4181 > JAIRLS01. The sequence goes on along the minus strand of JAISWE010000190.1, from coordinate 29,353 downwards.
ATATTGACATTGGCGCGCAGGGTATAAGATTTGTTGTCGATGTTGTTGTTGAAATTCTGGCGTTTGTCCACTTTCAGGATGCCGTTGTCTTTGGCGAAGGAAGCGGCCACATAGTATTTGGCGATGTCTGCGCCCCCGCTGACACTCAGATTGGCCCGCTGGTTCATGGTATAATTTTTGAGTAACATGTCCATCCAGTCGGTTTGCGGATAATAAAGCGGATACTTGCCTTCGGCGGTATATCGGATTTTGTCGTCCGAATAGGGAAGCCTTGCCAGCGGTTCGCGGGTAAGCACAGCCTCGTTGTGCAATTGCATATAGGTGATCGGATCGGCCAGTTCCACGTTGCGGGTGGGCATGGAAAGGGAATTTTCCACACGCAGGGAGATTTTTGCCGGCCCGGCGGCGCCCTGTTTGGTGGTCACCAATATGACGCCGTTGGCTCCGCGCGCGCCGTATAAGGCAGTAGCAGTAGCATCTTTCATGATGGAAAAGCTGGCGATGTCGTCGGGTTGCAGTCGCGCCAGATCGGTAGAGGTCAGCTCGATACCGTCAATGAGGATCAGCGGGCTTGTGTTGGTTCCGAAAGTGGTGATGCCCCTGACAAAGAAGTCGGCATTGTCCTTTCCCGGCTCTCCGCTTCGCTGGTAGGCGATCACCCCCGCCATGTTGCCTGCCAGGGCAGTGGTCAGGTTGCTGGAAGGCACTTTCAGTTCGGCAGGGTTGATGGTGGTAACGGATGCCACCACGCTTTCCTTTTTCTGTTTGCCGAAGGCCACGATGGTCACCTCTTCCAGTTCGTCGGCTTTGGGTTTGAGCTGCACGGCGATCACTTTCCGTTCGCCCACCGCAACGGTTTGCGACTCGTAACCGACAAAGGACACTTCCAACTGATCCTCAGGCTTTACACTAATAGTAAAACTGCCGTCTATGTCGGTTGTTACGGCGGTGGACACGCCGCTGTCCTACGGAAAAACATCCTCATTCTACTATAACCTGAACTACAAGGGCGTACTTGACTACAAACGCAGCTTCGGCAAACATGACATCGCTGCTTTCGCCTTTTCCCATTTCCAGAACTTGGTGACGCCCACCGAAGTGTTTCCCTACAAACGGGTGAACACAGGGCTGGAATTAGCCTATGCATATAACGGACGCTATCTGGTCAAATACGATCTGGGATATAGCGGGTCTGACCAGTATTCCAGAAAAAAACGGTTTACGCCGGTACAAGCGGTCGCGGTGGGATGGGTGGTGTCGGAAGAAGCCTTCGCCGGCGACCTTTCATGGCTCAGCCTGCTCAAACTGAGAGCCTCTTACGGACAGGCCGCCAATGACCAGTGCGGGCTGGGAAGATATACCTACTTGGACAATATCTCCCTTACCAGCGGATACGCTTACGAAGGACAGATCGCCAACCCCAACCTGATGCCGGAAATATCCGTCCGCCAAAACTACGGGATCGACCTCTCCCTGTGGGGAAACATATCCTTCTCGGCAGACATTTTCAGGGAAAAAATCAACAACATGATCTGTGGCGGAATATCCGTTACCCCGCTTTACCAGGGCGTCCCACTGGATAATTTCCCGAAAGTGAACAACGGCCTCTTTGAAAACAAAGGCTACGAATTGGCAGCCGATTACATCAAAACCGTGAACCGCCGCTTTTCTTTCCATCTCGGAGGATGGCTGGCGCATACCGAAAACAGGATCATTTTTTCGGACGAAAGCGAACGGGCGGAAGATTATGCCTGGCGCAAATGGGAAGAAGGCTATCCTGTGGGACAGCAGTTCGGCTACCTGACAGACCGGCACAACGGCAACGGCTATTTCAACAGCGCGGAAGAACTGATCGGAAGCGGCCTGCTGTATGAAATAGGAACGCCGAGAGTGGGCGACCTGAAATATTACGACCTGAACAATGACGGCATCATCAACGAAAAGGACAAGGCGCCGATCGGGTTCGGCAGCCAACCGCTCTACACCTATGCCTTTCATGCAGGAGCGACCTTCGGCAATTTCGACCTGAACGTCATGTTTCAGGGAGTGGGCGGCCTCTACGGAATATTACAGGGCGACGGCCGCGTGGAATACAGCTTTGAAGGCGTGTACGGCACACTGCACCGCAATGCATGGACGGAAGAACGTTATGCCAAAGGCGAAAAGATCACTTTTCCCGCGCTCTCCACCAAAGCCAACGCCAACCACGAAGCAGGAGAGTTCTGGCTGGAAAACAAATCGTATCTGCGGCTGAAAAACCTCGAAATAGGCTATACCTTTCCCGACAGGGCGGCAAGGCTCATCGGCGCGGAAAAGGTACGGCTGCTGCTGAGCGGACAAAATCTGCTCACGTGGCACCACTTAGACACAGACGACTACGGCCCGGAAGGACACTTTATGTCCATCCCGGTGTACCGGATTTACAATATCGGATTAAGTATAAAATTCTAAATCATGGATGCAATGAAAAAATATGTGATGGTATGGTTCTCGGTCGGTGCAGGACTCATTTACACCTCCTGCAACGACCTGCTGGAAATGGAAAACGACGGGCGAAGCACGATACCGAAAGTGTTTGCCACCAAAGGGGGCATCGGCGCGTACCGTAACGCCTGTTACCTCTACGTGCCGGTAACCCACTACAACCGTTCGGCGCTTTGCGACGATGCGCAGGAAGCCGACGGTAATTTTGCCAACTCGCTGTACAGCTACTGGTACGGCAACGTGTACAATGCCGCTTCCTTTTCCGCTACCGACGGCAATCCGTGGAGCAGCTATTTCGAAGGCATTCGCAAGTGCAATATCTTCCTGGCCAACATCCGCCATGTGGTGGCGGAAGACGTGATGCTCACGGAAGCGGAAGTCAGCGGGATGAGTGCGGAAGTTTATACCTTGCGGGCGTTTTATTATCTTCAGCTGATCAAGCGATATGGCGCCGTTCCCATTATCACGGAGGCTTATACCGTCGATCACGATTACGGCGCCGACACTCGGGCGCCTTTCGGGGAAGTGGTAAAGCAGATTCTGGCCGACTGCGATTCCGCCCTGGCGCGTCCGGACGTACAACGGGGTTTTTCGTGGAACGTCTTCTACGGGCAGGCGGGCATCATGACGCGGGCTGTCGCCCATGCCATCAAGTCGCAGGCCGTCACTTACGCCATAAGCCCCCTGTGGAACGATGGAGGCTATAGCTTGGAGGAAGCTACCAAAATCACCGGCGAAGCGCTCTACCAGTGCCTCAGCCACGGATACGAACTCTTTGAGGACACGCCGAAGCCGGCTATCGCGCAAAACAGCTATGCGCTCTATTTCATCACCCGCCCCGACGAACAGCGGGCCTACGACAAGGAAACCATCTACGGCAGAACGGCGGTGGAAGTGTGGAGTTCCGCAGGAATGCCTTCTACGCCCGGACAGCTCAAAGCCGGCCCCTGTCCTACGCAGGAACTGGTGGACAGCTACGAAATGCTGGCAACGGGCGAACCGCCCATCACCGGCTACAGGGACGAACAGCACCTGAACCCCATCATCAACGCCGCTTCCGGATACGATCCCGACCATCCCTACGAAGGACGCGATCCCCGTTTTTATGCCACCATCTATTATAACGGAGCGCCGAGAACGCTGCCTGCCGCCGGCGCGCCGACGGTGAACACCTGCGTGGGCGAACCCGACGGCATTACCGTCGCCGACCGCCGAACCACCCGCACGGGCTATTACCTGAGAAAGTACAACAACTGGAAATCCGAGCGCGACAACAATGCCGACGGGGCAGTACGCCTGCTCCGAATGGCCGAGATATACCTCAATTTTGCCGAAACGGCCTACCAGTCGCATGGCCCCGACGAAAAAATAGAGATAGGACGGAACTACCGCTTCAGCGCCTGCGATGCAGTAAACGCCGTGCGCGACAGGGCTGGCATGAAAATTTTCCCGGCAGGCCTGTCGAAAGAAGCGTTTGAAAAAAAATACCGCAATGAACGACGGATAGAATTTGCTTTTGAAGAACATCGCTACTTCGACGTCAGGAGATGGAAAATACTCGAAGAAACGGAACATTACCTCACGGGAATGAGCATCACCCAAAACGGCAGCAACCTGACCTATACCAGGATCGGATTTGAACGCGCCTCCTGGCAGGAAAAATATTACCTCTATCCCCTGCCGCAAAGCGAAGCCATCAAAATGAGAACGCATACCGGCGTCAATTGGCAAAATACCGGATGGGAATGACATAAACAATTGAAAGTTGAAAGTTGAAAGTTGAAAGTTGAAAGTTTTTATAGCTCTTTGTTTCTTTCGTTTTTTTAAGCCGCACCAATTGGTGCGGCTTTTTTGTGGTGGTTGCGGGGGTTAGGCAAAAACATCCTTCAAAAAGTCTACAAGGTCAGATATACTCCAAACAGCCCACAATATTATCGCTGTTATTCCTATGATTCTTTGATATTTTAGATTAATAAATTTGATTTTTTTCTTTTCGCACAGCCATATAACTCCCAACAACAAAAATGACAAAATGAAGCTTACAGTAAATATTACATCCTTCATAACTTGGCCTCCGTTAGTATTACATGAAAAGTCCCATCACACAGCCAGTGATGAGTGGGAGTGAAAAATGAAAAGAGTGAAGAGCACAAAACGGCAAACCCGTTCTTGTTTTTCACTCTTCACTCTTCTCTTTTCACTTTGGCGATTTATCGCCGGTTTTGGTGGCCCTATCGGCACTTGACGAAAACCAATTTGACCGCTTATTGCGTTACCGCCAAAATGCCCTATCTACCCCATATAATAGCACAACCGAAGAGGCGGGGTCAAGCAAAACTTTTGTAGATGAACATGGCGAAATTGCCGCGCGGAAAATCCAGCAACCACAAAAGCGGCTAACGGCGGCGGAAATAGACGGCATTGTAGCGGAATACCAGCAGGGCGCGTCCACTTATGCTCTTGCCAAAAAATACGGCTGTGGGCGCAATGCTATTAGCAAGCACCTCAAAAAGCGTGGGGTCACGGTAACGCACAGCAAAATAGCAAAACACAGCGCGGAAATTATTGCCCTATACAACAGCGGCACAAAAACTGATGAAATAGCGGGGCGGTTTGGCGTAGGGCATACTACCATAGCCCGCCTATTACATGATAGCGGCGTAGAAATGCGGACGAGGTGGGATTACTGATTTCGTTCTATTGCTGTGTAAAAATCCCGTCATGCGATATGGCGGGATTTTTTGGGTGGTTGCGGTGACTTTACGGCAAAAACTCTCCATCATCTTCATCCTCAGAGAGAAGATACTCAATGAACTTGCGGAAGAACTTACGGCATGGGAGTTGATTGCGTTCGGGCGGGTAGTGTGCGCTGTTTGACATTGCCTCCGCGCCCTCTGCTGAATCCACCCGCGCTGTCGGTCTGACTGCGTTCGCGTCCTTGACCGAACCGTTACCTGTGAGGTCGCGGAGCAATATGCGTCTGGCATCGGCATACTTGTCACCTTTCATGCCGAGTCGCACGAGAAACAGCCGCATCACAAACTTGTCGTTGTCCGTGGGCTTTTCTACCGCGATAATCCGTGTCTGCGTTTTTGCCATGTTACACAGTTGCTCGATAAACTGCGTATAAACTTTGATTGCTAACGCCTCAGGCATCGTGTCAAACCACGGAAAGTCGAGAGTATCCTCGGTCTGGCGAATGGTGAGGTCGCTGACTTTGAGCGCTTTTTTGATGAGGGTTGCCTTGCTCGCCACCAATAGTCGCAGATTTTCAATCGCGTTACTGCTGAAATCTTCAAGCGGTATTTGGATAACGAGTTTGTCAGGTTCTGTCTCGGCGGGTGGCTCAGGAGCGTTTTCGGCGGCGGTTGCCGACACTTCATCGGACACTACCTCTTCTAATCCTTGAGGCAGATGTCCCTCAATCACTTCTGGAGCAAAGCCTCTCCCACGCAAACCCTCCAACAGCCTGTGCGTAAATGCTGCGTCCCGAATGTGCTTACTCTCAAAAGAGAGCGTCCCATCGCGTTCCACCGTCACACGCCCAATTTCATAGGCGTAGGTCGGCGCTCCTTGGTAGCGGCTGTCTTGACCGATGATTTCACCGACCGCCTCAGCCAATTCCTTGCGCTTGCGGGTTCCCAGATTGACTTGGATTCTCATTGTGTATTCCACCTTTCAATGTGCGATGCCTTTCGGCTCAAAGACATTGTTACATGGAATATGGGGCGAGAATAGGGGTGAAATAGGGGTAATTATGAGCGAGGCGACACGGTATTACAGAGGCAAGAATACAATTAGCGGCGGCGTGGATTGAGTGTTGTGATTTTTACTTTCAATTGGTGTCAAGCGAGGATGGGGCGCTCACTCCTGTGCGGTGCCTACAAATAAAGACATATTTAGTAGAAAGCCCTATAAGTCTCAACCCCTGATGATTATCCAATCCAGTATTTGACACTATGCGAATAATCATTATTGACAGCACATAAAGGAGCATATAGAATCAAGAGGAAATATCTGATATTCAGATGTTTTACATTCCCCTAAAACGGTCCCATTTGATTTATTCCTATTTCAGTTGGACATAGTTACGTTTTAGGGGATTCATGTTATTGCGCTATATATCAACTGCCTCATTTGATTTAGAGGCGGTTTTTGTTTGGAGGAGGACATAATGTGAAACTCAATAGTTCTATTGCTTTTTTGTTTTTGGTCTATTACTATTAGAATAAGCATGAACAGGAAACAGTAAATGAAAAACCGAATAAAAAAGGCACTCACTATTTTTCTACCAGTCGTGTTGCTCGCCAACATGCTGGTATCCCCGCTGTTGGCTGTATCTAATGCCAATGCGCTCAGCATGGAGGAAGAAGCGGCAGCATACATAGAGGCGGGTGCTGATACAACACCACTACTCGGCGTATCGGCTGGACATGTCGGTATTTGGGGTATTGATACCCTCGTGAATATTATAAAAGGCATCAAAAACTTTGTTGACGCCATAGTTGAGCTTGGTAACTGTATATCCACATGGTCAAAGGGCGCGGGATTTATGATGGCGTTTATGCTGTGTCCGTTTATTCTGATGTCCAAAGGGGTAACGCAAGCACTTATCAGCCTAATGAATGGGATGTTTACTGTTCGTATTTTCAATAATGGCGATTCATTTACGGTTATGCGGGATGTTACGGGGGCATTTACCACCATGGCAAATATTATATTTATAATCATTCTGCTGATTGCCATTATCTCAATGATAACTTCTATCGGTATATCGAACTACCACTTGAAAAAACTTGCGCCGAAAATAGCGATAACCGCCATTGCCATAAATCTGTCGTTTTATATCTGCGTTTTGCTGGTAGATGTATCGAACATTGCTGGTGGAGCTATTGCCAATCTGATTGAGGGTGCGGGAGGAGAGGCACAGGCAAAGATTTTATGTGGCAGCAACTACAAACTGACTGGCGCTGACTATGACCAGTGTATGGCCGTGAATGGAGTTTTTAGCAGATTGCCAGATGCCAAACAAAAAGAACTCATTGAAAGCTCTATCAATCCAAGCGCCGCTGTTGAAGAGGGTGCGAAAAGTTTAGCGGTGCTGGCAAACGCACAGTTTATCTGGTTGATTTTAGCGGTGATTGTAGTGGTTTTGGTTTTGTTTGAGATATACGCCGTTATTATGGCGACCATATACACTTCCATACGCCTGATTTTTCTGATAGCCTTGACAATAGTATCGCCGTTGGCTTTCGTGCTGTGGCTTCACCCGAAAGGCCAAAAGTATTTCTTTATCTGGTTCAAGAACTTTGGCGGCTTATTGCTCATATACCCAGCGTTTGGGGCAATAGTAGGCATTTCAAGTATTGCGTCAATGGTAATCCAAAATCTGCCGCATGATAATTTGGGTTCGTTCATTATACAAGTTGTCGGGATGTTTGTAGCGATAGCGGCCCCTATCTTGTTTGTAAAGCCGCTAATGAAAAAATGTAGTTCATTGATGGCCGCCGCCGCTAATGCGGTTCAAGGCGCTGTTTCAGCCGCCGCTATGGTGGGTGTTGGTATTGCGACTGGCGGTATGTCCGCTGGGGCAATGGGCGCACTCAAAGGTGGCGCTGGTGCCGCCTTCCGACAGACAGATATGGGCAAGTCTGTCATGCCGCAAATGGATAAATATAAGCAAGAAAAAGCATCCCGTGGCATCAAATCAAAGGGCGATATCAAACGCGATATGAAACTGAGCACTCAAGAACGTGCCAATAAAGAAAGAACACTTGCTAACTATGAGGCCACGGGTCAGGGAGATTCCTCACAGGCAAACGCGCTGAGAACACAGATGCACAATGACGATGTCGCTACCGAGACCATAGGGCTGTCATCCAAGGGAGAGGGGGCAATCAGGGACATTGTAGAGGGTCGAGTGAGGCCAAAGAATGTCGCTCAACAGCAAGCAGCATTCACATTGGCAAGAGAAAAGGGCTATGTCAATAAATTGGGTGTAGGAAATATGATACAGGATGTCAGCACGCTCAAAGGCCCCGAACTGGCCGCAGCAGAAGCCCAGAACATGGCTGTTTCTGAGGGCTTGGCTACGCGATTTGGCGGTGGATTCTCTAATTCAATGAGAGCCAGTGTTCTTGATGGCACTGCTACGGAAGCAAGTCTATCTACTGGATTTGTAGAAAAAGTCAGCAGTATGTCCCCGCAAGCAATGGCGGGAGATGATAAGGTTGTCACCGAACTCAAGAACCTCGCAAACCAGACGGAATCTTCAACAATACTTGGCGCAACAACAATGGCACAGACCAGCACTGCGGTGAAGGCGGAAGACGCGCTAACTCGTCTCGGCAATGAGGCGGCGGCAAACGCAAACGTCAGAAACAATCTATCTGCGACAAATGCTAATACGCTCCAAGTGGCAAAGGCGGCAAGCACGCAACGTAACGCTACGATTACTGCTGATATAAAACGACAAGTCTCAGGAACTACCTCTGCTGATGCGCTGAACGCTATCAATGCTCACAAACAAAGTAAAAGATAGTCTGAAAAATGCTGGAATCCCGCACTCTCACGCAAACGATTAGAGTCCATATTTATGAGTCGGCTTCGGATATGCCAAGCGATTGGGACAACTTCATCGCTGGCATCTTCCGAGCGCTTCCGTGGGTGTTGCTCGGAATCGCGTGCGTAGCGGGGTTGGTGGTGATTGCCTATCTATACACATATCTAATTCGCAAATACCACAAGTCTCCAAGTTTCTGCCGAGATTTTGCGCTTTTCAATGTTTTGATTCTTCTTGGCTTGGCTGGCATACTCTATACGAGCTTCCCTAAACAAGATGTATTTTTCGCACAAGATGTCATTGATATAAACATTGTCAAAGATGAATCCCTCACCAATGTTGCCGACAACTATATGTATGTAAAGACCAACTGGCTGAATGGATATAATGTTCTTGCCGCCGCTCCCTCTTTTGAGCGCGTAACGAATCCAGACAGTGTATATGCCGCTGAGCCAGTGGGGTCAAACCGCGTGATGATGAGCTTGGTTAGGCCAGATGGTTCTATGCTGGACGAGTTCCCATCGGAGATGGAGCATGTTTATGCTAATGCTTCCCCACAAACCGAGCCAGACAATTATCGGATTGTCATTGCGGCAGATATTGAGGCCGAGGAAGGCGAGTATTATGTAGATATAGCGTGGAGAGATGACCAGCGCGACTCGCTGATGAGCGTATCTACCGCCCAATTGCTCATTGATACCAGCAAAGACAACCAAGTAATCGGAAACACATATAATACGGTTGGCCCTTATTTAGAAACCGCCGACACAATCACCCAAGACATGTATGAAACAGACTGTGGCACTAAGCCATCGGAGGACGAAAAGGATAAATATACTGAGTGGCAAACCTGTGTAAAGGACAAGTTCCCCAAGTTTCACCACTGGCTGAATGCGCCTCATCCAATTTATCGGGAAAATATAAAAAAAATAACGTTCCAAAATAGTGTTCCAGACACTACCGTAGGCAAAGGCGAGCAAAAATGGTATGGCAATACGAAGGTCTGTTGGGATATTGGCGAACACCAAGACGGCCAAGTGATTGCCTGTGGTGAATATGCTGGTGACGGCACGCTGAAAGTCGGAGACATCAAGGCGGGAGTCGTGGGAGACGTTCTAAAAGGACTGGTTTCTGGTCTATCGGGTTTAGCCAATAAGGTTGGCTGTGTAATAGGCGGATTCTTATCATGGTTTGGCGCAGATACAGCCTGTTCTGGTGAGCAGTGGGATTGGAACTCAAACGATGCCATCATTTACCAATATGGCAGTAACTTATACAACATTACAATAGGTCAAAAGGATTGGGTGAACGCGCCAGTAGATTCATCAAATCTGTTTTTCTACACGGGACAAAATACAGATTATTTCTTGTTGGGGCGTGGATTGGTTCCGCGAGATAACAGTGTGGAATGGTTTGAGATGTTTGATTGGGATAATCCCAGTCTTCCTATCCCAGTCGTGGGCGCAACCGTTGATTTTATATCGGATATTGTCAAGGAGGCCGCCAATGCCCTTACATCTCCAATAACAAACACCAAGGTTTGCGCTTATATGCGGGAATATACCTACGGCCCAAGCCCAATCAACAATAAGGCTGGTTCATGCTATGAGGGGCTTGCCGCTACTAAGCTCGAAGGGCTATCTAATCTGAAAGTTACAAATGTAGCCAATATGACCTCCATGTTTGAGGGGGCGAACTTCAATAATATCGGCAGCGCTTTGGGCGCTATTGCGAGGGATACGGGCAATGTCACGAATATGAGCCGCATGTTTTACTACAATAATGATATGGCGGATTTCAACGTGTCCTTCGATACATCGAACGTTGAGGATTTTTCAAGCATATTCCAAGGCTCTCGATTTGGCATGTGTAATTACAGCGGGGGGAAATCATGTGCCGAAGACATCGGTGATAGTGAGGACGCGGTGTATGCTGGGGCTAATTGCGGGAATGATAAATGTCGTATTGATATCAGCAGTTGGGACACCAGTAAGGCATTGAACATGAGCAATATGTTCAATGAGACACGCGGGGCGCGGAATATCAACGTATCTGGAATAAACACTCAAAATGTAAAAGATATGAGTTACATGTTTATGGCAGTTCGAGCACCGAAAATCCAAGGCATAAAAGACCTCAACACCGCAAATGTGGTCAATATGGCTGGCATGTTCTCTGGCGGCGCGCTTACTGAAATAGACCTCAGCAATTTCAACACGGCAAAAGTGATGAACATGCAGCAGATGTTCGAGAACCTGTATCTCAACGTTGAATCGGGCGGCTCACTGGATTTGTCCAGTTTCAACACCAGTGAAGTAACAAATATGAAGGGCATGTTTAGCGGGTCAAATATCACCACTCTGAATCTGTCGAGCTTCAACACCGAAAAAGTAACAATTATGGCTGAGATGTTTTATGCTCTTGGCCCCGCTACGCAATCTATCAATGTGTCCAGTTTCAACACTACAAATGTGACCGATATGAGTTGGATGTTTGCCAACTTCCAGCCTGAGATTGCTACGAATTGGGTGATGTGCGAAGGCATAGAAGATTCCCCCGAGCAAAAGGTGGCCGAGATTTATATTCCAGCCAGCAATTCGCAAATAGAAGACCAAGAGGAAGATTTACTCAAAAAACTTGGAAAAACATTGGTTTATTTCTTCACTGGTAATAAGGATGAGGATAAGTGTGTGCCTCCAAGCGGAGATAGTGATGTCGACGATATAGTCCTTCTTATTGATTCTTATAGCCGCAATGAAGAACTCACCAAGTTTAGCCATGCGCCGCTTGACCTCAAAGGTTTCACCACCTCCAACGTCACTAATATGGCAGGTATGTTCGCTGGCAGTAAATCGGATATTGTTTATTTCACGCCATACACGCGGCCAACAGACTCGGAGGAACTCCCCATAAATGAGCGATTGGGCTTCGACACGGGCAATGTCACGGATATGAGCTGGATGTTCTCGGGAATATCATACAGTCCAATAGCAAAAATCCCTCTAATTACCGACAAAGCCGAGAAGATGATTGGCATGTTTGCGGGGCTTCAAGTATATGATACCGAACAAGATTTTGATTTATCATCATTTAGCAGCGCGGCCAAGCCCGATATGAGCTGGATGTTCGGGTCGTCCTGTGTCGGTAAGAATGTGGTGTTCTCAGATGATTTCGTGTTGCCAACGGATGCCAATAAAAAGCAATTTTGGTTTAGCCTCACCAAAGACGGATGTGCGTCAGAAAGCAATATTATCAGGAAGTAAAGCCATGATAGCGGCAACGCTAATTTGTAAAATGTCCAGAAAACTATTGAAAAATATGCTCAAATATGCTATAATGATTTCAAGTCTGTTTGACAGGCTCGCTGTTTTATATCTTGTCAAGTATTTATCATCTTTGATTGACCGTTGGTCACATAATCCTAATAAGCATTATATGTCCAGTGGTCAACCAAAGGGGCTGGCCATAAATTGTTTATTGGCCAGATAATGGCCAGAAAGGAGAAAATCATGAGCAAAATCATGAAAACCACTGGCCAAGGTGGTAAAATATCTGGCAAATTGCTTGCTTCTATTGCTGCTGTGGCCGCAGTCTTGGTTTTGGGACTTGTTCTCTTGACTGGCTGTGGTCAAAATGGAAACGACTCAGGGACAAATGGGAATGGTGCGAGCCAAAACGGCGGGAACGCTCAAACCACATGGTCTGAGACGGAGAAAATCACAGGGCAAGAGACCAAAGATGGTATCACCGTTGATTACACGATGTGGTATGGAAAGTTTGTGGCTGGGAACGCAAAACACCCAGGCTCAAATGAGTCCATGTATCGCATCGCGGGACGCGCAAGCGAAGCCTTTATGGTTCCGTTTTCTGCGCATCTAACCAACGGGTCGGATTCACCTTACAAGGTCTATACCTATGTAAAGAACTCTGTTACGGGAACGGGAGGGATACAGCCTCTTTATATCGCCATTGTAGGCTCTGGTTATGCCGAACCCATAGAGAAAGACAATTGGACTCACTATATTGACGATATAACAGTTCAACCTGGCGAATCCATTGATGTCATAGGCTATTACAGCGTTCTTATCGATAACCCCAACCTTCTGTCTGTTGGAGTAAAAGTGGGGGCCAGCCTTGGAACCAAGATATCCTTTGGCGCTGAATATTTCGGCCCAGCCGATAACAATGACATCGAGAGCGTCATTGCCCCAAAGGCTAAATAGTTCAGTCTCAGCAATCGCAAGCAAGCATGAAAGGCCGTCTCAACCGAGGCGGTCTTTTTTTATGCCCTTATTCCCCCAATACCGCATTGAGCTTACCCTTGAACTTCTCATCGGTCAGAAGCCCCGCATACTTTACCGCCAAATCCCCACGCTCCATTTTACATAACTGAGCCAGAATATTATAAGTATATTCCTCGCTTACAATTTCGGCTATATGCCCGTCAATAAGTTCATCCGCATTTGCCTTGAAATATTCGCTCTGGTCTAAACTGCGGTTGATTACCTTGAATCTGTAATTGTCATTGACCATGCGGGACAGCTCGCGGTGAAAAATGTCCCTAAACTTCTGGTTTTTCATACATTCCGCGCTGTTGGAGATTTTCATCACGGCTCGTTCCCTATAAACGTGATTGCCCAAAGGAGCGATAGCAAAATCTACAATCTCAGCGTTTTGCTGGATAACGCCGAGCCTCACCATTTCGGTATAGAACACATGCTCATACTCTAAATCGCGCTCAATCGGCTCGCCCTCGTTTTCTACAATGTCATTGCTGGTGTGCTTGATGACAAAGCGGAACATTTCGGCCAGATAATGCGGCAGATTGTCCTCCGCCTGCTTCGTTTTGACCGCCAGTTTCGCCTTGACACTGGGGGCCAGCGTGTTGTCGCTCATAATGAGGTAAAAGAAATCCGAGAGGATTTTATCGTAATCCAGACCCAAATAGTTTTCTATATAATTCTCAAACTGCTTGTCCAGATACTGGATGGGCAGTTCTTTTTGGAGCAGGTCATTGGGGAGGTCACGCTCGCGTTTTAGATATTTATAGACGATTGAAATGTCGGTGCTGTTTTCAAGTTCTACGCCGCTCTCCTCGCCTTGCTTGTCGCTGTTGTCGAGAATCGTGAGCAGTTTTCTAACCACGCGCTCCCTGTTGGCCGACTTGTTATTTTTGTTGTCCAGCATCACGCCCGCAAATGTTCCAAAGCACAGTTTCATCGTGCTTCCCCCTTGTCTAAAAAATGTCCAAAAGATACCCAACCCCCGACCAATGATTGACCTGTTCGCGTCATATTAGTTGGCTCAAAAAACTGCTAATCTGTTATCAGGAGGTTCGAGTAGCCGCAGAAAGGGGGTGGTTTTGTGTAATAAGTATAACACAGAAAAGGCAAAAACTCAACCTGAGAATTGCCGAGAAAAACCGAGAAACTTGAAAACTTGAAAGGAGTGGTTTTATGGAACTTGGAAGAAATCGGATGGGGCGCGGTCTACTGGGAACAGCCGACCTCACGGCAGAGCCGCAAATCCCATCCACAGAAATCTCCGTTGTCACGAATGACAACACGCTCTCGCCCACGCTCATGGGGAGCATCGTCAAAAATCCTGGGCTGGTGACTGTGTATGCCCAAAAGAAGTTGGCGAAAGACGCGGCTTTGGAGGATGCTCATGAAAAATGCCGCGCCCTGCTCGCCAAGGGCGCAATGGAAAACGCGGTCGCGCTCACCTTGTTGGAGGCGCATCTCACAAGCATGGTGCCACAGGCGGCGGCAAGGTGTAAGGCGATTGCCGATGGGTTCGCCATAAGTGCCAGAGACAGAATGATGAGGTGGTAAGACATGTTCAATGACGCTACAAACGCCGCTTTTGATGTGATTGGCTATATCTTATTTGGCGTTGGGATGCTCGTTCTGCTGAGCTTTGTTGCCCGTTTTATCGGCTGGATTTGGGAACGCATACCCGATGCCCGCCGTATGCCCTCTGTGCGGGTGAGGCTTGGGCGAATCGCTATGAGATTCAAGATGTATAAGGCGGCTCACGACATGATTCGCGCCGCCGAGGACGCTACCGAACGCGAGAGGAGGTCGGGATTATGACACCACAAGGCCGCTGGATGCTTGTCGCCGCGATGTTGCTGTTGCTGGCCGTTATTGCGGCAAGTATCGTCCAAGTGACGATTTACCAATAAACTTTTGAGAGGAGGCCAATACCGTGAAAAAACTTGATTACCTACTGATTGCGGGTTTCGTGATTTTGCTTGCGGCAGCATTCTATTTCGCAGCAAATCCGCTCGTAATTACCGTCTATCGCTGACCTATTGTAGTGGCAAATCCGCTATACTGCTTACGGTTATACCATAAAGCGCAAAAATTACAACACCCAGTTATCCCATGCCGCTAAAAGCGGAATGACAAGAGGTCGCCGCCTGTCCTGTCGCTTGACACATCAGATATTACACCTCTTCACAGGTATGGCGGCATGGGATTTACTGGTGGTGTGAGCAACTAACAAGGAAAGGAGACCAATATATGGTTACACAAAAATTATACACCACTATCATGGCAGACCCGCCCACAACCGTCCTTCAACATGGAAGCAAAGGCGCTAATAGGCATTACAATCTAATGCCTATGGAACGGCTCAAAGCGATGCCGATTGCCGACCTCGCCGCGCCAGACGCTCATCTGTGGCTCTGGACAACGGCGGCCGCGCTCCGTGAGAGTTACGACCTGATGGAGGCTTGGGGATTTACGCCTCGCAGCATTCTCATATGGGTAAAACCCCGCATGGGATTGGGGCATTATCTCAGAAACTCCGCTGAGTTTATGCTCTTCGGCACACGAGGCAAAGCGCCCATCCTGTTCAATTCGCAACCGAATTGGCTCTTTGCCCCGACACAAGACCACTCGCACAAACCAGAGGAGCAGTATGCCATTATTGAGCGTTGTTCCCCTGGGCCGTATCTGGAATTATTCGCAAGGCGCAATCAGGCAAAATGGGACGCATGGGGTGACGAAATCGAGAGTGACATTGTCATCCCTGGCTACCCTGTGCCGCACTACAAGGAGGGAGTGAGATGATTGGACAAAGAACCAAAAAGGCTTATCGTCCGCATGGCCGAGTTTGCCGCGATGTTCGCATTGAGCGTTTTTCTCGTGAGACTGGCTATTCTTTGGCTGGCGCAGATATGGTGGATTCTGCTTATACTTTGCGTCATCGCAATCGGCGGGATTATCGGGTGGCGCGTATGGAAGCAAAAAGGGAAATGGTGAAGGGGGACGAATGCGAATGACCCGACAAGCAGATTTACAGTGGCAGGAGGTCACATGGCAACGGGCGTTTGAGCTTGATGATGTTCATGAATTGCTTACCCATATTGCCACCACTGTGCCTCGCGGGGCGATTGTCTTTGAGATACGCGGGAGCAATGGCGAGGTTCATTACCGCTTGGGCTGTGAGCGGGAGCATTGTCGCAAGATACGCGACCTGTTCGCTGTTCATGGCGACATCCGTTTTAGCGATACTGAGGAGGGCGACCATCAAAAGGTAGTAGCCGCCAAACAACTGAAAATCACAAAGCCATTGTTATCGCTAAAAACTGACTATACCCTGTCCGCAATTCGCGCGGGATTGGCGGCGATGAGCAACGTGTCAAAGGGCGCGGAGGTAGTATTACAGATTGTCCTCGGCAAATCCTACGCGCCCACCCCCGCCCCGCGTGAAATGCCAGACCCTCACGCTTCATGGTTTCAAGTGGCTATTGGCAATGTCGGCACCGCCTCAAATGAGAGCCTTACGACCATCCGCGACAAAGCGTCACAGCATGAGTTTAGCGCCGCCGTGAGAATCGGCATCAGCAAAGGCGCGTCAAGCGCCTATTTTTCTACCATCGTGTCGGCGCTGAAAACGCTGGAATCGGCGGGAGTAAGGATTACTTGCGCTAACGAAAAACCAGAGGCTATCAACGAGGCGCAAATCCCGTGGCACTTCCCCTTACATTTATCGGTCAAGGAACTGGCGAGCTTCTTTATGCTCCCGATTGGCGACACGGCGTTTGCGGGCGCGGCGGGGTTACATCCAAAGCAGATACTCCCGCCAAGGTGGTATGAGGGCAGCGATGACCGCGCTTTTGCGACTTGCGGCAATGTAAAACTCAGCATTTCACCCAAAGACGCATTGGAGCATACCCTCATCATCGGGCCAACGGGCAGCGGCAAATCTACCGTCATGAAAAACCAAATTATTGCGGACATGAAGGCGGGGCGCGGTGTGCTGGTAATTGACCCCAAAGCCGACCTTGTGAATGACATTATCGCTTGCTTACCAAAAGAGCGCGAGGACGATTTGGTCATACTCGACCCGACCAACCCCTGCCCCGTTGGATTCAATCCCTTTGCGTTCAAGGATTACGGCGACCCCATGCTTATTGCCGACGCGATTCTCTCTTCGTTCAAGGAGATATTTAGAGATAACTGGGGGATACGCTCACAGGATGTTCTATCCGCCGCCTTGCTCACGCTGGCACAGACCGAGGGCGCGTCACTGTTATGGTTGCCGACCCTGCTCATCGATGAGGATTTTCGCCGCAAGGTGACAGGCGGTATCCGCGACAAGATTGGTTTGGAGCCTTACTGGGAGGGTTTTGAGGACATGAAAGAATCGGGGCGGCGGGCTGAGATTGCCCCCGTATTGAACAAAATCCGTCAATTCCTCTTGCGCCCTGGGCTGAGAAATGTATTAGGTCAGAGCAAGCCAAAGTTCAGCCTGATGGACTTATTCACAAAGCAAAAAATCGTGCTTGTTCCTCTCAATAAAGGGACTATCGGGGCGGAATCAGCGAGATTGCTTGGGTCGCTCATAGTGGGCATGACTTGGACGCTGGCGCTCTCCCGCGCCAATATACCACAGTCCCAGCGAAATATGGTCAGCGTGTATATTGACGAATTACAAGACTATCTCGCTTTACCCACCGACCTCTCGGACGCTTTGGCACAGGCGCGGGGACTCGGCGTAGCGTTGACACTCGCCCACCAATACCGAGGGCAGTTGCCGCCTGAAATCCGCTCTGGCATTGACGCAAACGCCCGCAACAAGATTGTTTTCGGCTTGAATGCCGAAGACGCAAAGGCAATGGCGGCGATGGCTCCCGAACTGGATGCGGTGGATTTTATGTCGCTCCCGCGCTACCAGATTTACGCCTCGTTCAATGTGGATGGGCGTAACACAGGCTGGGTGTCGGGCAAGACGTTACCGCCCATCGCGCCGACCCGCGACATTGTGGAACTCCGCGCAAAAAGCATGGCGGCATACGGCAAACCCGCCGAGGAGACCGAATCCGAGTATTTGGCATTGCTGAAATTGACCCGCGCCGTTGCCCCAACCGATGAGGGTTTCGGCAGTATAGGAAGGAGGATGTTATGAGAAAAAACAAAAAAAACGCGCAAAAAAACGCGACTTATCGCTGTTCCTCTCATGTCATTGTAAAAACCTCTGAAACCCCCTATTTATCTACATTTCTCATAAATAAGGGCAACGGCGTATTTGGCAATACCATTGCCAAATACCTCTGCGCCACACCGCCGCCCTACCGCCCTCGACCTCATCCGTGGCACAGGCACAGATACAGGAGACGCTTATGAAAAATGACATTCGCGTATCCAAAAAACAGATTGAGGAACTGTGTCAAATCCTCAGCGACAGAGATAAGGCAATACTCTATTCGCTCCAAAAATGCCGCTACCTCACCACCAAACAAATTGGGCGGTTACACTTTACAAATCTATCCACACCGACCGCCGCAATCAGGGTTACAAGCCGTGTTCTCAAACGACTGAGAGAGCATGGACTCATTGGAACCTTGAAACGGCAAATCGGAGGAGTTCGGGCAGGGAGCAGCGGCTTCATCTGGTCGCTCACACTCGCGGGCTTCAAGTTGCTCAACCTCGACAAAGGCGAGGACACGGGGCGCAAGCGGTTTTATGAGCCGTCCGCACATTATGTCGAGCATACCCTGCTCGTCTCCGAGGCGTATTTACAGATGCTTGAAATCTGTAATAAGCACAGTATGACGCTCGCCGCCGCCGACCCAGAGCCGATGTCATGGCGGCATTATACAGGGCGGCAGGGCAAAAAAATCACTATGCGTCCCGACCTATACGCTATCACGCAAGGAGGCGGGTATGAAGACCGCTGGTTTATGGAGCTTGACCGCGCTACCGAATCCACCACACAGGTGCTAAATCAGTGTGAGCAGTATATGCGCTACTTCCAGAGCGGCGCGGAGCAGAAACGGCATGGCGTATTCCCCTATGTTCTCTGGATTGTGCCTAATGACAAGCGCAAAACCGACCTCAAAGGCAAAATCCGCGACCAGCACGCCCGCGACCCCAAGATTTTCATTGTCATCACGCCCGATGAACTTGAAACGCTGGTTGTGGGTGGCGTGGAAGAATACATGAAAAAGGTGAATCCGCCGTAATACGCTCACGCTCACCACAAAAAATCTAATCACGAAAGGAGACTGATATATGAAAGAAAATCAAGATAATATTTATGACATGCTCGCGGAGGAAACCCTCTGTAAGCATTGCGGCAAGCCCTTTGCCCGCATGGGCAAAGGGCGCCCCAAGGAGTTCTGCTCCGACTGGTGTCGGCGGGCATGGGGCAGAAAACAAGCCTACCGCACCAAAAAACTCGGCAGACGAGAATCCTCGGATGAGATTTATCTCAAACCAGTATTCCGCAAGGAACCCGACACCAAACGGCTATGCCGCGCCATTATCGCGGCGGCGCTGGATGCGGAGTTGGACGATGAGGACGAGGGGTCAAAATGAGCCTCTACATAGCCGAAAAAGCCGCTGTTTTCAAGGGCTTATCACAGAGCATGGCAGGTCAAACTCACCCCATGAAAACACCTAAAAGTTTGTTGGATTTTGCGGCTTGTATTCCCCCGCCAAAGGAGTTAGAATGGGGACGCGCAAGCAGGAAGGAGGGCGCATTATGGCAGAAAATACAATAAACGCAGTATTTACGCCCAAAAAGGCAATTCTGTATTTGCGGGTTTCTACCCGCAAGCAGGCACAGCGCGGCGGCGGGGATGATGAGGGCTATTCCATCCCTGCCCAGCGTGGCGGCGGGCGCAAAACGGCGGCGGATTTGGGTGCGGTAATAGTCAAGGAGTTTATTGACCGCGGTGCTTCGGCAAAGTCTATAAACCGCAAAGATTTACAGGAAATGCTGAAATACATCGAAGAAAATGACGACATTGACTACCTCATTATCCACAAGGTCGACCGCCTTGCCCGCAACCGCTTTGAGGACGCGGACATCACCCGCGCCCTGTTCAAGAAAAACATCAAACTGGTTTCTGCTTCTGAAAGTATTGACGAGACCCCTGCGGGAATGCTTTTACACGGTATCATGGCTTCTATTGCGGAGTTTTACTCCAATAACCTTGCGACCGAGGTCAAAAAAGGCATGGGAGGAAAAGTGGAAAAAGGCGGCACAATCAGTAAAGCGCCGCTTGGCTATCTCAATCTGCGCCGTGTGGATGAAATGGGGCGCGAGGAGCGTTATGTCGAGCCAGACCCAGACCGCCATGCGCTTGTAGCCCTCGCCTTTGATATGTTCTCCACAGGCGAATGGGTGGTTGAGGATTTGGCTGACCACTTGGCATTGCGCGGACTTACCACTCGCACCACGCCCAACGTTCCCTCAAAGCCCATCGACGGGCGGGCGCTCAACAAAATCCTCATCAACCCCTATTACAAAGGAATGGTGAAATACCAGGGCAAATACCACCCAGGCAAGCATAAGCCGCTGACGGACGAGGCTACATGGCAAAAGGTTCAAGATGTGCTGGCAAGCCACATCAACGGCGAGCGCACACGCGAACACCCGCATTTTCTCAAAAGCATTGTCTATTGTGGCGGTTGCGGGGAGAGGTTGCTAATACAATACGCAAAGTCACGCTCTGGCATCCGTTACCCCTATTTCTCCTGCGCGGGTAGGCATAGCAAGCGCACCGATTGTCAGCAAAAATCCGTCTTGATTGAAGAAGTGGAGAGGCAGGTGGAAAACCTATATCGCGGCTTGTCCTTTACGTCCGAATACCGCCAGCATGTCGAGGATACCTTGCTCAAAGAAATCCGCAAGACCACCGATGACTTTGCGGCACAGCGGCGGGAACTGGAAAAGGAAAAAGAGAAAATGGAGCGCCAACAGCGCAAATTGCTTGAAATGTATTATGCTGACGCGCTCCCCGCCGATTTATTCAAGGAGGAGCAACGCAAATTAGCGGATGGCATTGCCGCCATTGACAGCCGCATCCAGTTACAGACAAATGACTGCGCTGAGGTGGAGCGGCGGCTTGGGAAAGTCATGGGGGCTTTGGAGGATTGCGGGGCGCTTTATGCCAACGCCTCCGAACAGGCAAAGCGTATTTACAACCTTGCCTTTTTCGAGAAAATCTATGTTTGCTTGGATAAAAACGGCATAACGGTTGCGCCCGTATTTACGCCCACATACGCGCTGATTTTCAACCAACAGGTAAGTTACCAAACTATCGCTACAAACGCCCCACAGGGCGCGGAAATGGCCTCACAGGGCATGGAAAACGGCTTGCCGCGCAAGCGGCAAGCCGTGTCCTTTGCGGCATTACTGCCCCATAATTACCAAAACCGCAACCAATCACATTTTTTTGGTCGCGGTTTCAGTAACAACATTTTGGTGGGCCACCAGGGACTCGAACCCCGGACCAACCGGTTATGAGCCGGTTGCTCTAACCAACTGAGCTAGTGGCCCGTATGGCAAAAACTTAACCTTAATTATTATACGCATTCGCAGCAGATTTGTCAACTGTTTCTTTGAAAAAATTTGAGAAAAATGACGCAGTGATACAACTATGCCTGCGGGCGGGTTAGTGAAAAGTGAAAAACGAAAAGAGAAAAGTGAAGAGTACAAACTTGCCTTTTTAATTGTGCGAAGCACACCTTTTCTCTTCTCTTTTTACTTTTATCTTTTCTCTTCTTGCCTGCAAAGGCAAGTTTGGTGGAGACGAAGAGGATCGAACTCTCGACCTTACGGATGCGAACCGTACGCTCTCCCAGCTGAGCTACGCCCCCATATTTTATCAATACATAATTATTCTTGCGGTTGCTTTTTTGAAGCAATCGCACATACGATTATATGCATAACAATCATAACCAATACGGCTATTGCAGATACAATCCACATTTGCCAATACATCGCAATGTCACGCTCATAGCCAATCCAACGGCTATATTTATCAATCAAGCCCGATTTGTACATATATATCGTTTGTCCCCAGTTCGCCGGAATGGCATAAGCAAGAACAAAAGCAATTGATAGCATTAAAAAGGATAACCAGCCGGCTTTTGATTTAGACTTTTCATAAGCAGCGATATATTTATAGCTTAGTATTGGACCTACAAGAAATATAAAAGCCAAGCCAACATACGAGGGGTTCATATAGCCATTGATATTTTCACCAAACAGCATGTAAGCTATCCAAGTTAAAACGCCAACAATTGCGGAGGAGCTAAGTAATATTCCGGAATATTTACCAAGTTTCATAATAACCCTCTTTTTATTGAGTATATTGCCAAAGGTTGTGTAAGCAGAATGTTTGGGCTTCCAACTTACGCCCCCACAATCTATATCACGTTTATTATATCACATTAACCTGAAATTTTCAATACATTATGCAAAAATAACACTAAAGCTGCTCATAAGCTGTTAATACCTGCAATTTATTGTTGACTATCCTGCTTAATTCATGGTATAATAATTTCAGTTCTTATGTTATCAAAAAATGGGGGTGCATATATGAAGAAGCGATTACTTGGCATTATTTTGGTTTTGATTATTTGCGTTAGCGTTAGTTCCCTTGCGGCCTATGCTTCGGCATATCAGCTGCCGCTGGATGTGGGCAACCACAACGATTACGGCGGCGGAGATTACGGTGGTGGCGGAGACTGGGGCGGCGGTAACGACTACAGCTGGAGCGACAGCGGCTCTTCCTCCAGCGGAGACTTAGGCTCTGTTGGCGGCGGCTCCGTGGTTGTCATTATTATTGTAGTAGTTGCATTTTTCTTAATCAGAAAATACCTTCTCAAGGGCGGCAGTATTCCTAACATCACCAATGTTATTCCTCAGGCCGCGCCTTTAGTTCCGGATTTCACACAGCGTATAACTCAAACTATAGCGGCTGAGGATACCAACTTTAGCACAGATAAGTTCCTTGCGTGGTCTAAAGAGGTGTTTATCACCCTGCAAAATGCCTGGACAGAGCGTGACTGGTCAAAGATACGCCCCTTTGAAAAGGAGGAGCTATTCCGCCAGCACGAGGCTCAGCTTCAGGAGTATATCAACCTTGGGCGCATTAATGTTATGGGACGCATCAACGTTAATCAGGCCTACCTTACGCTATATAAAAGGGATACCCAATTTGAGTATCTCACCGTATACATGGCTGTGCGCATGACGGATTATATCATAGATGAGAACACCAAGGCGGTTCTTAAGGGTGACCTAAACAAGGATTGCTACATGAACTATCTGCTCACCTTCATGCGTAAAAAGGGAGTGCTCACCAATCCCGCAACCAGCAATAAGAGCACAGTTTCTTGCCCCCACTGCGGCGCACCTGTTCAAATAACCAGTGCAGGAAAGTGCGAATACTGCGATTTCATCATAACTACAGGCGAACATGATTGGGTGCTCAGCAACCTGGACAGCGTTAAGCCCAACACTGTTATAGATAAGAGAGGCGTTGTTCTGGAGGACGGAGAATGAGTTATGTACTAGCAAGCGTCTCAAGCTCAGCCATTACTTTAGCAGTGATAATAATACTTGCTGCAATTATAGGCCTTGTCATACGCAGCTTGGTTATTAAGGCAGGCAGAGCCGTTAACAATGCCCTTAACAGCGGCGTGAGCCAGCTTGCAAGGGCGGCAGTTAAGGCGGCGGTCAATCCAAATGACACAGGCTTTCAGGGCAATGTAAGCTCTGCAAATTACGGTGACGGTGCCTCTGCCCCTAACAACGATGTGCAAATAGCGGCGGCTCTGTGCCAAAATGACCCCAACTTTAGCAGCGGCAAGTTTATAGGCTGGGCTAAGGAGGAGTTTATAACTCTGCAGCAGGCATTTACAGGCAACAACGCCGAAAGGCTCCGTGCCTTTGAGACAGATGAGCTATTCGCAGAGCACAGCAGTCGCATACAGGAGTTCATTAACAATAATCAAATGAGCGTACGTGAGCGGGTTAATGTGAATCAGGCCTATCTTACCCTGCTTAAGCAGGACGCTCAGTATGAGCAGTTGACTGTATACCTTGCGGCTAGAATGGCAGAGTATGTACTCAATGCCTCCACCAAGCAGCTTGTAAGCGGCCTGCCCACAATGGATAGGCACAGCAAGTTCCTGCTAACCTTTAGGCGGGCAAGGGGCAGCAAAACAGCCGAGGCAGTGGGCGGTCAGCAAAGCGTCTCCTGCCCCAAATGCGGCGCACCTGTGCAAATCACCAGCAGCGGCAAATGTGAGTACTGCGGGCACATTATAACCGATAAGTCCCACGGCTGGGCTTTGTCGGATATAGAGCGCATTAGCGGCAGCACCAGCATTGATTACCGTGGTGTAGTAGTTGATTAAAGATTATATTTAAAAAGGAGATTTATAGCTATGGGATTAATTAAAGCCTTTACAGGCTCTGTCGGCAGTGTTTTGGCCGACCAGTGGATAGAGTACATCAGGTGTGATGCAATGCCTATGAACGTGATTGCACGTAAGGGGCAAAAGGTTCAAAGCGCACGCAGCCAAAATTACAAGGGTGAGGATAATGTTATAACAGACGGCTCACGTGTGGACGTTGCAGACGGCCAATTTATGCTTATAGTCGAGAACGGCCGTGTAGTTGATTTTTGCGCCGAGCCTGGCCAGTACATCTACAACACAGGCACAGAGCCCTCCCTCCTAAGCGGAGGCTTTAAGGGCTTGCTGGGCTCGTTTAAAGAGGTTGGCAAGCGTTTTATAGCAGGCGGTCAGGTCACAAACACTCAGCTTGTCTATTACATCAACACCAAGGAGCTTATGTCCAACAAATGGGGCGTAGGCGAGGTTCCCTTCCGTGACAGCGAGTTCAACTTTTCAATTAAGCTCAGCTCATACGGCGAGTACTCCTATAAAATCACCAATCAGCTTATGTTTTATGCCAATGTTTGCGGCAATATAACAAGCGATTTTACCCGTGATAAGATAGACAGCCAGCTAAAGGCAGAGCTGCAATCGGCTATCCAGCCCGTTTTTGGTCGCATAGCTCTTAAGCGCATACCCTATGACCAGCTGCCACTGTTTACACAGGACATCTGCGCTGAGCTTAACTCAGAGCTAACCCGTGATTGGGTTGAAAAGAGGGGCATTTCTGTTGTCTCCTTTGCGGTTGCCTCTGTCACGCCCGACGGCGAGAGCGTTAAGAAGATTAACGCCTTCCAGGAATCACGTGTGTACACAGACGCAAGAATGATGGGTGCACGTCTTGGCACAGCTCAGGCCAACGCCATGGAAACTGCCGCAGGCAACGAAGCAGGCGCAATGACAGGCTTTATGGGCTTGGGCTTTGCACAGCAAGCGGGCGGCATGAACGCAGCTCAAATGTATCAAATGCCCCAACAGCAGGGCTACAATGCCCCTCCCTACGGCCAACCTCTGGGAGTGGGCACAGAGCCTACCCCGCAGCAAGCAGCCCCACAGCAGCCCACAGCCCCCGTTGAGGCCGCTCCCGCTGCTCAAGCCGCCGTCCCTGCTCCTGCTGCACAGGAGGGCTGGGCTTGTGCCCAATGCGGCACGGTTAATCAGGGGAACTTCTGCACAGACTGCGGCTCAAGAAGGCCGGCAAATGAGCCCCTATACAAGTGCGATAAGTGCGGCTGGCAGCCCGCCGACCCAAAGAATCCCCCAAAATTCTGCCCCGAGTGCGGGGATAGATTTGATGAGAATGATGTGCAGAAGTAAACATTGCTTAGCATAGCAAAAGCGCAGGAGATAAAAATCCTGCGCTTTTTTAAGTTGAAAGTTGAAAATTGAAAGTTGAAAGTTGAAAATTAAGGTAAATTTGCTGCGCAAATTTTAATCAAAAAACACCCCAGTCCCAATAACAAGCTTGAGCTTATTGTTGCGGCTGGGGTTATTAATGCGCCTCTTGCCTTGCCTTTAACTTACAGCCAAAAGGCAAAAATGTGCCGAAGTGCAATAAAATCGTCCATTTTCCAGTTAAAATTGTTGTTTAGCGGCACGGCTATATTTATCAGCACGCCTAAAAGGCAGGCAGACATAACAAAGGCTTTTAGATATTTTTTTGTGTTTGCACTTTTGGCCTGTTCATAACACATTATAACTGCAACAGAGGCCGAGAGCAGGAAGAGCCAGAAGAAATCCTCGCTGTAGTGGGTATTAATGCCGCCAAACATAATTGTCATAACACACATAAGCAGTGCTATTCCCAATAAACCCACGCCCATAAAATATCCATGCCTATTTGCCTTGCGCATGTCTTTGCCAAAAAAGACATATCCAAATAAAGCACAAGGGAGTAGATTGGCAAACAAGGGGAAGGCGTTGTACACAAACATGTAGCCGCGGAAGTAGTTAGGTGTATATGAGGGGTGAATAAAGGGGAATTCTAAGTTAAAGGAGGGGAAGTTGAAAAGGTAGTTAAAAAGCCCTGTAGGCAAGCGGCCAAGTTGAGTTATTTTATACTGGCGTGTATCTGAAAGGGTAAGCTGGTATTTTGCTCCAAACTCAAATGGAGAATCAAAGCGAATATAATTATACCACATAAGTGCTCCGCCAATCAATATAAAAGGCATCAAAAAGCACACACAGGGCATTATATAGGGCTTAATTCCGTCCTTAAGCCTGTGTTTTGCAATCATTTCAACTGCAAACAGCACCACGGCAAAAACCGCCATAAAGATAAACGTAGGGCGGCAGCCCACAGAAAGGGCAATCAAAAGTGCCGAGCAAGCAAGCCTTACCAGATTGGATTTGCGGCTTATTGCGCCTTCCTTAAAGCTCTCTAGCAATAGCCACAGCCCAAAGGTTGAAAAGGCCAGGCCAGAAGCTGTAGCCGAATCATAAAACATAGCACCCCTTAAAGAGAACAGCAGCAAGCTCCCGTTGACAATAGCCAGATAGAGCAGCAAAAATACAGGCAGCGGGCACTTTTTAAAGAATCGCTGGCACAGGCACTTGAATATTGCAAACATTCCCACAATAGCAAGCATGGCAAAGGCCAGATACACATAGCGGGATTCTACATGCTCTCCCGTTATCGCCTTATAGGGCAGATAGGCCGTAAGTACAGGCACAGGGCCAAAATAGATATAATATTTGTGATTGTAAAAGGAGAAATCCCACAGCGCATAAGCCTGAACAGAATCACGTTGGGTGTAATCATAGACATTTTCAAGGGCTTCCAGCTTGGGGTCTGGAATATCCTTCATATACACTCGACCCTCCAGAAAGGCGTCGGTAAGCCTTTGGTATTGTCCCCCTGTGTCAATTGATGTTGAGCCCAGAGGAATAAGGAGCATAATTGTAAACTGAAAGGCAATAACAGCAATAACAGCCGCCCTCTGTTTTATGCTCTTAAGGTTAAGCTTTATTGAATACAGCGGTGATTTTGGCCTAAAAAGCCAAATAAACATTAGCAGCAAAAAGATAGCAAGGGGTCTTATAGGGTGCACCTGAAAGGGCACAGAGCGGTTTAGCTCTATGCCTTTTAATATCAAGGGAGCATCGTTTTGAGCCTCAAAGCGGAATTTAAGAGACTGCGCCTTGCCGTAAAGGTTCATGGGTATGTAAAGACTTCTTGAAACAGATGAATCCACTATTATAGATGGTACGTCACGGTAGTAGCCCGTAGATCCCTCGTCCTTGTAATATATGAAGCAGCGGACATCTGCCCCTGTCTCTATATCTAAATAAATATTATCTGCACGTTTATTAATGTCAGAAAACTCAACCTCACAGGTGCGGCTCTTGGAGGTGAGGAACTCCTCGCTGGCATCAAAGCCGCTAATAAAGGTAGTGTTTTGCTTTGAGACAGCGTAGTGTTCAGCCATAGGCATAAAATGCCTGAAATTAAACAGGCTAAGCTCCAGCAAGATGGATATAAGAGCAAAAAGACAAATGGCACGCACCCAGGGCTTATCCCACAGCTTTTTAGGGCTTAGCTTCACTTAAACCACCTCACCTTTGTCTCCTCATAAAAGCCTCTGCTGCCGTCCTCCTCATTGGGTACGCCCAGCGCAATAACATTAAAGGGCACAAGATTTTGCGGCAAATCAAGCAGCTTGCGAAAGGCCTCAACCTTATCCTCTTTGGGGTAAACACCGCACCAGCAGGTGCCCAAGCCCAGATCTACAGCCTGCAGGAGGATATTCTGTGTGGCTGCGCCGCAATCCTGAGGGAAGAAGCCCTCTGAGATGTTGTTTTTAAGCTCGAGGTCAGCCAGAACTATTATAGCCGCACTTGCTGTTTTAAGCATAGCGGTATAGGGGTGCAGAGCTGTTATTTTTTCCAGCAGCTCCCTGTTGCGTATAACGGCAAACTCCCAAGGCCGCATATTGCAGGCAGAGGGCGCAAGCATAGCGGCCTCCAGCAGCAATTTAATCTGTTCGTCTGTAACGGGTGCAGCTGCCTTGTAGCTTCTGATTGATTTGCGCCTTTTTATGGCTTCTGTAACATTCATGGGAAGGTCTCCTCTTTTAATATTTGAGTAATATTTTACCATGTATAGGTAAAAAAAGCAATAGGGTAGCGAGAAAGACCACAATAAACGCACGAATATATAGTCAAACCACTCAAAAAATGTAGGGGATGATACGGAAATCACACCCTGCATATCTGCGAAATTAAAAAAATGGGACGATGTCGACATCGTCCCTGTAAAATGAATCACATTTGTGATTGCAATTTATTATAATCATCCAAGCTTTTTTGAATGATAGCCGCAGCAATCTCTTGACCGCAAACCTCTTCTACTGAGGTGTGCTTGTTTTCCAGCATTTTATAAACCTCATAAAAATGACGAATCTCCGCAAACAGATGCCCGGGCAATTCCTCTATGCTGTGGTAGGAATTGTAGAAGGGGTCATCTGTACAAACAGCAATCACCTTTTCGTCGTGCTGGCCTTGATCGCTCATTTTTAACACTCCAATGGGCCGGCAGTTTACCAGTGTCATGGGCAAGATGCTCTCTGAGCAGAGCACTAAAACGTCCAGAGGG
>JAISWE010000028.1 GCA_031271175.1 Bacteroidales bacterium | reverse complement strand
CGTCATGCCGGGCGACATCAAGTACCGCGACGTGAACGGCGACGGACGCATCGACTCCGACGACCAGACGCCTCTTTCCTACAGTACCTATCCCCTGCTGATGTACGGCTTCGGATACCCCCTCCACAGAAGGGGAATGCAGGACAGCCCGACATTGATCGGTGCGTAACATGAGTGATTGAACAACTTCCGCCCCTAACGGAACAGTGTAGCGGAGGGATGAATAAGAAAGGACGTAGAGACGCAAAATTTTGCGTCTCTCTACCGTCGATCATGAAAAAAGCAACTATTCACTATTACTATTATCCTCTTTTTCAGGTAATTAACATTTTTTATGAATTTTTAACAGTTAAAGACTTGCAAAATGAATTTTTTGTTGTATGTTTGCACCATCAAATTTTATGCGAACTTTATATGTACAATAGTTGTCTTTTTAGCCGAAAAACCTCCGAAAATACGCGATTTTTCCAACAGGAAAAATTGACCTGTAATGCTGGGTTTATATGGGTTGGTGCGTTTTTTGTTGAGAGAGAGAGAGAGAGAGAGAGAGAGAGAGAGAGAGAGAGAGAGAGAGACTTACAGCAAATAAAATAATCGCGCACGCGCGAAAGGTAAAAAAATTTTTCCGGAATTTATATATAGCCGCAGGATCATTTTTGATCACTGACGGCTTTTTTATTGGCAGCAGGATAAACATTGCTATTGTTCTCCTCATTTACAACACTTTTGGATATAAATCAATTTTAATCAATTTTTATCACTTAATTAAATAAATAAATAATTTCAATATGAATAAACAAAAAATCAAAAGGAATGCATGGCGGAGAACAATGTTGTCCGTATGCGTATGTGTCTGTACATTCTCGTTGATGGCGCAGCAAAGCCATACCGTCACCGGCGTGATCACAGACGAGAGCGGTCAGCCGATGGCGGGAGCCACCATTCAGGTGCAGGGAAGCACGCGAGGCGTAACAACAGACATTGACGGCAGTTTTGTCATCAGCGCAAAGCCGGAGGATGTGCTGGAAGTGTCCTTCGTGGGCTATGCCACGCAGGAGATCATGGTGGGCGACCGGACGGATATTTCCGTTACGCTGGCCGAAGGCGCTCAGGAGATGGAAGAAGTGGTGGTGGTAGGCTACGGCGTGCAGAAAAAGGAAAGCGTGGTAGCAGCGCTTTCCAGTATATCCGCCGTCGGGTTGAAGCAGACGCCGGCCTCCAACCTTGGCATTGCGCTGGCCGGACGTTTACCGGGACTGACTGTCTTGCAGCGTTCGGGCGTCCCGGGCGGCGAAGCGATGGAATTTTACATCCGGGGGCGCAGTACGGTCAACGGCAGCAATCCTTTAACGCTGGTGGACGGTGTGGAACGTGATTTCAACGCGCTTGATCCGCGGGAAGTCGAAACCATTACCATCCTGAAAGACGCTTCGGCGACCGCCGTCTATGGCGTGCGCGGCGCCAACGGCGTGATCATGGTAACCACCCGCCGCGGACATTCCGGAAAACCGATCATCGACGTTACGGTGGAACAATCGTGGCAAGCGCCTACGCGCCTTCCGGAAATGACCTCCGCCTACGATTACGCCCTGTTGCGCAATCAGGTGGAACAGCAGAACGGACGACCGTCGATTTATAACGACTACACACTGGAGCGTTACCGGCTGGGCGACCGTACCGACCTGTATCCTGTGCGGGACTTCGTGCATGAATTTATGAAAAATGCCTCCCCAATGCAAAGGGTCAACGTCAACGTAAGCGGCGGAACCGATAAAATGCGCTATTTTACCACCGTAGGCTATCTCCATCAGGACGGAATTTTCAAAACCGAAAAATTTTCGGAATATGATTATGATCCGGCCTCAAAAGCCAATCGTGTGAATTTTCGATCCAATTTCGATATCGAAGTGAACGACCGATTGAAGATGTTCCTCAACATCAGCGGATACATGCAAAAGAAGAACGACCCGGTCATTGTGCCAAACAATGCAACTTATCTGGACGATGTAAATGGTTACAGTATTGTCATAGGCACCCTGCTTCAAACACCCTCTAACTACCACAATGACCTGACGCCCGACGGCGAAGTGCTGTCCAACTCCCTCAAAGGCGGTAATGTCAACAATGTGCCTTACGGCATGTTGAACCGTTCAGGGTTCCGCAATACGCAAGCCAATCAGGTAACGACTACTTTGGGCGCCGAACAGCAATTAGACTTCATCACGGAAGGATTGTCGATCAAAGCGATCGCCTCTTATGACGCTTACTCCAGCAACCAGCAGGTGAGGCAGCGTACCTTCCAGCTATACGAAGCGGTAAAAGATGCCACGGCGCCCGATTCCATCCGCTACCAGACGATAGGAACATTGACCAACAGCACATTGAGCGATGCGCAATATCAAAATTTTTCCAATCTGTTCAACTTGGATGCTTCCCTCAACTATGCGCGTTCTTTCGATCTGCATGATGTAACGGCCATGTTGCTGTTCAACCGTTATCAGCGGATAGTGAATATCGAACTCCCCTATAACTACATAGGCCTGGTAGGACGCCTCACCTACGCTTACGCCCACCGCTACCTTGCCGAGATCAATTTCGGATACAACGGGTCGGAACAGTTTGCGCCGGGACATAAAATGGGCTTTTTCCCATCGTTTTCGGCAGGTTGGGTGTTTTCAGAAGAAAATTTTGTCCGCAATGCCTTGCCGTGGCTTACTTTCGCCAAACTTCGCGCTTCCTACGGACAGGTGGGCAACGATAACATGGGCGGCCGCCGCTGGGCTTTCCTCACCCTGTGGAACGGCAGCTACGAATCGCAGATCGGCAATGCCCAACTGGAATGGGAAAAAGCCGCCAAATACAATGTCGGACTGGAAACCCGCTTTTTCCACGACCTGCTTTTTGAAGCGGATGTTTTCTATGAAAAGCGCAATAACATCCTGATTCCGGCTACCGGATTAGTGCCGACGGGAATATTCGGCACCGGAGGGGTTTACAATTCGGGCATTTTGCCGAGAATCAATGCCGGAGAGATTGAAAATAAAGGATTTGAACTCACTGTAGGGTATCTGAAATCTTTCAGGCCTGACGTGAGGCTCAACCTGCGGCTCAACGGGGCTTTCAACCGCAACAAAGTGCTTTATCTGAGCGAGGTACTGCTGCCGGAAGATTATGCCTGTCGCTTGCGCAGCACCGGTTTTCGCCTGGGACAGCCTTTCGGCTACGAAACAGCGGGATTCTTCAATACGGATCAGGATTTGCTGGACTGGTACGACCAGACGGGCATCGGCAGTGCACCCAAACTGGGCGACCTGAAATATAAGGATAAAAACGGCGACGGCGTGATTACCGAACAAGACCAGGTACCCACAAGCGATCCCGAAGTGCCGGAATGGACCTTCGGCGGAGCGCTTAGTTTTGAATTCAAAGGAATTGATTTCAGCATGATGTGGCAGGGAGTGGCCAACAGAAGTTACATGCTTGCAGGGCAAAGGATATGGGAAACCTACAACTTCAACCAATGGCACAAGGAAGCATGGAACCAGGAACGCTACGACGCAGGAGAGAAAATCTCTTATCCGCGACTGGAACCGGGAAGCGACGCCAACAAAAAATCGTCCGATTTCTGGTATGTGGACGGAAGTTATATCCGGCTGAAAAATCTCGAACTGGGATATACCCTGCCGAGCAAAATATCCGCTAAAATCGCCGCCTCTACCGTCAGGGTGTATGTCAACGGATTGAATTTGCTGACCTTCGATAAATATCCGGTTAAATATCAGGATCCGGAACAAAACAACGAACTGTTGTATCCGGTCTTTAAAGCTTACAATGTCGGATTGAATATCTCTTTTTGAAAAGTTTCACCATTATTTAAAAAAATAAGTAAATTATGTATATCATGAAAAAAATATTTTTAATTTTCATCACAGCCTCGGCGATTGTTTTGCCGTATGCTTGTGAAGAGGTACTTGAAAAAGTTCCCGATGGCCAGATCACAATAGACAAGGTGCTCACCAACTACAATCGCAGCAAAGGTCTTATTGACGCTGTTTACGGCGAAATTTATCAATTGAGGGATCAGATATCTTTTGTGATGAATCCCATCGAATGTCTTACGGACAATGCCTTCTGGGCTGCCACCTACGACGCCTACGAATGGCACAACGGCGGTTTGTCGCTTTCCAATCCGGTCATCAAATGGAGTTGGAGTTCACCGAGCGACCAGTTGTGGCCTGACTTCTGGCGGGGCATCCGCTTGGCCAACAACGCCCTCAAATACCTGCCGCAATCGACCGTCATCACAGAGCAGGAATGCAATACCTGGCTGGCGGAAGCGCGCGTGCTTCGCTGCTGGTACTACATGCACCTGCTGGAATTTTACGGCCCCGTGCCCTGGATCGATGTTCCGCTCGAGGCGACTTACTCCGGATGGAACAGCCTGAAGCGGCCTTCTTACGACGAAATCGCTACCCAAATCGAAGAAGAATTGCTGGACGTCATCCGTTCAGGCATTTTGCCCCCACGACAACCGGTGCAACAGGCCAACCGTGTGGACAACGGCGTGGCTTACGCCATTCGCGCCCGCGTGCTGCTCAACAATGCCAGTCCGCTGAACAATCCCGAAAACGACCGGACGAAATGGCAGCGGGCAGCCGGCGCCGCACAGGACGTGATCAGCCTCTCCGATTACAGCCTCGTGCCGATGTCCGACTATAAACGGCTCTTCATCGGAGCCTTTTCAACGCCAATACCGGAAATCATCTGGCGGGCGTCGGCCGACAACAGCCATATCAACAATACCAACGGCGTGAACGTGGGAACTTACCCGTATGCAGCGATCAACAACATGTGGAATTGCGGCGAATCGCCTACGCAGGAACTGGTCGATTGCTTCGAGATGACGAATGGCGCGCTTCCTGTGACCTACAATGACGGAACGCGCACCGCTATCACGGTCAATCCTGCCGCCGCCACCGCGGGCTACGGCGAAAGTACGGGCGACGACCCGTACGCCAATCGCGACGCCCGCTTCTATGTGGATGTTCTCTACAACATGGCCAACTACGGCGTGCCGTACAACTGCACCGAGCCTTTCATCGTGGAGACCTTCGTTGGCGGACGGAACGGATTCAACGACGTGATCTCGCAGGAAACCACGCGCTCATGTACCGGCTATTACAGCCGCAAGGACAAGCAAATCACATTCTGGGGACCCGGCGGCAGTGCGGGG
>JAISWE010000151.1 GCA_031271175.1 Bacteroidales bacterium | reverse complement strand
GCCTCTGGGCAGTCTCAAGACGCGGAAGGCAAACCCGTCGCGTGCGCTACGACTGGAGCCAGAAAGACCGGCTTACTGGCCTGAAGACCGAGGCAGGCGAGGAATTACCTTGGCGCTCCCGTACAGATGTATGACGAAAAAGGAAAAAAACCTTGGGAGAAACGCGAAGCAAAAATACGTAAAGTTCTATCATACATTGATGAAGGAATTATGCAGGATCATCAGCCCGACGACGAACCGCCCACGATGAAGGAATTTAGGAAAAGCAAGACACAGGAACCGGTAAAAGCCATGTTTTCCTTCTAACGGCAAGGGGAAGATTTGTCCGGATCGTTCCGCTGGCCGTTGCCTGTCGCAACGATGTTCCGGCACAGCTCGAGGATGGATTTGCAACGGACGACGGCGCCGTTGCAGGACAGTTGCCATTCTGCGGGACGGTTGCCGACAACGGTGACGGAAAAAGGGGCGTCGCAGGGAGTATGGCAGGATTTCACCAAAAACCCCATTCGTTCGAGGGCTTTTTGCGTCCAGACGACGGGAAGACCTTCCCCTGTAAGGGAAACGGAGACTGTTGCATCGCGCCTGACGGAAAATTCGCCGCTGGCATCGTCGAAATGGAACTGCCTGTTTTCGAAAATCCGGTTCAGTTGTCCGTCGAGGGCAAGGTCTTCGGGCGCACCTTCATAGATGCGGCAACGGTCGATCATCCATAGTTTGTCGGCTTCCTGCACGGCAATGTTCAGGTCATGGGTGGAAAAAAGGATGCTTTTGCCTTTTTCCCTTGTCAGGCGGTGCAACAGGCGGACAAGTTCATATTTGTTGGGCATGTCGAGGAAAGCGGTCGGTTCGTCGAGCAGGATGATGTCGGTGTCCTGTGCCAGCGTACGGGCTATCATAGCGCGTTGGCGTTCGCTGTCGCTGATTTCGTGGAGATTTTTTTCTGCAAGGCCGGTTATACCGACCAATTGCATGGCTTCTTCTATTTTTGCCATATCGTCTCCGGTCAGCGTTCCGATCCAGTTGGTATGGGGAAACCGTCCGAAGGCGACCAGCCTTCGGACGGTAAGATGGGAAACATGCACGGCTTCGGTGGTTACGATGCTCATTTTTTCCGCCCATTGATTTTTGGGAAATTTTTCGACCGTTTGCCCCGAAAGTAGCATTTCGCCGCTCAGTTTGGGTTGCAGGCGGGCGATGGTGCGCATCAGCGTGCTTTTTCCCGTACCGTTGCGACCGATAAGCGCCACAAGTTCGCCCGCGGCGACCGACGAGCGAATGTCGTTCAGGAGGGCGTGTTTCCGGTAGCCGACAGATAAGCCCGACAGCCGCAGCCTGTCTTCCGAATTTCCCGCTCTGCCGCTGTCTTTTGTTCCGATTGTCCGTTCCCGCATCCGGTCGTTCGTCGGCGCGGTATGGTCGGCGCAGGTATGGCGCCGGTTGATGTCCGATACAGGTTCCATGATGATCGTTTTTACAGGTAATCAAATTTTTGTTTTTCGGGTCAAAAAGCGGTTACGGCCGTTTCAGTCTTTCTTCCGTTGTTTTTCCTTTGGCGATGAGCGGAATACCGTTCGGAATACTGCCGTAAAACTGTTCAAAAGCGTCCACGCATGAGGGAGAAGGAAAAATGATTTTCCGGAATTGCGTCAGGTCGATGGGGGATGCTTCATCATTCACGACATTATCGTATATGGGAAAGTCGATGACCCGGTTACCCATTTTTTGCAAAGCGTCCGGAAGAAAAGGCAAGGCTTTGGCCGAACGGGGAAGCAAGATTCGTTGGTTTTTGACGCCGGCTTCCTCGAAACAGTTTACCAGCCCTTCTGCGGAAGCTGTGGCAGGAACCAGATCCGGATAGACATGGTAGCCGGCAAGCGTTGCGGCGGTAGTTTGTCCTACAGCCGCAAGTTTGACATTTGCCAGCGCCCGGATATCCGCCTGCTGTTCCTTCATGGCATCGAAAAAAAAACGTACGGCGTAACGGCTGGTGAAAACGATACGGTCAAAAGCATTCATCTGCCGTATGGCATCGTATAACCGCCGGTTATTTTTCAGGGGCTGTATCCTGATAAGCGGAAGGTGGGTGACGGCGTCTGTTCCCGTATAATCGTCGCTGCATGTCCCTGTCAACAAGACCGGCTGAACGTGTGATTCGAATGCCACCACAGGCCCCACCATCATTAAAATGGGCGTCGGGTAGTGCAGCACGGTGTGCTGTAACTCTTTCAGCGTAGAATAGAAAATTTGCTCGTCCGGTAAGGATACGTTGTATGCCAGCGCTGCCGGCATATCTTCCCTTTTTCCGGAGGCCAGCAGTTGCCGGGCGATATCGGCGATATGCGCTCCGCCCATGTAGTAAACCAGCGTATCTGCCGCCGGAACAGGCGCGTTTGCTCCGGCATGTCCGGTGATGAAGGCGACCGAGGATGCCAGTCCGCGGTGGGTCAGCGGGATATGCGTGCGGGCAGCCATAGCGATGCCGGATGATATGCCCGGTATCACTTGCACATCGATCAGACGGCTTTGCAGGAAGTCAATTTCTTCCCTTCCGTGAGCGAAAATCATAGGATCGCCTCCTTTCAGGCGTACTGTATTTTTTCCGGCAATGGCCGCCCGATATACCAATTCGTTGATTTCTTCCTGACGGAAACGGTGCGTGTCTTTTCGTTTTCCCACATAGACCTTTTCGGCCGTATAGCGCGAAAGGAACTGCGGGTCAATCAAGTCGTCGTGAAAGATAATGTCCGCAGCGGCCAGCGCTTTATCGGCGCCGACGGTCAACAGGTCGGGATGTCCGGGGCCGAAACCTGCCAAAGTCACCTTTCCGTACGACCGTCGAATATCTTTTGGGGCGAACAGGGTCATGAGGTCTTTTCTGTCGTTGCATCCCACGACGGCCAGGTGTCCCTGTAAAGGATGCGTTTTGAAGTCCAGTATGCAAGCTATTCTTGACTCCAGTCCGAGCCGTTTCAGGGCGCATCCGGCAACGATCAGCGCGTCGATGGCGCCGTTGTCCACTTGTGCTATCCGTTCCCCGATGTTTCCCCGTACACTGACTACTTCCAGGTCGGGTCTCCGTTGCAGCAGTTCGGTTTTTCGCGTCAGCGAACTTGTGCCTACTTTTGCTCCCTGCGGTAACTGTTCCAGTGTCAGGTTGTTTCTGCTTACCAGCGTATCCGTCTGGTCGGTTGCTTCCAGCAGCGCCATCAGTGCCAGTCCGCGAGGCAAAGGGTAGGGGAGGTCTTTGGCAGAATGTACCGCAACGTCGGCTTCATGGTGCAGCAGCGCTTCATCGAGTTCGCGCGTGAAGAAGTCGGGAGTCACCGCATCCGTCAGCGGGATATGCTTGTTTTTGTCGCCGTACGACTGTACCGGCACGAGTTGGCATTCCGTTTCCGGGAAAAAAGAAAACACTTCCCGTACTTGCAGGAGGGAGAGAGGACTGTCCCTGTACACTACTTTCAGACGCGCCGTCGCCATAATGCTTATTTTAGCTGCATGGAATAAAGATACCGGTATGATCCGTTTTCGAGAGCCATCAGTTCGTCGTGTATTCCCTGTTCGATGATTTGTCCGTTTTCCAGTACGCAGATATGATCGGCGTGCCGGATGGTAGATAGTCTGTGGGCGATGATGATGGAAGTACGGTTTGTCATCAACTTGGTCAGCGCATCCTGCACCAGCCGTTCCGATTCGGAGTCCAGCGCCGATGTTGCCTCGTCGAGAATCAGGATGGGCGGGTTTTTCAGTACGGCGCGCGCTATGGCCAGCCGTTGGCGTTGCCCTCCGGACAGCCGTGAGCCACGATCGCCGATAAGGGTATGATATCCGTTTTCGAGTTGTATGATAAATTCGTCCGCATTGGCTATTCCTGCGGCCTCTCTTACCTGTTTTTCCGTAACGTTTGCCATTCCGAAGGCGATGTTGTTGAAAACGGTATCGTTGAACAGGATAGGTTCCTGCGTGACGATACCCATCAGAAGTGTCAGTTCTTCCTGAGAATATTGCCTGATGTCGATGCCGTCAATGCAGATGCTGCCCGACGTTACATCATAAAAACGCGGTATCAGGTCGGCCATAGTAGATTTTCCCGCTCCGGAATGTCCTACCAGCGCACAGGTTTTGCCTTTGGGTATCGTGAGGTTGATGTGTTCCAGCACCGGTTCGGAGGCATACCGGAAAGATACGTCGCGAAATTCGATGGATGTCTTGAACCCGGAGACAGGTACCGGACTTTCGGGATTTTCAATCCGGTTGGGATGGTCGAGGATAGCGAAAATCCGCTGTCCCGATGCTATGCCCCGATTGATGTTGCTGTAGGAATTGGCCAGATTTTTTGCCGGTGCCAGCAGGTTGTAAAACACGGCAAGATAAGCCACAAATCCCGACCACGTCATGTCCATTTTCCCGTTGAGCATCATCACCGCTGCGTAAAAAATGACACAGCAGACGATGACTACGCCCAAAAACTCGGAAACAGGCGTAGCAAGCTCGATACGATTCATAATACGTTTGTTGAGCAGGCGATGCCGGTTGTTGATTTCGTCAAACCGTTCGGTTACATACTTTCCGGCATTAAATGCCTTGATAATTTTAATTCCGGAAATGGTTTCCTCAAAAATGCTCACAATTTGCCCCAGGATATGCTGGCTTTCCTTTGCATGACTTCTAAGTTTTCTTGCCAAACGGCCTATCAGAAAAGTGGCGACGGGCAAAGCCGCCAGGGTAAAGAAGGTCAGGCGGTAGGACATGATGAACAAGACGCTCAAACTGACCAGAATACTCAACGGTTCCCGAAAAATGACCTGAAAGGAATTAACCACGGATGCCTGCACTTCGGTAACATCGTTGGATACGCTCGACAGAATATCGCCTTTGCGCTGATGCTGGAAATAGCCCACATCCAAACGGCTTATCTTGTCAAACACCGCTTTTCTGATGTTACGCACAACGGTCGTCCTCAACGAGGTAAGGGTTCGTTGCGACAGATAGCGGAAAGTGTTGGCAAGCAGGGAAGCAAGAAAAACAATGCCGATGACAAACAGTATCGCGCCCGTAGCGCCGTGCCTGTCGGTAAACTGTGAAAGAAGATAATAGTAACAGTCCTTGAAATACTGAACTACATCGCCGGCCATTTTCGGTTCGGACAGCGCCTCGCTGCTGTAGCCTTCAAAAATGACCTGCAAGGCAGGAGCTATCAGTACAAAATTAAGGGTTCCCATAATGGTGGCGAACATCGCAAACACGATATACTTCGGCCAGTAACGACGGTGAGGTCTGGCAAAATTCAGCAAACGCAAGAAATCTTTCATCCGGATAAATTCTTTTTTTTGACAGCCGCAAAAATACATGTTTTTTTTCACTACCGACAGATTAAAAAGTAAAAATATGATTCATTCATTTAAATTTTGGCAATTATTCTTTTCCATACAAAAAAAAAACGTATATTTGCGGTCGTTTTTTTGAACATATTATCAATGTAATTATAAGATATCATGCGAAATAAAGGAATCATCAGAGTATTTGCCATTGCAATGGCGTTGGTTTGCCTGTATCAGTTGTTGTTTACGTGGAGAACCTATATGGTTGAAAAAGAGGCACGGACATTCAGCGCCGGCGATTACGACAGGGAAAGGGCTTACCTGGACTCGTTGTCCAATACGATTGTTTTCAACTTTATCGGGTTGCGCAAATACACCTACAAGGAATGTAAGGAAAGAGAGATCAACCTCGGTTTGGATCTCAAGGGCGGGATGAACGTTATTCTGGAAGTATCGGTAGCCGATGTGGTGAAGGCTTTGTCCAACTACAACACCGTCGATACCACCTTTAACAAGGCGCTGGCGCTGGCGACCAAAATGCAGCAGAACAGTCAGGACGACTTTCTCACTCTTTTCGAACGCGCTTTTTCCAGCATTGATCCCAATGCGCGGCTGGCGAGCGTTTTCCGTACGCCCGAGTTGAGCGACAAAATCAATTTCAACTCCTCCAACAGCGACGTCGTCGGAGTGCTGAGGAAAGAGGCCAACAGCGCGATTGACAACGCCTTCAACATCATACGTTCGCGTATTGACAAGTTCGGCGTAGTACAGCCCAACATACAGCGGCTGGAGACCCAGGGACGTATTCTGGTGGAATTGCCGGGCGTGAAGGAACCCAAGCGCGTGGAGAAACTTTTGGAAGGTTCCGCCAATCTGGAATTTTGGGAAACCTATGAAAATGCGGAGGTTTATGACTATCTGGTGAAAGTCAACAATTATATCCGCGATACGGAAAATGCCGCTTCTGCGGTCAAGAAAGACACGACAACCGTTTCCGCTGCACCATCTCAGCCGTCTGCAGGCGAACGGGATACCACAGGCCTGCTCGGACGCCTCGCCCAAACGGGCGACAGCCTGCAAACAGCCGAAGGAGATACGATCCAACAGGATCCCGCAAAGGAATATCCGCTCTTTTCGATACTGTCTCCCAGCATCTATAACGGACAATTGAGAGAAGGATCCGTGGTTGGCATGGCGCTCGGTTCGGATACCGTAAAAGTCAACCGTTACCTGAAAATGGCGCGCGACAGGGATATTTTCCCGCAAAAAAATCTGCGTTTCCTGTGGGGAGTAAAGCCGTGGAAAAATCCCGACACCAAAAAAGAAACAGACTTCTTCGAACTTCATTCCATTAAAATCACCGGTCGCGACGGCCGTCCACCCCTGAGCGGCGACGTGGTCACCGATACCAGGGCTGACTTCCGCCAACAGGGAGGCTCCACAGCGGAAGTGTCCATGACCATGAACCACGAAGGCGCCCAGGTATGGGCTAATATGACCAAGGCAAATAAAAACCGGTGCATAGCCATTGTACTGGACGAGGCGGTCTATTCCGCACCCCGTGTGAATGACGAAATAACGGGAGGACGATCGCAGATTACCGGCGACTTTACCATCAACGAGGCCACCGACCTTGCCAACATCCTGAAGTCGGGCAGGCTTCCCGCCAAAACGCAAATCATCCAGAACGAAGTCGTGGGGCCTACCTTGGGTAAAGAATCCATTCAGGCAGGTTTAATGTCATTCATCATGTCGCTCATCGTTGTGATGATTTACCTGGCTTTCTACTACAGCAGCGGCGGTATGGTGGCCGACATCGCACTGCTTGTCAACATGTTTTTCCTTATGGGCGTGCTGGCGTCGCTGGGCGCGGTACTCACACTGCCGGGCATTGCGGGTATCGTCCTTACGCTGGGCATGGCAGACGACGCCAATATCATCATATTCGAACGAATCAGGGAAGAACTGCGAGCGGGCAAGGGCTTGCGGCTGGCTGTCTCCGACGGCTACAAAAACGCCTATTCCGCCATCATCGACGGCAACGTCACCACATTCCTCACCGGAATAGTGCTGTATGCCTTTGGCTCCGGCCCCATTCAAGGCTTTGCCACCACAC
Organism: Bacteroidales bacterium; assembly: GCA_031271175.1. Taxonomy (GTDB): domain Bacteria; phylum Bacteroidota; class Bacteroidia; order Bacteroidales; family UBA4181; genus JAIRLS01. Next base: position 4,686 of record JAISWE010000151.1, on the reverse strand, counting down.
TGGTGCTGGGTATCCTTACTTCGCTCTTCTGCTCCATTTTCATCTCCCGCCTGATCTTTGAAAGGATGATGGATGCCAACAAAACCATCAAGTTCTCCGTTCCGTTTACCGCAAACGTTTTCAGCAAAGCCAAATTCAACTTTATCGGCCTCCGGAAACGCGCCTATTTCATCTCCGGAACCCTCCTCGCCATAGGACTGGTTTCCGTCCTTTCTCAGGGATTCAACATGGGCATCGACTTCACGGGGGGACGCAGCTACACCGTGCGTTTTATCAATAAGGAACACCCGCAGGAAATGATAAAGATCAACACGCAGGAATTGCAGTCGTCCCTGCGTACGACTTTCGACAACAACGCTCCGGAAGTGAAAACCTTCGGCGCCGACAATCAGGTGAAGATCACTACCGATTACCTGATGAGCGAAGAAAGCAATGCCCTGCTCACCGCCAATATCGACAGTATCGTGGAATCCAAGCTGTATGAAGGATTAAAACCCCTGTTTCCCGAAGGAACGACCATCGAACAGTTCCGCACCGACCATCTGATGAGTTCGCAAAAAGTGGGCGCCAGCATCGCCGACGACATCAAACGCAACGCCGTTATCGCGGTGCTACTGTCGCTGGTGGTCATCTTCCTGTATATATTCTACCGTTTCCGCAACTGGCAGTTCGGACTGGGAGCGGTAATAGCGCTGTTCCACGACGCCCTTATCATTATCGGCATGTATTCGTTGCTATACAAACTGATGCCTTTCTCGCTGGAAGTGGATCAACATTTTATCGCGGCCATCCTGACCATCATCGGTTATTCCATCAACGATACCGTGATCGTCTTCGACCGTATCCGCGAATATGTTACCAACTATCCCAAACGCGGCATGAAGGAAATATACAATGCCGCCATCAACAGCACGCTGGGACGTACCATGAATACCTCTCTTTCCACCATGTTCGTACTTCTCATCATTTTCCTCTTCGGCGGAGAAATGATTCGAGGCTTCTCGTTTGCCTTGCTGATCGGCATTGTGGTAGGTACCTATTCATCGATTTTCGCTGCCGCCCCGATAGTGTATGAATTGATGAATAAAAAAAGGAAAGGACTGAAAAACGAAAAAAAATAGCCGCCAGCGCCGGAAAGCCGGCTGACAAACAATGGAAGAACGTATTCTCGCACTGCGCCAGGAACTGGAACACCACAATTACCTGTACTACGTGTTGTCCCAGCCCGTTATCGGCGACTGTGACTACGACATGCTGATGAAAGAATTGGAAAGGCTGGAGAAGGAATATCCCTGGTTGGCCGATGCCAATTCGCCGACACAGCGGGTGGGAAGCGACATCAACCTCGAATTTCAACAAGTGCGGCACCGGTATCCGATGTTGTCGCTGGACAACACCTACAGCAAGGGAGAACTTGCCGATTTCGACGCGCGGGTGAAAAAAGAACTGACGGAAGAATGTCGTTATGTGTGCGAACCGAAATACGACGGACTTTCCGTAAGCCTGACCTATCGCGACGGGGCGTTGCTGCGCGCCGTCACCCGCGGGGACGGGATTCAGGGCGATGACGTAACGGCCAATGTCCGTACCATCCGGAGTGTCCCGCTCCGGCTGCAAGGCAACGACTTTCCGGAAGAGTTCGAAATAAGAGGCGAAATAGTGATGCCGCACAGCACCTTCGAAAAACTGAATGCGGAAAGGATGGAAGCCGGCGAAACGCCGTTTGCCAACCCCCGAAATGCGGCGTCGGGTACGCTCAAGATGCAAAAATCGGCACAGGTGGCCAAACGACCCCTCGACTGTTTCCTGTATTTTTTGCTGGGAGAAACACTTCCCAGCAACTCCCATTATGAAAACCTCGAAAAAGCAAGGGAATGGGGATTTAAAATACCGCCTTATGCCGCCGTCTGCCATACCATCGATGACATATCGACATTCATTGCCGGATGGGACAGGGAACGCAACAACCTGCCCTTCGACATCGACGGTGTTGTGATCAAGGTGGACAACCTGTCCCAACAAAAGCAACTGGGAATGAGAGCCAAAAGTCCCCGCTGGGCTGTAGCTTACAAGTTTCCCGCCGAACGGGTGGAAACGCTTTTGGAATCCATCTCCTATCAGGTAGGACGCACCGGCACCGTAACACCTGTTGCCAACCTCTCTCCGGTACGGCTGGCAGGCACTACCGTCAAAAGGGCAAGTCTTCACAACGCCGACCAGATTCAACTGCTCGGCATTCGTGCGGGCGACACGGTATATGTGGAAAAAGGCGGCGAAATCATTCCGAAAATTGTCGGAGTGAATCGAGAAAAGCGTCCCGCACACAGTTCCCCGACGGTTTTCATCTCTCACTGCCCCGAATGTGGCGCCGCATTGCAACGCAACGAAGGAGAAGCAGCGTGGTTCTGTCCCGACAGAAATTGTCCGCCGCAGGTGAAGGGAAGAATCGAACATTTTATCAGCCGCAAGGCGATGAATATCGACAGCCTGGGCGAAGGAAAGATCGAAGCGCTCTACGACAAGGGGCTGGTACGTATTCCCTCCGACCTCTATCGTCTTACCGCCGCACAGATAACGGGACTGGAAAAAATCATCACCGACGATGAAGGCAATCGGCGTAAAATCAGTTTCGGGACACGTACCGTCGAAAACATGCTGGCGGGCATCGAGGCATCGAAAAAAATCCCGTTCGAACGGGTGCTGTACGCCCTCGGCATTCGCTACGTGGGCGAAACCATCGCGCAAAAACTGGCAAGAAACTTCCGAGACATCGACGCCTTGGCAAAAGCAAGCTATGAGGAAATGACTGCTATTGACGAAATCGGAGAACGCATCGCCGGCAGCGTGGTCGATTTCTTTGCCCGCGAAGATAACTCCGCTCTGGTGGAAAACCTGAAACAGGCCGGTTTGCAACTGGCAACAGACGAAGACGCCTTCCGGCAAAAATCCGACATACTGCAAGGCAAAACCATTGTAGTAAGCGGTATATTCTCCATTCCCCGCGATGACATCAAGAAAATCATAGAAGAACACGGGGGTAAAAACGCGGGATCCATATCGTCCCATACCGCATATTTGCTTGCCGGAGAAAAAATGGGGCCGGAAAAACTGAAAAAAGCCGAATCCCTGAAAATACCGGTTATTTCGGAAGAAGAATTTTACCGCCTGATAGAAATCTGACGAACCTGTCATTGGACACTTGAAAACCGATCATCGGATGCAACAGCATTATCTTTGGGGAGAAAAAAGGCATACAAATCAATTAAAAAAACGAAAGCCCCAAATTAATTTTTCGGGACTTTCGCTTCAATTCGGCCTTTTTCTTTTCTATGGATATGTTACAGTAAAATTACTCTGTTGCAAGCCCTAACTCCGTCATATTTACCCCGTCTATGGTTGTAATAGTTTAGTAAACAAAAGTATGTAGGATTTTATAGACTACCTAATTAGGTAGTCTATAAAATCGATGTAATTGCTTAAATGTTAACGTTTTATAGGAAATGGCTACCTAACTTTTGCGGAGTTAGGGTTTAACAAACGGATAAACAGTGGCTTCCGCAAATATGCCCATGCCGTGGCTTGCTATTTGATTGCCCTGAAAATCCGCTTGAAAAGGATAATGGTTGTATCCTATTTTCGGCGCTATCGGAATTCGTTTCGCCAGTTTCATATTCGCCTGCCAAAAAATTTCCTGTGCAAAAGTATGATAGTTGGTATAGCCACCTCTAATCCCAAGCGATAGCCCTTCGAAAGATTTCGCCTGTACCGGCGTAAAACTTCCCAACAAAAAAACGATAAGAAACAGCTTTTTCATGATATTGTTCATAAATTTTATACATACTACTTTTTATACGGATAATAGATGTCATAGCCATTGCCAACAGCCATTAGTTCCTCATCATTAAATTCATACCTTTTCAAAATGATATTATGTATTCGTAGATGTGCCCATGGAAGCATATCTACACTGTCTTTGCATAAAATAAAGACGGTAATCCGTTCTCCGGCTTCCAATCGCGCAAATTTTGGATCGTTGACATATCTGTCATATATTAAAGTGGAATATTTTTCCCCGAAAGGTACCTCGATCAAATATTTCGGCCTTTCTACCGACAATACCGTATCAGGTAAAATGTAGTCTGCATACGCATATATTATCTGGTTGGAATTATTTTTAATTCCAATTCCATAGCTGGTTTCAGCAAAATATTCACAACTATTTAACAAAAGAATATTGACAATGACAATGATTAACTTTTTCATATTTCTGTTTTTAATTCGGATAAAATGTCAGACCAAAAATCAAACCCCAATACCAAAAATTATTTTTCCTGTACTCGTGCGGTGACTGTGATGCTCCCCCTAATCTGCTCGCCCACACTTCATACCAGCTATTATTATGGTATGTTTCACTGCCAAAAGCATTGCTTAAAAAACTGGGGGCCGCCACTTTTGTAGTGTATAATGGTCCCAGTATGCGACTTTGAACGGTATGCCCCAATTCATGACGTGTCATATTGTTAGCTATATTTTGAGAATTAACGGTTTGCATAGATTGTGCGGTTTGTATTCTAAAAAGTATAACCTATTTTAAAACTTAAAGCGATATTCGGCATGATGTTTTTTCCTTCCGTTTCATACATTGGCGATAGTATATCTTCAAAGTGATTGTTAGGTATTACCTTT
>JAISWE010000027.1 GCA_031271175.1 Bacteroidales bacterium | reverse complement strand
ATCCGTAAGCTAAAGCATACGATTCTGTGCAATCTGTATTAATCTGTGCAAATCTGTGGGCTGATGTGATTGCTCGTCCGTAAGCTAAAGCATACGGTTAATAAAGTGTTGTCCCTGCGGGACTTTGACAGTGTCAGGTTTTGCTCAGTCGAGAAACCCACACCGTCCTTCGGAGACCCCCTCCACAGGAGTTGTCCCTGCGGGACTTTGACAGTGTCAGGTTTTGCTCAGTCGAGAAACCCACACCGTCCTTAGGATACCCTCTCCACAGGAGTCGTCCCTGCGGGACACCGGAAAACTGTTATAGCTTATTTATTTCGCATCCCTTAATTCTTAATTCGTAATTCGCAATTCGTAATTCGCAATTCGTAATTCGTAATTCGTAATTCGCAATTCGCAATTCGTAATTCGTAATTCGTAATTCGTAATTCGTAATTCGTAATTCGTAATTCGCAATTCGTAATTCGTAATTCGTAATTCGTAATTCGTAATTCGTAATTCGTAATTCGTAATTCGTAATTCGTAATTCGTAATTCGTAATTCCATATATTTCTCTGCTGCCCGATTTTTTTTTGCTTTCCTGCCTACCCTTTTTTTCATTTGGTTTGTATTATGTGAAAAGCAGTAATATTACGAAAAGTAATAGCATGTAAAGAAACACAGAATTAATTAATTTAAAATTATCGATATGATTTTCCAATTCGACATGTACCTGCACCGCCAAGTCAGGCAGGTGCGCACGTTAAAATTCATGACTTTATTTTTATGGATGGGATGGTGGCCGGTCTCTGCCGAGATGTTCCCGCAAATGGATGCCTCCTTTCCCGGGAAAGAGTTAAAAGACGTCATTCCTCGCGACGGTTTTAACCGAGACAATGTCCCCTATGCGGTGGCGGTCGGACAGGCGCAGGGCTTCCCTGTTACCGGCACGATAACCGATGCGGGCGGCGAATCGATGCCCGGAGTGAACATCGTTGTGAAGGGAACCATGACAGGGGTGATAAGCGACCTCAGCGGCAATTATACCATTCAGGTCCCCGGCAGCGATGCGGTGCTGGTGTTTTCCTTTGTCGGTTATGCCACACAGGAGATCACGGTAGGCGACAGGACGAATATTCCCGTGACGCTTGCCGAAAGCGCACAGGAGATCGAAGAAGTAGTAGTGGTCGGGTACGGCACGCAGAAAAAAGTCAACCTGACGGGAGCCATTTCGGTGGTCAATATGGATAAGGCGCTGGGCGACCGTCCTGTAACCAGTGTTGCTTCGGCCATACAGGGAGCCGTTCCCGGCTTGCAGATTACCGGCGGCGCGTCGCCCGGCGAGGCCAAAAAGTTCAATATTCGCGGTACCACCTCCATTACCACCGTCGATAACAGCAGCCCCGGCCCGCTGGTGCTGGTGGACAATGTCGAATGTCGGGTGGATCTGGTGAACCCTGAAGACATCGAAACCATCACCGTGTTGAAAGACGCCGCCTCTTCCGCCATCTACGGCGCCCGCGCCGCTTACGGCGTCATCCTCATCACCACTAAAAAGGGAAAGAAAAATTCCAAGGCAATGTTGAACTACAACAATAATTTTGCCTTTTCCAAAGCGGTCAACCGGATAGAACAGGCGCCCGTAGCAGAGGTGGTCAAAGCCTTCAATGAGTTTGCGCCCGGTGGCAACTGGTATGCCGATGGCCAGAATTTTTCGGTATGGTCTGATTTCATCAGTGATTATCAGGCTAACCCTTCCGCTTTTGAAGCCATGGCGGCAAGCAACGGAGAATATTTCAATTCCCAATGGGGAATCTACACGCCGAAAACCGGCGTTGGCGCCGGAAAATATTTCTACCTGAAAGACAATCATGCGCAGAACGATATTTTCGACAATTACGGTTTCCAGCAGATACACAACCTTTCGGCGTTGGGCGGCAGCGACAAAATTACCTACCGCCTGTCATTAGGCTACCTGAACAACAACGGCCCGCTGAAAACCAAGAAAGACACCTATGAACGCATCAATGTGGCAGGATATATCGGCGCCGACCTCACGCCGTGGCTCAACCAGTCGTTGGACATCCGCTATACGAGGGGAACACGGGTGACGCTGGAAACGCTCTCCCCCTACACCGAAGGCATCTACAATACACGCTACCACAATTTCCTGCCCGGGGCTGACCTCTGGACGCCCGCCGGCAATACCGCCGCCCGGATGATGCTAACGTCCGCTCCCGAAAATTTCCTCCTGCACGGTACGCCGGACAACCTCCGCTCGGAAAACCCGCGAATTTTCTCCCGAACCCTTATCACGCCTTTCAAAGGCTTCGAAGGGGTGGTCGAATATACCTACGACGGACAGGTGTATGACATCAAGTCGCAGCCATCGAGCATTGAAATGCGCAGTCCCCAGATGATCGACAATCCGTACACCGATCCTGCCTACAGGAATGACAAAAGTTTCACCCGTTACAATTCGCTGAACATCTATGCCACCTATTCCGTTTCGTGGACGGACAAGCATCATTTCAAACTGATGGGCGGTTTCTCGCAGGAACGGACTTATTACGAATTGTTGTGGACAAGCCGCAAGAATGCTATCAATGCGTGGCTTCCTTCCATCAGCGGTTCAACGGGAGAAATCAATGCAGGCGATGATTTCAGCGATTACACCATCCGTAGCGGTTTCTTCCGTTTTAACTACAATTATGCCAACCGGTACCTGTTGGAAATTAACGGACGGTACGACGGATCATCCAAATTTCCGACGGAAAGCCGTTTCGGGTTTTTCCCTTCCGTATCGCTCGGCTGGCAACTTGCCAACGAAAATTTCATGACTTGGACAAACCCATGGCTCAACGAATGGAAATTGCGTGCCTCGTGGGGCGAAATCGGCAATCAAGCCATTGCCAACTACCAGTATTTGCCCGGCATGGAAATCGTGCTGAAGTCCGACTGGATCTACGACGGAAGAAACCCTACCACACTGAAAACGCCCGGCATCGTGCGCGGCCATTTCACATGGGAACGGGTTGCCACGCTCGACTTCGGTACGGACATCTCCTTGCTGAACAACCGTTTGCAGGCAACTTTCGACTGGTATCAGCGCGAAACGAAAGGAATGCTGGGGCCGGCAAGCGAATATCCCGCAGCTGTGGGAGCCAAAGCGCCCCTGCAAAATGTGGCCGACCTTCGAACCCGCGGATGGGAATTTGCCGTCAACTGGCGCGAAAAAATCGGTAACTGGGGATATTCCGTCGGCTTCAATCTCTCCGACTATGTCTCCGTCATCACCAGGTACAGAAACGATGCCGGGCTGTTCTCCGAATACCGCACCACCGACAGGTTTTACGAGGGAATGACGTTCGGCGAGGTGTGGGGATACCGCTTCGACCGGTTTTATACGGTGGACGATTTCGTAGATACCAATGCTTGGACATTGAAAGACGGCGTTACTTCCATCAAAGGAGTCACCAATTTGAGGCCGGGAGACATCATGTGGAAAAACCTCAGCGACAAAACGGGCAGAAACGAGATCAACGACGGAACGGACAATCTCGACGATCCGGGCGATCGCGCTGTGATTGCCAATGAGACGCCACGTTTCCAATACGGCATCACGGCCGGCGTCAATTACATGGGCATCGACCTGTCCGTATTTATGCAAGGCACCGGTAAACGCGACTACTGGTTCGGCAACACCGACATCATCTTTCCCATGAGAGGCACTAACAATACGGGCGAAAACGGCACCATCTACCGTACGCACGTAAATAACTACCAGCAAGTGGCAGACCTTGCCGCCGGCAACTATGCCCTGACGAATCCCAATGCCTTTTATCCGAGAATCTACAGCCAGCCCGGCGAAGCGGTCAATAGCTCCAACAGGCGCATATCCGACCGCTACATGCTGGATGCCTCCTATCTCCGCGTGAAAAACATCACCCTGAGCTACACTTTCCCGCAAAACATCATCCAGCCTCTCCGGCTGAGCAGCGCCAGAGTATTCGTTTCCGCCGAGGATGTGCTCACCTTTTCCCGTTTGCCCAAAGGCGTCGACCCGGAAAGAATGAGTTGGGGATACCCTTTCTACGCCGTCTATTCATTCGGCATTAATCTCACTTTTTAATCAAAAATCACAAAAACATGAAAAATAATCGGAAAAATATCATCCCTGTCTGCATGTTTACCTTACTGTTGGCGGCATGTAACGACGAATTTCTGGAAAAATATCCTGTAACGACTCCAACGGAAGTCACCGCGTTCAAAACCTATGACAATTTCAGGACATACGGCTGGAATCTGTATGCCACGTTTGAAAGCGACGATTACGTGCAAACGCTCCACGACCGCGCCATCAGGTTCAATGCCGAAGGCGACCTGCTGGCGGGATATCTGACAAGCGCCGCCGACAACGACGTGGACAACAGCCGCCGGAACCGCAGCATCTCAGTGCCTTCCAACGGAGGCGGCTGGGACTATTCCTTTATCCGTGCCGTCAATATTATGTTGCAGAATATCGACAAAAGCGAAATGAGCAGCCAGGACAAAGCGCACTGGCGGTCAGTAGGGTATTTTTTCTTCTGCTGGCGTTATGCAGAACTGATCTCACGCTTCGGCGATGTATATTGGGTCAATCACGTATTGCAGGAGGAAACCGACCAAGCCATTATCTATGGCCCGCGTACCCCGCGCAAAACGGTTTCCGACAGCATACTGGCGCGTTTACAGTATGCCGAGCGCCACATTAAGCCGGACGGCGAAGGCGTGGGCAGCAACACCATCAACAAGGCGTGCGTGCAGGCCTTGTTATCACGGTTCTGCCTGTTTGAAGGAACTTGGCGGCGTTATCACCAACTGGGCGACGAAACCGGATACCTGCGGGAATGCGTACGTGCATCGCAGGCGTTGCGGGCAAACTTCCCCAACATCGACGCTGATTTCGACGCGCTGGTAACCAGCAAAAATCTCGGCACACGACCGGGCATCATCCTCTACAAACAGTATTCGCGCGAACTGCAAAAAGGCAACGTCGCTCAAAGATACGAGCGTTCCACGTCCACCTATTACGCCATGCACCGCGCCACGGCAGACATGTATCTCGTGAAGAGCAACGGGCTGCCGGTGACCCATGCCGCCAATACCCACCGTCCCGACATAGACATGTACGACGAGTTTCACGATCGCGATCCGCGCTTGCTGATGACCGTCGCGCCTCCCTACAGCCAGCAATACCGGCTGGACTACGGAAGCAATGAAGCGCCGCGCTATCCTTTCCAGCCCCTCTTGTCGTCGGGCGGCGACTACCAGTACAATACCAGCGCCAACTATACCCGTCCCGGACAAGATCCGATGGAATATGCCGACCTGTTGAAACAAATACTGCCCGGCCATTCGTCGAAACGGCTTCCGGCCTTCCAGTTTCAGGGAAATGCCATGATATGGTCGATACCCAACTTCCCGTCGTCGCCGGCCATACAGTTCCGTTCCAAAACAGGGTATATCTGCTGGAGAAACTATTCCCTGTGGGACTACACGCTTTCCGTTATCCGACCGGATACCAAAACGGCCGACAACCAAAGCGAGTCGCACAAACCCATCCTTTTTATGGAAGAGATTTTGTTGAATGAAGCCGAAGCGCTGTTCGAGCTGGGAGAATTTACGCAGGCGGCAGCCGACGAAACGATCAATGTGCTGCGCAGGCGCGCCACCGTCAATATGCCTGACATGACCCTTGCCACCATCGACGCCTCCACCGATCCTTCCAACCTTGCCGACAAAGTAACGCCGGGACGCGATCCGGACGTCGATCCCGTGCTCTGGGAAATACGCCGCGAGCGAATGGTAGAACTGATGGGGCTGGGTTTCGGTTTCGCCGACATCCGACGCTGGAAAAAAGGCCCATGGTTTTACAACCGGCCTATACTGGGTGTTAAGATAGACAAACAGTATTACCACGGACGAAAAGGAAACGGGGACCTCGACGCCACCATCCCCACATGGGTAGGAAACCTTCCGCTGGTCAACAAGGATTTCTCTCCCGTAACCGGCACACAAGGATACATCAAGCGTTTCGACGATCCTTCCAAAGAAGGCAAAGGATGGGACGACGCTTTTTACCTCTTCCCCATTCCCAAAAACGACTTGAGCCTGAACAACAAGCTAAAACAAAATCCGGACTGGGAAAAATATTGATGAAAAAAGATCAAACAAGGGTTGGATTTGTATGATCTGTCAACGATATAGACTGCCTGACCGGGCGGTCTATATCTTTTATTTTCAGATTTCAATCCACCATCACAAATACCGCCCAGTAAGAATCGGAAACCTGCCGGAAAAGGCATCATTACCCCCCAACACCGGAGATGTTGCCCCGTGTCGGGAAATGCTTACAGCGTTTTTTTACCGTGATAATTGTCTCATGGTCGATTTTTACAGCTTTCAAATAGTTTTTACAAGAAAAAATGTCTGTTAGTACAAAAAAATGACCGGTTTTTACAATTAAAACCGACGATGTTCATCTACTTTTGTTCGAAAATAAAAATTCAAAAAACTCATAAAAAATAATGATGAAATCAAAGGGAAATATTTTTTGTTCCGTTCTTATGCTGTTGTTACATTCGCTTTTTGCCTTCGGCAATACGGATAATGCCTTGGAAATAGTTGATCTGCGGTCGGAATACATAAGTAATCCGGTCGGAATAGATGATCCGCAACCGCAGTTAAGTTGGCGACTTGCCTCGTCCGCACGTGGGACAATGCAAGCTGCCTACCGGATACTGGTGGCTTCATCGCCGGAACTGCTGTTGTCGGACAAAGGCGACATGTGGGATAGCGGTAAGGTAATTTCATCTCAATCGGCAGGCATTTTATATCGGGGCGTCGCATTGTCGAGCCGGAAGCGCTATTACTGGAAAGTAAAGGTATGGACAGACAGGGAAACAGCAGGAGAATGGTCTGCGCCGGCCTTTTTCGAAATGGGGCTGATGCATCAGGAAGACTGGACGAGCAGTTGGATCGCTTATGTGGCGGGAGTTCCCGGAAGAACGCTCTATTTTAAGGGAACGATGAAACACAACGGTAAAACCGTTAAGAATGCCAGAATGTACATCAGCGGCATAGGATTTTATGAAGTGTACATTAACGGTAAAAAAGCCGGCGACCATGTGCTGGATCCGGCGCAGAGCACATACAGCAAGCGGGTCTATTACGTAACCCACGACGTCAGCCAATACCTTTCGGAACCGGAGGACGGAATATTGATCGTAGTAGCTCCCGGATGGAACGGCGCGCCGAAATTGCGGACACAGTTGGAAGTGACCTATACCGACGGAAGTCATGGATGGATGACGTCCAACGAATTTCGCACCTTTACCACAGGCCCTGTGATGTACAGCAGCATTTTCGACGGCGAATATTACGACGCGCGGCTGGAAAATCCGGAATTGTACAAGGCGAATGTTCCCGCCGGCAGGCAGGTGATGAACAGGGACTGGGGATGGGCATATTATACCGATGAACCCGGCGGAAAGATGGCTGCCCAAAAAATAGAACCCATCAAGGTGGTTGAAACCATCACCCCTGTCGATGTAAAAGAGCCGGCGCCGGGAGTCTATGTTTTCGACGCGGGACAGAACATGGCAGGATGGGCTGCCCTGAAGGTACAGGGAAAAGCCGGAACAAAAGTGACGTTGCGGTTTGCCGAAACACTGGAAACCGACGGGTACATCAACCAACGCAACCTTCGGTTCGGCAAAGCGGAAGATACCTATATCCTCAACGGAACGGGCATTGAAACATGGGAACCCGCATTTACCTATCACGGATTCCGCTACGTGCAGGTGGAAGGACTTCCCCGGCCGCCGCAACCCGGCGATATCCTCATCAAACGGGTGCGCACGGCAGTGGACAGGACGGGCGACTTCCGGTGCAGCAACCCTCTCTTAAATGACATTTACAGGATGGTGGTCAATACGGAGGCCAGCAACCTGCACAGCGTACCTACCGACTGCCCGCAACGCGACGAACGGATGGGATGGCTCAACGACCTCACCGTGCGCATTGAGCAGGCCATTTATAATTTCGACATGTCGCGCTTCTTCCCTAAGTTTATCATTGACATTCGGGATACGCAGGACAGCGACGGCTCCATCACCTGCGTGGCTCCCTTCCGGTTCGGCAACCGCCCCGCCGACCCCGTATGCGCAAGCTATCTGTTGCTGGCGCAGAAATGTTACGCATTTTACGGCAACAAGCGCATGATTGCCGACCACTTTGACGGAATGAAAGCATGGACGGACTATCTCTACGCAAAGACGGAAAACGGAATCGTCAATTACAGCTATTACGGCGACTGGTGTCCGCCCGCCAAGTTCGGAATAACGCCCGGCAGTCCTGTTTCCAAAGATACGCCCGGTAAACTGATTTCCACAGGATACCTCTATTATTGCGCCCGCCTCCTGTCGGACATGGCCAAAGTGATCGACAGAGACAGCGATGCCCGGCAGTATCAACAGCTCGCCGCCCAAATTGCCGCCGCATTCAACCGGGAATACTGGCATGAGGAAACAGGCGGCTATGCTTCCAACAATCAAGCCTGCAACTCCTTTGCGCTGTACATGGGGCTGGCCGATGAAAAGAAAACACCCCGCGTCGTCGCCAACCTGGTGGAGGACGTGAAAAAGAACGGCTACCACCTCACCACAGGCAACCTTTGCACCAAATACCTGCTGGAAGTGCTCACCGAAAACGGCCACCACGAAACCGCCTACAAGATAGCCGCGCAAACCACCTATCCCAGCTGGGGATTTATGCTGCAAAACGGCGCCACCACTTTGTGGGAACGCTGGGAATACCTTACCAGCGAAGATATGAACTCCCACAACCATCCCATGATGGGATCCGTCGGTTCGTGGTTCTACCGCTACGTGCTCGGCATCATTCCCGATTTTGAACATCCCGCCTTTGAAAGGTTCACCGTCAAACCCTACATGTTCGACGAACTGACCTTTGCCGAAGGCGAACTATCCACCGTAAAAGGCGTGATCAGGAGCGAATGGAAAAGAGACGGCAATCGGCTGTCGTTCCGCGTCGGCATCCCGCCCAATACCGTCGCCGCCGTTTACGTACCGGCGAAAAGCGCCGCCGTCGTTACCGAAAACAATGCAAAGGTCGGAACATCGGAAAGCGTGAAGTTCCTGAAAGAAGAAAAAGGGTATGCCGTTTTTCAGATAGGGTCGGGCGATTATCATTTTCAATCGAAGTTGTGATGACAGTGACACATGAATTAGGCAATTAAATTAATCATCATTAATAAATAGCGTTTATGTTTTATAGAAGTAATATCAAAAAAGCGATAATGTGTTTTACCGGCAAGGCGCTTGTACGAGGTATGTTTTGCATATCGACGCTTTTTTTCGAGGCGTTCGTTTGGGGAAACGACGGGTCGAATCTCGGAAGTACGGCGCAGCAAGGTATCAGAGTGGCAGGGTCTGTATCCGACGACTTCGGAGAACCGATGCCGGGAGTTTCCGTGCTGGTGCGCGGAAGTACGACGGGTACCGTAACCGATACCAACGGCGAATTTGTGGTGACGGTGCCTGCCGATACCTCAGTATTGCAGTTCAGTTTTGTGGGGTATCGCACGCAGGAGGTCATCGTAGGCAACCGGCGTGTCCTTGCCGTTTCCATGAAAGAAGAAACGGCCGAAATAGGGGAAGTGGTAGTGGTAGGATTCGGCAAACAGAAAAAAACCGACATGATAGGTTCGGTGGTCGCTATCAGCACCAAAGACCTTAAAAAGGTAGCGTCCAGCAATGTCACTACCATGATGGCAGGAAACATTGCCGGCCTGATTTCCTACCAGCGCAGCGGAGAACCGGGCGCCGACAACGCCGATTTCTTCATCCGCGGCGTAACCACCTTCGGATACAAAAAAGACCCGCTGATACTCATTGACGGCATCGAATCGAACGCCACCGATCTGGCGCGGCTGCAACCCGACGATATCGCCAACTTCTCCATCATGAAAGATGCCACCTCGACGGCGGTGTACGGCGCACGGGGAGCCAACGGCGTAATTGCCGTTACCACCAAGGAAGGATCGGAAGGAAAAATGAACATCTCCGTTCGTTTTGAAAATGCCATTACCTCGCCTACGCAAAAAATCGAAACCGCCGACCCCATTACCTACATGCGGTTGAGAAATGAAGCGGGACTCACCCGCAACCCGCTGGTAGGACTGACGTATTCGCAAAACAAGATAGACCAAACCGCCAAAGGCGCCAATCCGATGGTATATCCCGCCAACGACTGGTATGACATGATGATCAGCGATTATGCCTCCGTACAGCGGCTGAACCTTAACGCCAGCGGCGGCGGAGCCATCGCACGCTACTACCTGGCCGCTACCATGAACCAGGACAACGGCAACCTGAAAGTGGACAAACGAAACAACTTTAACAATAATATTAAGTTGCGAACCTATTCGTTGCGCTCGAATATCAATTTCGACCTGACCAAAACGACCAAAGCGGCCTTGAAAATATCGGGCGTATTTGACGATTACAATGGCCCCATCTATGGCGGAGACCAGGTTTACATACAAGTCATGCACGCCAATCCCGTCCTGTTCCCCGCGTGGTTCGAACCGGACGAAGCCAATAAATCCACGCGGCATATCCTCTTCGGCAATGCGTCCAATGCGGGAAGCAGGAGCGCCGCTTACCTGAATCCCTACGCCGAAATGGTGCGCGGATACAAGGACTACAGCCGAAGCAAGATCGACGCCCAGTTTGAACTGGAACAAGACCTCTCCATGCTGACCAAAGGACTGTCGGTGCGTGCGCTGTTCCAAACCTCCCGCTATTCCTACTTCGACATATACCGTTACTACAACCCCTATTATTACACAATCCAATATTACGACCGGCTGAAAGATGCTTATACCTTGGAAGGGCTGAACGAAGGAACGGAATATCTCGGATACAGCGAAGGGAAAAAAGAGGTGTCCACCAGTACCTACATCGAACTGATGGCCAACTACAACCGCACATTCAAGGAAAACCACCAGGTGAGCGGGATGCTGGTGTACATCATGCGCAATTCTCTCGAAGGAAATGCCGGCGACATACAACTGTCGCTTCCCCACAGGAACCTCGGACTGTCCGGACGCGCTACTTATGCCTACAAAGGAAAATATTTCGGGGAATTTAATTTCGGATACAACGGCAGCGAACGCTTCCACGAGAGCCGTCGTTTCGGTTTCTTCCCTTCGGTAGGCCTTGCATGGACGATTTCCAACGAAGACTTCTGGAAAGCGGAGAAGATCACCAACCTCAAGCTGAGGGCGACGCACGGCTTGGTGGGCAACGACGCTATCGGCAGCGACTACGACCGCTTCTATTACCTGTCCAATGTAAACATGGACGACTGGGGGCGTGGAGCGACGTTTGGCACGGGAGGAACGCAATATTCCCGCAGCGGCGTATCCATTTCGCGGAACGCCAACCCCGATATCGGATGGGAAATAGCGCGGAAAACCAACCTGGGCATCGAACTCGGCCTGTGGAACCGGTTAAAGCTGGAAGCCGACTATTTCACCGAATACCGCAGCAACATCCTGATGGAAAGGGCAAGCATCCCCACTACCATGGGACTGACGGCTACGGAAAAAGCCAACGTGGGAAAAGCCCGCTCGCGCGGAGTGGACGGTTCGATGGATTACAGCGCCACTTTCGGCAAGGACCTGTGGCTGAAGGCGCGGATGAATTTCACTTTTGCCACCAGCGAATTTGTGGTGTACGAAGAACCAAATTATAAGGATGAATACCGGAAACACGTCGGATGGTCGCTGTCACAACAATGGGGACTGATTGCCGAACGGCTCTTCATCGACGAAGAAGAGGTGTCCAATACGCCCACGCAGTCTTTCGGCGAATATCATGCCGGCGACATCAAATACCGTGACGTGAACCGCGACGGAAAAGTGACCGACGAAGACGCCGTCCCCATCGGTTTTCCGACCGATCCGGAAATCATTTACGGGTTCGGACTTTCGGCGGGATACCGCAACTGCGACATTTCCTTCTTCTTCCAGGGATCGGCGCGTTCCAGCTTCTGGATCAATGCACACGCCACATCGCCTTTCAACAACGAAACACAGTTGCTGAAAGCCTATGCCGACAGCCACTGGTCGGAAGATAAACGCGACATATACGCCATGTGGCCAAGGCTTGGTACGAACGTGAACGGCAACAACGTTCCGGGAGCCTACGTTGACACGAACGGCAATCCGCAGTGGGGAAAACGCAATACATGGTTCATGCGCGACGGCGCTTTCCTCCGCCTGAAATCCGTAGAAATAGGTTATACGCTTCCCGGAAAACTCATGGAAAAAATCAAAATAACCAACGCCCGCATCTATCTTAACGGCGTTAACCTGTTTTGCTTCAGCAAATTTAAGATGTGGGACGTGGAAATGGGCGGCAACGGTCTGGGATATCCCCTTCAGAAAGCATACAATATCGGGTTAAACCTGTCATTTTAATGAATAAAATCAATAAAACAATGAATAAAATGAAAATAACACATTATTTCCATACGGTGGGTACAAAAACAAAACATGCCGTAATGCCGGTTTTGTTGCTCTTCTTTGTCGGGTGCAAGGATTATCTGGATATCGTCCCCGACAATATCGCCACCATCGACAATGCCTTCGTCAATGCCAACATGGCCGAAAAATACCTTTTTACCTGCTATTCCTATCTGCCTCGCATGGGACACTACGATCAGGCGGCTTTCATGACCTGTGATGAATTTTGGTCGATATATCCCACGCTAAGCACTTCCTTTAAAAGTTACCAGTTCGAAAACATTGCGCGGGGAAACCAGAATGTGACGGATCCCGCCCTGAACTACTGGGACGGATTGCATGGAGGAATGCCTATGTTCATTGCCCTGCGCGCCTGCAATACCTTTTTGGAAAACATCGGGAGCGTTCCTTCCGAAGGCTTCAAAACCGTCATGCTGGACAACAGGACGGTTACCGAAAAAGAACAGTGGATCGCCGAAGTCAAATTCCTGAAAGCTTTCTACCATTACTGGCTGCTGCGGATGTACGGCCCTATCCCCCTGATCAGGGAAAACCTGCCCACATCGGCCTCTATCGAAGCGGTACAGCTAAAAAGAGAACCGGTGGACAGCTGTTTCAATTATATTGTCCGCCTGCTGGAAGATGCGGCGACCGATTTGCCGCTAACCGTGGCCAAGCCGTCCACCGAAACCGGAAGAATCACCAAAGCCATTGTCCTGTCCATCAAAGCAAAAGTACTGGTAGAAGCGGCAAGTGAACTGTTCAACGGAAACGAAGATTATGCTTCCTTCATCAATCCGGAAACCCAACAACCGTTTTTCAATCAGACCAAAGACAACGACAAATGGGTAAAAGCCGCAGAAGCCTGTCGCGAAGCAGTGGCAGCGGTAACCGAGGCCGGTTTCCGGCTGTACGAGTTTGTACCTGCCGCCAACGACAAGGTAAACAACGCACTGTTTGTGCAGATGAGCGTACGGGGAGCCGTATCCGAACCGAACCTTACCCTGAACAGAGAAGTGATATGGCTGGAAACGGTATCCTTGTCATCCTATCTGCAACAAATAAATTTACCGTGCCTTGACGCCCAATACACCAACAATTACGGGTGGTGGATCCGTATAGCTCCTCCGCTGAAAGCGGCGGAAATGTTCTACACCGAACACGGCGTGCCGATGGATCAGGACGATGAATGGATAACAAGCGGGAAATACGCTTCCCGTTACCGGTTGCGGACAGCCTCCGACGAGGATCGTTATTTCATCAGGCAGGGCGAACAGACAGCCTCGCTCCATTTTAACCGCGAACAGCGATTCTATGCCAACCTGGGTTTCGA
The DNA here is from genome assembly GCA_031271175.1 of Bacteroidales bacterium. Classification (GTDB taxonomy): domain Bacteria; phylum Bacteroidota; class Bacteroidia; order Bacteroidales; family UBA4181; genus JAIRLS01. Next base: position 4,915 of record JAISWE010000027.1, on the reverse strand, counting down.
CAGGGGGCTGTGGTTCGGCAACGGAAAATACGATCAGGACGACCAGTGGACGATTCGGGCGCGAAACGGCGAAGCAGCCAATCTTAGCACGGGAAGAAACATCTCCGTCACCGGTTACATGTGCAAAAAACTCATCAACTATCAGGGCGAATTTGAAGACAGGGACAGGGGCGATTTTTTTTACAAGGACTATGCGTGGCCTGTCATGCGCGTAGCCGATCTTTACCTGTTGCTGGCGGAAGCGTTGAACGAAGCTTACGGCCCTTCGCCCGAAGTATATCAATGGATTGACCTGGTCAGGGAACGGGCGGGACTCAACAAAGTAGAATATGCGTGGCAACAATATGCGGTAGCATCCCACAGGCAAGACCCCGCCAGCCAGGATAAATTGAGGGAAATCATCCGGCGCGAACGCCTGATCGAACTGGCGCACGAAGGACACCGTTACTGGGACATCCGCAGATGGAAAAAAGGAAAAGATATGTGGCACAACCAGCCCATACAGGCTTGGGACATCACGCAGGAAGGCGCAACGGAATACTATCGCCTCAGAACGCTATTCGTGCAAAAATTCACCACTAAAGATTACCTGTTTCCCATCCGTGAAGCCAATTTGAGCGTCAATCCAAAATTAGTGCAAAATCCGGGCTGGTAAACAGCAAATCAAGTATAAACCATTCTAAAATAAAATAATATGAAAGCAAAAATAGTAAAATCGAAACAGGTAATTTGCTTGTTGTGCATCGCGGCGGTGGTCTTTCTTGCCGGCGCCTGCCAAGAAGAAGAGCGGAAACCGCTGGACAACAACCCCGCCATTCCGGAACAGGTAGAAAATCCTCGCTGGGAAGGGCTTCCCGGCGCAGTCAAACTGACCTACGATCTGCCCAATGATCCGAACTTTTTATATGCCAAGGCGGAATGTGTGATGAAAAACGGACAGGTTCGCGAAGCAAAAGCCTCCGCTTATTTCAACCGGCTTATCCTGGAAGGATTCGCCGATACCGCCCTTTACACGGTCAACATTTACTCCGTCAGCCGGAGCGAAGTTTATTCCGAACCGGTGGTGATACGGGACGTGAGGCCGAAAAACCCTTATTACCTGGAAGTGTTCAAAACGCTGGACATGTTTGCTGATTTCGGGGGAGCTACCGTTTCTTTTTTCAATGCCGACTCGGTGGATCTGGCTATTAACATCGCCTATATCGACTCCACGGGCTTCTGGACGGAAGGCGAAACCCTCTACACCAACCGGAAAACAGGGTACGTGTCGCAGCGGGGAATAGATACCCTTGCCACTGTCTTCGGAGTAGTGGTACGAGACCGATGGAACAACGTTTCCGACACGCTCAAGCAGATATTGAAGCCCCTGTACGAAGAAGAACTGGATAAAGAACTGTTCCGCGAATATACGCTGCCCGGCGACGAACCGAGCGCATGGGGCTGGACGCTGCCTATGCTCTGGGACGGCAGTACCGCCGAAGGACATGGCTTCCACACGGAAAACAAGGATACACCCTATAAATGGCCCCAGAGCGAGACCATTGATTTGGGAAAAAAGTATCTGTTCAGCCGGTTTAAATTCTGGAACAGGGAAGCAGAACAGTATTTTAATACAAGATGCCCCAACAAACTGGAAATTTGGGGCAGCAACCAGCCGGCAGCCGACGGCTCATGGGATTCTTGGACACTCCTGATGACGGTGCAAACGGAAAAACCCTCCGGATTGCCCGATGGCGACTACACCGAACAAGACCTGCAAGCCGGAAAAGAAGGTTTTGAATTCAGTTTCCCGAAAGGAATTTCAACTTTCAGGTATATCCGGCTGAACATATATAGTCCGCCTACCAACGTGGGGCAGTTCCACATGATGGAAATCACGCTTTGGGGGGTGGAAGTAAATTAAATCACTCATCTGTAAAACACTTGAAACATGAAAAACATGAAAAATAGATTCGTAAGGACTTTTCTGCGGCAAAGTTCCCAATGGTTGGCGATGGCGGTTCTTTACCCGATCATGGCAAGCTGTACCGATTCCGACGATTACAAAAAGTATCTCGAAGGGGGAGAAATCGTGTATCCGCAAAAAGCAGATTCACTGAAAACCTTTCCGGGACGGAACCGAATCCTGCTGGAATGGGTAAGCATTGATCCGAAAGTAATGACTTATGCGGTGTATTACAGCCAGGGCGGCGTCACCGACAGTATCTTCGTGGCGGCAGTTCATTCGGAGGCATACAGTACGGACACCATGCACCTGATCATCGATGGACTGGAAGAAACCGGCTATAAATTCAAAATCCTGGCTTATGACAGGCAAAGCCATGTATCCATTCCGGTGGAAACAGAAGAAACCGTTTACGGAAGCCTCTATGAGAGCCTGTTGCTCAACAGGGGAATCGAAAAAATAACGCTGGAAAACCATCAATTGACCGTAAGGTGGTATGGCTCTTTCGAGGGCGAAGCAGGGGTGAAATCCACTTACAGAGCAACCGACAATACGGTGAAAACGCGGTGGATACCTGCCGGCGAAGACACTACCGTCATCAACGATTTTGCAGACTATGACGCCGAAAACCTCCATTTCTCCTACCAAACCCTCTATCTGCCGGTAAAAACGGCCATTGATACTTTCGCTGCGCCGGTAACGACAGTAAGCCAAAGTATCCTGCCTATAGCGTTATTCAATGCCGTAGCGCCTTTTGCCGTTACCGACGACGGATACTGGGAATGGGCACGCTTCGGCACCGCAGCGGAATGGACGCACAGCCCATCCACAGGCTATCTAACCGTGGATAACCTAATGGGAAACAGAATGGTATTGATGTCAGGATATGGATTGAATGGAAATGTCCCCATGGCAAACGGAAAGATTTACCAGACGCTGTCCCTGCCGGCGGGAACTTACCGTTTCCGCGTCCACATCCATTGGATAGCAGGCACAAGCGGTAATATCGTATATGTAGTTGCCGCTCAAGGGATCACGCTTCCGGATACGGAAACCCTGACCGTTGACGGCAACGTGCTGGATTATGACAGCAGGGGGGAATGGGCGATGAATACCGATGTCGATTGCGAATTTACGCTGACCGACCCCGTCACCACCGTTTCGCTGGGCATCGTGGCCAACATCTGGCCGAACAGCGACGTACAGATCAGTTCCTTCTCGCTGGAAAAATCGGAATAATTTAAAAACAGTAATTCAAATAATTCAAAAACAGTAATTCAAATAATTCAAAAAGTAATGTTAATTTTTTAAAATCAAATAGTATGAAAACACGTAATTTTTTAATGGCTGCCCTTGCGGCGGCAATGATGATGCCATCCTGTCACAAAGATGGACAGGAATCGGATCGGGATGTTCGGAAGGTAGAGGTGCGCTTTAGCCCGAACATTAACGTATCGCGCACCAAAGCCGCCGGCAATGCATGGGCGGCGGGCGACGCCATCGGCGTCTTTATGGTGGAAAACGCAACGACAAGCGTGACGGGCGGAAACGCCAACAAAAAGTACGTCGCTGGCGCTGCCGGCGTTACCGGCAATTTTGCAGCGGCAACGCCAGAGGAAGAAAATGTCATGTACTATCCGGAAGGCGGCGAAGATGTGGATTTTATCGCCTGTTACCCCTACCGGCAGGACATTTCCACGCTGGGTACATACCCCGTGAATGTGGCCACGCAAAGCTCGCCGGCCGACATCGACCTGCTTTATGCCCGGACGTCGGAAAGCGTGCCGGGAGGCTACAGCAAGACTTATACGCAGCCGGTGCCGCTGGCCTTTAAACATCAGTTGAGCCGGCTGGCGCTGAACGTCACTTCCTCCGACCTGACGGCCTTGCAACTGCAAGACTTGCAAATCACCCTCGCAGGACTGAACACCACGGCATCGTTCGCCCTTGCCGACGGCACGCTGAGCAGTCCCGGCAACATCGCCAACATCGTACCATATACGGTAACCGCCGGTGCAAGGTATGAAGCCATCGTGTTGCCGCAAGCCATTGACGGAACAACCGTCACAATCCGGTTCGTCATATCGTCCGCCTCCATAGACTATACCTACACCGTGCCGGCGGTAACGCTCGAAAAAGGCAAGGAATACCAGTACACCGCCGACATTAGCAGCGGCGGCAGCGGCGCCGACGTAACCGTAACAGGTACCATTGACGACTGGGAGCAGGGAGACACCGGCATACCGCCCGCTTTCCCCCAACTCGTCAACGCCTCAATGCCCTTTGCCGTCACCAATACCGGATTCTGGCTCAATAGCCGTTTCGGAACTGCGGAAGGATGGACATGTAATGCGGCTACCGGAGGTATTACCGTTGATGACAGTCCGGCGTGGGGACATCCGGAATATGATGATATGATGTGTATAATGGCAGGATACAATTTGAGAACCCCCGATCCGGATGTTGACATAACCAATGCTAAAATACATCAGGCGCTGACACTGCCTGCGGGAACCTATCAATTTAAAGCTCGCGTCTGGTTTATGGGAGGCGCTGCCGGAAATGTTCTGTATTTGGTGGCGGCCAAAGGCGCTGACCTTCCGGATACGGACGACGTAGCGACCGACAACAATGTATTGGGATATGCGGTTGAAAATGACGCATACAAGCAAGACTTTTATCTTAACTGTTCGTTTACTTTAACCGAATCTACGGAAGTGTTGCTGGGTATTGTGGCAAACGTTTATGTTTCAAGTGGCATGAATATCATGTCCTTTTCGCTGACCAAGACCAACTGATTCGTCAAACAACATCGCCATGTTCGATAACCGTCGGTTACAGGGAATGAGAGCGGAACTTTTCCGACCTGACAGCGTGTCTGCACCTGTCAGGGGCGAGTTGAAGCCGGTTGTAAAAATCTTTAAGGTTATTGCGAGCGCCTCAAAGGTGCTCGCAATAACTTTAAAAGTA
>JAISWE010000025.1 GCA_031271175.1 Bacteroidales bacterium | reverse complement strand
GGACAACACTTTATTAACCGTATGCTTTAGCTTACGGACGAGCAATCACATCAGCGACTAAGTCCCGCAGGGACAACACTTTATTAACCGTATGCTTTAGCTTACGGACGAGCAATCACGGGCGCTGTCTATCACGCAAAGTCCCGCAGGGACAACACTTTATTAACCGTATGCTTTAGCTTACGGACGAGCAATCACATCAGCGAAAAGTCCCGCAGGGACGACACATCAGGAGTATCTGTTTCTACCAACATTATGTCCTGAAAGGACATGAAATCGAACCGTTACATGCTATTTATTTCGCGTGCCTTAATTCTTAATTCTTAATTCTTAATTCTTAATTAGAGGAAGGCTGCTCATTCCGTTATCCTTTTTTACCGCCGGTTTTGATTTTTCGGGCTATCCATTCTATGCTCAGATAGAAGACGATGGCAAATATGGCCATGCCCAGCGCCGGACATATCTGACTGGGAGTATCCGTCAACAAGGCATAGTCTGCCGGAGTCAGTTTTTTTTCTACCAGATGCGAGTTGTTTTCCAAGTTCCACAGCGTTGCTTTTCCGGTTGTTGTATCCATCATCACTTTCCACGGCCATACTTTGTTGAGCGATCCGAACATGAAGCCTGCGAGCAGGGCAATGGTCGCGTCGTGAAAGCGTTTCAGCAGCCACGACAGGAAATGCGAAAAGGACAGCAGGCCGATTATCGCTCCGCCGGCAAAAACGGCCATAACGTCCGCTTTCAGTTCTGTCAGCGCGTTGAGCATATATTCGTATTTCCCCATCAGCAGCAGGATGAAACTGCCCGAAATCCCCGGCAGGATCATGGCGCAGATGGCGATGGCGCCGCTGAGGAAGATGAACCAGAGGGCATCGGGCGTTTGGGTGACTGCGGCTTCCGTGATCAGGACGGCCAGTATGATGCCGACGGCAAATCCGGCGAATACGATAACCGATGCTTTCCGGACTGTCCGGAGTACCGACAGCGTAGAAATCAGTATGAGACCGAAAAAGAACGACCACAAGGGTATCGGATGATATTCCAGCAGATAAAGCATCAGTTCGGCAAGGGTGAAGATACCGGTACCGATGCCCAGCAACAGCGCCGTCAGGAAATTTCCGTTGATGGTTTTCCAGAACACGCCGATGCCTTCCGTCAAGATCTTTTTGAAATTAGCCGGCGTAAAGGAACGCAACGACTGTAACAAATCTTCGTACACGCCTGTGATAAAGGCGATGGTACCTCCGGAAACGCCGGGGATGATGTCGGCGGAACCCATTGCCAGACCTTTGACATAGATGAACAGATGACTTCTGAGTTTATGGAAGCGCGTTTTCATGATGGATCGTTAATTTTCGGATATTTGCTTATATCGCTGTAAAGTTTCAGGTAGAAATTCAAAAAAGGTATCGCTACGCAGTCCCAGCCGAAGTGTTTCGAGCGATACTACTTCTGCCGTAGCCACATTGCCGATATTGACGTTGGCGCCGAATTTCTTGATAAACCACGTTTGTTGGTTTTTGTTCGGCGCTTCCCAGAGGATACGGTCGTTGCCCACTTCTTTTTCCAGTTGATTGATCAATCGTTTATTGACTGTTCCATCGGCACGGAAGATGCCAATGGTACCGCTTTCCCGGGCTTCGGCAATCACTTTCCACGACCCGGCTTGCAATTCCGTCTTCATGCAATCCACCCACTGGTCGGCGTTCAACACGACTCCCCGTACCTTTGACCCTACTTCGGACAATACCGTTATTTCCTGCGCCAACACGCGGATATACTCCAGCTTTTCCTCGTGGGGAAGCGCCATCGAACCGTCCGACACTTCGCACACTTCTACCTTGTAGCGGTTGAGAAAGCGCCTAAATTCGTCGAAAAGGCCGCGTACAATAAAGGCTTCGAACATCGTTCCTCCAAAGTAGGTGCTGATACCGGCCTCTTTGTACAACCGTATTTTATCGCCGATATTTTTTGCAAACACGCCTGTCCCAAAAGCCAGTTTAACCAGATCGGTATAATCTCCGGCGGAAGCGATAAAATTCTCGGTTTCTCCGATACTCAATCCTTTATCCATCATCATCGTCAATCCGACATCGCGCGGTTTCGCCGGACGTTCAGGTAAAAACGGGAAAATAACATTCATAATTATTCAAAATTTGGTTTTGCAAATGTATAAAAAGTATAACTTTGAATGCTTAAATTTATTAAAAATATTGTAGAAAAATGAAAAAATTGATTGTTTTGAGCGGCGCCGGAATGAGCGCTGAAAGCGGTATTTCGACCTTTCGCGATTCCAACGGATTATGGGAACAGCACAGGGTTGAAGATGTGGCTACACCTGAAGGATTCGCCAAAAATCCGGAGCTGGTGCTTGATTTTTATAACCAGAGGCGCAGGCAGTTACTGAACTGCCGCCCCAACGCCGGTCATATCGGATTAGTTGCGCTGGAAAAGGATTTTGACGTGCATATCATCACACAAAATGTTGATAACCTGCATGAATTGGCGGGGAGTACTCAGGTGATGCACCTACACGGCGAACTGATGAAATCCTGTTCGGTAAAAGATTTGCGCACGCCGTATGACATACCGGCCGACCGTCCCGATATCCGGATAGGCGATAAGGACATGCACGGAAATCAGCTTCGTCCGTTTATCGTTTGGTTCGGCGAGGCTGTCCCCATGATAGAGCCGGCAGTAAAGTTGATCCGTCAAGCCGATATTGTCGTGGTCATCGGCACTTCGCTCAACGTGTACCCAGCCGCCGGACTGCTGAACTCCGTAACTCCCCAATGCCCCATTTTCCTGATAGATCCCAATGATGTGGCGGCTTACCGGAGCGATATCCGTTTCATCAAGGCGGGAGCATCGGAAGGAGTAAAAATCCTTGCCGGCATACTGGAAAGCATGAAATAACGCCGAATGCCGACGAAACAGATGCTTATTTGTTGACGATTTTTAATTTTTCTATTATACACGTGTAACTTTTGTCGGTGGATTGCGTATATGATACATATTTGATTTAAAAATGTGCTTATTTTCAATCAATGATTATTATGTGCCGGTAGCCATTGTTTCGGGAGGAATGTTTTTGTTTCTGCTGGCGCTGAGCCTCTACCGCTATCGAAAACACAGCCGGGCAGTCCTTCAGTTGATGTGCAGGATAAAAGTGGAAGAAAACGAGATAGAAACATTGACGGCAAAAACGGAACAAATATCAGTTGAAAACAGTTGCATCGAAAAGTCAAACAAAGCGCTGGAAAAAAGTGATATGGTTAAAGACAAGCTGTTGTCGATCATATCTCATGATTTGCGAAGCCCTATGTCTTCGTTACATGTCTTACTAAATCTTTTTAACGCCAACAACATCGCAAGGAAGGAACTGGTCGATTTTATCGGAAAATTGCTGTCGCGGGTAGAGAACACCACTATTATGCTCGAAAATCTGCTTCACTGGTCGCAATCGCAATTGAACGGCATCGAACCTATTTTTTGCAAAACAAACATTCAGGAAATCATCGATAACAGCATAAGTTTCTATCGAATGCAGGCGGAACAGAAACACATCACCATTGTCAACCTGTCGAAACTGCCGGTTTTCGTTATCGCCGATGTGGAAATGTTGAAAATAGTATTGCGCAATCTCATGTCCAATGCCTTGAAATTTACTTTTGAAGGCGGTTCAATTGTCCTTAACGCCGTTTGCAGGGAACGGGAAGTGATTGTTTCCGTAAAAGATACGGGCGTAGGCATCAGCAGGGAAAATCAGGACAAGCTGTTTGCCAGCGTCAATTTCACCACACCGGGAACAGACAAAGAAAAGGGAACCGGATTGGGTTTGCTGCTGTGCAAGGATTTCGTAGAACACAACCGCGGAAGATTATGGGTGGAAAGCGAAGAAGGCGAAGGCGCTACTTTCTATTTCAGCATACCGTCTGCTTAAGATGGGGAGATGGGAAGCATCAATACCGTAATCTTTCAAAAAAAATGCCTCTTAATTTATGGAATCGGACATGAATTGTCATCTATCAGGTAAAGATGTAATTTTAAAGTTAAACCCCAAAAAATAAATGACATGAAAAAGATTTTAGCAATCACAGTGATAGCCGTTCTTACCTGCTTGACAACCGGCGGTATTGTCGCCGCAATAACCGTTACCGGAACAGTAATCGACGCCACAGACGGCTCGCCTTTGCCGGGAACAACTGTTACCGTCAAAGGTACAACCGGCGGCGTCTTTGCCGACAGCAACGGAAAATACAGTATCTCTGCGCAAATAGGAAAAGTACTGGTGTTTTCGTTCGTAGGATATGACATTCAGGAAATAACCGTAAGCGGTGAGAGGCACGATGTGGCGATGAAGCCTTCCCAAGCGCAGTTGGATGAGGTAGTAGTCGTTGCGTTTGGCTCACAGGCGAAAAAGTCCCTGATCGGTTTCACAAGCCGCAACTTCAGGCCTGCTCGAATGTCTTCCCCTGATTTTGCAGACAGGGAAGAATATGGTACGGTAGTGGAGAACCGTTTCAAAGCAGTAGCGGACGATCCGCTGTCCACCTTCTCCATTGATGTGGATGCCGCCTCCTACGGCAATATGCGTCGTTTTCTCAATCAGGGGCAATTGCCGCCTAAAGACGCCATCCGCACGGAAGAAATGGTGAACTATTTCAGTTACGATTACAAGCTGCCGGAGGGAAATGATCCGGTATGCATCACCGCCGAAACGGGCGAATGCCCGTGGAACGTTTCGCACCGGCTGGTTCGCATCGGTATCAAGGCGCGGGAAATTCCTTCGGACAAGCTGCCGGCATCCAACTTTGTTTTTCTGCTGGATGTGTCGGGTTCGATGTACGGCCCCACGAGGCTGGATTTGGTGAAATCATCTCTCAAGATGCTGGTAAACAATCTTCGTGCGCAGGACAGGGTGGCCATTGTGGTGTATGCGGGCGCTGCCGGTGAGGTGCTGCCGTCCACCCCGGGCAGCGACAAACAGAAGATTCGCGACGCGCTGGACGCGCTGACGGCAGGCGGATCAACGGCGGGCGGTGCGGGTATTCAACTCGCTTACAAGATCGCCCGGAAAAATTTTATTCACAACGGAAACAACAGGATCATCCTGTGCACGGACGGCGATTTCAATGTCGGTGTGTCCAGCAATGCGGAACTGGAAAGCCTGATTGAAAAAGAGCGCAAAAGCGGCGTATATCTCACCATATTGGGCTATGGAATGGGAAACTACAAAGACAGCAAGATGCAAACCCTGGCCGAGAAAGGCAACGGTAACCATGCATACATAGACAATATGCAGGAATCCAACCGGGTGTTGGTACAGGAATTTGGCGCCACCATGTATGTTGTGGCGAAAGATGTGAAATTGCAGGTAGAGTTCAACCCGGCAAAAGTGCAGACATACCGGTTGATCGGCTACGAAAGCCGCCTGCTGAACAAAGAGGATTTCAATGACGATACGAAAGATGCCGGAGAAATAGGAGCAGGACATTCGGTAACGGCTTTCTATGAGGTCGTTCCTGTGGGCGTCGAAGGCAATTTCCCCGGCAAGACGGACGACCTGAAATACCAGTCGAAAAGCAGGGCGGCTACGGTCGCCAACCACTCTCCCGACTTGCTGACGGTAAAACTGCGCTACAAACTGCCCGACGAAAACACGAGCAGAAAAATGGAAACGGCGGTGACGGACAACGGCGGAAACAATGTGTCGGAAGATTTTCGTTTTGCCGCGGCTGTGGCAATGTTCGGACAGGTGCTTCGCCACTCCGATTTCAACGGTACGGCAACCTGCGACAAAGTCATTGCCCTTGCCGGTCAGGGGTTGGGCAACGACTCGAAAGGCTACCGCCGCGAATTTTTACGGCTTGTGGAAACGGCGAAAAGCCTGTTGGATACGGAATAAGGAACGTTATGTGTCGCCGGTTTCACTTAAAGAAACGGCTTACTTCGTTTCTCGCCGACGGGATCATGAAAACCACCGCATGGTCGCCCGGTTGGATGTGCGTTTCTCCGGTTGCCACGAAGCCGGAAGTTCCCCTGATGATTCCGCCGATAATGGCGTTTTCGGGAAAAGAGGTTTTGTTCAGCGGATACTCAATAATTTTTGATTTCGGGGAAACGACAAACTCCATCGCTTCCGCATCGGTCAATGCCAGTTGTTTGATTTTGGAGATGGTTCCCGACAGGGTATAACGGTAGATATGTGCCGCGGCTATCAGTTTTTTATTGATGATGGTGTCGATGCCAAGCCGTTCGGCCAGATTGATATAATCCAGGTTTTCTATTTCGGCGACGGTATGCTTTACGCCCATGTTTTTCGCCACCAGACAGGACAGGATATTATCTTCCGAATCGCCTGTGACGGCGATAAACACGTCGGTAGTTTGCAGGCCTTCTTCCATCAGCAGGTCGATTTGTGTTCCGTCGCCGTTGATGATCAATGCATGATTGAACTGGTCGGACAGCCGGTATGCTTTGCCTTTGTCCGATTCGAAGATCTTGATTTTGTATCTTTTGCCGAGGTCTTTGGTAATCAGTCTGCCTATGTGGCTTCCGCCGAGAATCATCACTTGGTGGAGGTCTTCCTGCCCGTTGCCCGAATGTGTCAGAATACCTTTGATGCCGGCATGGTTGGTCACTACGTAAACCAGATCGTTTTCTTCAAAACGAAAATTTCTGCGCGGGATGATGGTTTGGCCGTTGCGCAGTACGGCCACCGCCCTGTACTCCATTTGGTAGATAGCGGCTGCTTCCTCCAGCGTTTTTCCTACGATAGGCGCATTCTGCTCCATTCTAACCCCCAGCATGGACAGTTTCCCTTCCGAAAAATCGACACTGTGGATCACGCCCGACTGGTGCAACACACTGGTTACTTCCCGGCTGGCTATCTTTTCGGGATAGACCATCGAATCGATCCCCAGTCCGGTAAACATGTCCCGGTTTTCCCGACTGATCAGTTCATCGCTGCCCACCCGTACGACGGTGAGCTTGGCGCCCATTTTCTTCGCAATGATGGCAGATACGATATTGGTATCATCGGAAGGTGTGACGGCAACGAACAAGTCGGCCTCGCTTACTCCTGCCTCCAGCAGCAACCGTTTGGATGTGACGTTGCCCGTCAGCGTCAACAAGTCGCAGGAGGAAGACAGGTTGTGCAACCTCTCCTCATCCGAATCGACAATCACAATGTCATGATTTTCCCGACTCAACATTTTTGCCAAATGAGTGCCTACTTCGCCGGCGCCTGCTACAACAATCTTCATAGAATAAAATACTTGTCTCTGTTCTTGATATTCAAACCTGCCGGCAAAGTTAATGGTTTATTTTCTTATACGCGAAAAAATATTAGGACAAGGGGTATTTAAAACGGCAATGATGACCTCTTTCGGATGATAAATAAACAATACATAACTATTTCTCCAACATTGCTATCCGTGACAGAAACGTCGATCTCGGCGATAAAAATTGTGGATATAAGAAATAATTGAGCTAACGCTCTTATTTTCTCTATTATAAAGCAAAAATATAAATAATTGAAAATAAGAATAATAAGCAGAATCTCAAAAAAATATTTCAAAAAAATTTGCATAATAAAAATATCTCCGTACCTTTGCAGAGTTTTTACTCTGTTTTTGTAATGAAGGATACGAAAGAACATATTATCAAGACGGCTTTCCTGCTCTTTTTGGAAAAGAGTTACAAGGCTGTCACGCTGAAAGATATAATCCAGAAAACGGGTTTATCGAACGGCGCTTTCTATCATTATTTCGAGAGCAAGGAGCAGTTGCATAAGGAAGTGGTAGAAACCTATCTTTTTCGAATGGGTCGCAGGCTTTACGAATATTATCCCAAAAGTTCGCTCTGGGATTTCATTCAGGACACATTGAATGATGCGGAGGCGGTTCACAAAAAAATAGAAGAGTTTTTGGTGGCTGGAAGCGGTTACAACTTTATGATTTTTATGTTTGAGGCGA
>JAISWE010000023.1 GCA_031271175.1 Bacteroidales bacterium | reverse complement strand
ATTCCCGCCAACAGTACGGCGGAAATCTATCTTCCGACAACAGACGTTCAACAGGTTTCGGTTTACGGATTACCCTTATCCGCTTCGGACGACATAACAGTCATCGGCGTTGACAGCGGAAAATTGCGTGTAAAAGCAGGTTCGGGGAATTACAGATTTCGAGTCGGAAATGAACAAACAGTGATGAAACGTCGAAGTCATTGAAAAAAAATAACAAGGAAATGCAACTTTTTTTCAAGTTCAACGTTTAAGTAACAGATATTTTATTTATTTTTGTTGTTGTATAATTTTTAAATCTTACAGATATGGCACATTATTTGACTGCTGAAGACGTCAGAGCAAGAATCGAAAAGAAGAAAAAGCAGCGGAAATATCATCTTCCGGTAATAGGTTATTTTGCCGAACGCACGGTATTGTTCGATTCGATACTACAAGCATCGGAAGCGACCGGCATTCATTATTCCCTGATTTTCGAAGCATGTATCGGGAAAATATATAAGGCAGGCAATGTTGTATGGGAATATCAAAAAGGTAACCACTACATCAAATACAAGGCCTACTATATTAATATACAAGACAAATATACCCGTTATTCCAACTTTAACGGTTAAGTGTTTGTCGGAACCTCCGACAGGCAGGGCGATTCATTCGGAAAATAATTTTATCCCGGTTTTTTAGGTAGTGTCTGCCCGAAAACTATTATATGGTCTGAAAATTTTCGTACAGTCGTCATTGCGTTTACAATGACACTTTGCATAACCGCCTGCTTTCGAGTGGATTCGTCCCTGCGGGACTTGGTTGACGATGTGATTGCTCGTCCGTAAGCTAAAGCATACGGTTAATAAAGTGTCGTCCCTGCGGGACTTGGTTGACGATGTGATTGCTCGTCCGTAAGCTAAAGCATACGGTTAATAAGGTGTCGTCCCTGCGGGACTTGGTTGACGATGTGATTGATTATTTCCAGTAGTAAAGATGCAAAATTTTTCCGATAATGATCATGCTATATGTGAGGTCTTTACCGAGGATAAATTCCCCCGACGGGAGCGATATTTGAAATTTGACGCTTTTTGAGGGCTTTTTGACGCGAATTGGGAATAACTATATCAAAGTTTTACCTACATTTGCATTTTCTATTAAAATCATAAATTGGTAGAATTTAAGATGGAAGTGTCCAGAAGAGCATTTTTGAAGAAAGCCGGCGCCGGTGCGACGGGCATGGCCGCGGAAAGTGTACTGCCCGGATGGAGCGCCGCGGAATACGGTCGGATAGCGGGAGCAAACGACCGCATTCGCGTAGCTGTGATTGGCGTAAACGGCCGGGGAATGGCTTTGGCACAGAATTTTGCACGGCAAACGGGATGCGAAATAGTTACGATATGCGATGTGGACAGGCAAGCTGCCGAAAAATGCGCCGGGAAACTGGCTAACATTCAAGGCAGGGCGCCTGCGGTTGAAAAGGATCTCCGCAGGGTATTTGACGACCGGCAGGTGGATGCGGTCGTTATCGCTATGCCCGACCACTGGCATACACCTGCGGCATTGCTGGCATTGCAGGCGGGAAAGCATGTATATCTTGAGAAACCGGTCAGTTATTGCCCGCACGAAGGGGAAATGCTGGTGGAAGCGGTTGCCAAATACGGAAAGGTACTGCAAACGGGAACACAGCGGCGTTCGTGGCCTAAGGTAATCGAAGCAGTTCAGGCGTTGCAGGCCGGTGTGATCGGAAAACTTCACTACGGGAAAGGATGGTATGCCAATAATCGTCCCAGTATCGGTACAGGAAAGGTGATGGCCGCGCCCGCACATCTCGACTGGGAGCTGTGGCAGGGACCGGCGCCGCGTACAGCCTACCGGGACAATATCGTACACTATAACTGGCACTGGTTCTGGCACTGGGGAACGGGCGAATCGCTGAACAACGGCACGCACATGATAGACCTGCTGTGTTGGGGCATGAACCTGAAATACCCGACCAAAGTCAGTTCTTTCGGCGGCCGCTACTATTATCAGGACGACTGGGAAACGCCCGATACGCAAATCGCTAATTTCGAGTTTAAAGAAGTAACGCTGATGTGGGAAGGGCACAGTTGCAACGGCAAACAGACCGAAAACAATTCCGCAGGTGTGGTTTTTTACGGCGACGGCGGCAGCCTGTCAGTCTCCGGCGGCAATGATTACAGGATATTCGACAAAAACAATAAACTTGTCAAGGAAGTAAAAAGCGATATCGCCATTGATCCCCAGAACAAGGTCAACCCCTCCCAGCAACTGGACGCCATCCACATCCTCAACTTCTTCGACGGCATACGGAAAGGAACGCCGCTCAACGTGAACGTGGAAGACGGGTACAAATGCACCCTGCTGATGCAGTTAGCCAATATTTCCCTGCGAACAGGACGTATGCTCAACATCAACCCTGCCGACGGCCATATCATGGGCGACAGCGACGCACAACGGTTTTGGAGTAGAAGTTACGAACCGGGATGGGAACCCAAAGTATAAAAAAATAATCATTCAATAATAATAATAATATAATAATAATAATCAATATTTAAAAACAAAAAAAATGAATCGTCGTTTATTTATTCAGACCGGAACAATGGCCGGGGTAGGGCTGGCTGTTCAGGGAATGGCGCCGGGAAATGTCCGGGAGCCGGTAAGAAAGGGACTTCGTGCAGGTATCATCGGATTGGATACTTCCCATGCCATCGCTTTCGCCCAATCGCTTAACCGTCAGGATGCTTCGCCGGACTTCGGCGGCTACAAAATCGTGGCGGCATACCCGCAAGGCAGCAAAGACATAGAGTCGAGCGTAAAACGTGTGCCGGGCTATATCGAAGAAGTAAAAAAACTGGGAGTGGAAATCGTGGATTCGATCGGAGAATTGCTGGAAAAAACCGATGTGATTTTTCTCGAAACCAACGATGGACGCCCTCACCTGGAACAGGCCCTCCCCGTGCTCAAGGCAGGGAAAACCGTGTTTATCGACAAGCCGGTGGCAGGTTCGCTGGCAGATGCATTCCGCATCTTTCAGGCGGCAAAAGACTGCGGGGTGCAGGTATTTTCCGCTTCGTCGCTGCGATACATGTCCAATTTCGACAACATCCTCCGGCAACAAAGCGTGGGCAAGATACTGGGCGCCGAAACTTTCAGCCCCAGTTCGATGGAGAAAACCCATCCCGACCTCTTCTGGTACGGAATACATGGTGTTGAGGCTTTGTACACCCTGATGGGAACAGGCTGCCATACCGTTACGCGGATGCATACGCCCGGCACGGACCTCGTCACAGGTGTTTGGGAAGGCGACCGCATCGGGACATTCCGCGGGCTGCGGGAAGGAAAAACAGGCTACGGCGGTTATGCTTTCGGCGAAAAAGGCATCCAACCGCTGGGGGACTACAACGGCTATGATCCGTTGCTGAAAGAAATCATCAAATTTTTCCAAACGGGTATCTCGCCCGTTTCGGCGGAAGAAACGCTTGAGATTTTCACCTTCATGGAAGCCGCCGACGAAAGCAAGCGGAGAGCCGGCGCTTCCGTCTTCATGGAAGAAATCAAATGGAAAGCGTTGCGTGAGATCGAAAAAAACAGTTAATACACATATCCACACATAACCTCCCTTATTGATGTCACACAGTAGAAATTCAGCCTCTTCCATAGCGATATTAGCCTTTATGTTTTTCATATTCGGCTTCGTGTCATGGGTGAACTCCATCCTGATCCCCTATTTTAAAATCGCCTGCGAACTGACCAACTTCCAGTCGTATCTGGTGGCTTTCGCTTTTTACATTGCCTATTTTGTTATGTCTGTACCGGCAGGCATCCTGTTGAAGAGAATAGGCTTCAAACCCGGAATCATGTACGGTTTCTTTGCGCTGGCCGTCGGGGCGCTGATTTTTGTTCCCGCCGCCATGACGCGCACCTACGGTATTTTCCTTACCGGACTGTTCTCCATGGGCACAGGATTGGCCATTCTGCAAACAGCCGCCAACCCGCTGGTCACCATCATCGGCCCTATCGACCGTGCAGCGCAGCGAATGAGCATCATGGGGGTATGCAACAAGTTTGCGGGCATCGTTTCGCCGCTTATTTTTGCCGCCATTATCCTGAAAGCGACGGACAAGGAGCTTTTTGCCGCCATTCCCTACATGGGCGAAGCGGAAAGGGCGGCGGCGCTGGACGAACTGATACGCCGCGTGATGGTACCCTATGCCTGCCTGAGCGTCCTGCTGGTAGCAGTAGGAATTTTTATCCGTTATTCCGCACTTCCGGAAATCCGTCCCGAAGATGAAAGCGAAGAAACCGTGCAGGCACATGCCGGCAAAAAATACGTCATACAATTTCCGTACCTGGTGTTGGGCGCTGTGGCCATTTTTTTTCATGTCGGAACGCAGGTCATCGCTATTGATACCATCATCGGGTATGCGCAGTCCATGGGCATGGACCTGATCACCGCCAAATATTTTCCATCCTTTACGCTCACAGCCACCATTATCGGCTATGTGTCGGGAATCATCCTCATTCCGGTTTTCATCAGCCAGACCAATGCACTACGCATCTGTACCGTCATCGGGCTTGTCTTTTCCTGCTGCATCCTTCTGGTGCCGGGAAGTATGATGTTCAGAGGCTATGAGATGGGAGTTTCCATCTGGTTTGTGGCTTTGCTGGGCTTGCCCAATGCCTTGATTTATGCCGGAATATGGCCGCTGGCCATTCGCGGTTTGGGACGTTTTACTAAAATAGGCTCTTCCATTATTATCATGGGACTGTCGGGAAATGCCTTTTTGCCGCTGATATACGGCAAACTTGCGGATACCGTCGGGACAAGGATGGCCTATAGTGTGCTGATTCCCTGCTTCTTTTATCTCGTATTCTATGCAATATACGGACATAAAATTACATCATGGAAAAGAAAAGGATAAAAATAATCAATGGAGCGGTGGTTACGCCTGTAAGGATCATTCAGGGACAGGTTTGTATAGAAGGCGGAAAGATATGCGAAGTCGGCGGCGGGGATTTCCACTTTCCCGGTGCGGAAGTGATTGACGCCAAAGGCAATTATGTCTCTCCCGGATTCATTGACCTGCATACGCACGGTGCGGGAGGCGCCGATTTCATGGACGGTACGGTCGATGCCTACCTGACGGCGGTTGAGATGCACGCTGCCCATGGCACTACGTCGCTGTATCCCACAACGTTGTCCTCTACCGTCGAAGAGTTGCTGCATACTTTTGCCGTGTATCGCAAAGCCGCTTCAAAAAACGAGAAAGGCTCGCAAATGCTGGGGTTGCATCTGGAAGGCCCCTATTTTTCCATGAATCAACGAGGCGCCCAAGATCCCAAATACATCCGGAACCCGCAACCGGAGGAATATTTGCCGATACTGGAGGCAACGGATGATATAGCTCGGTGGAGTGCGGCACCGGAACTGCAAGGAAGCAAAGAATTTGCCGCCGCATTGCTCTACCGCGACATCCTTCCCGCCATCGCCCATACCGATGCGATATACGAGGAAGCACTGGAAGCCTTTGAATGGGGATTTACCCATGTGACGCACCTGTATTCGGCCATGTCGGGCGTAACGCGCCGCAATGCCTATCGCCATGCGGGGATGGTGGAAGCGGCCTTTCTTATTCCCGGCATGACAGTGGAACTTATTGCCGACGGCGCGCATCTTCCGGCAAGTTTGCTGCAATTGGTCTATCAGATCAAAGGCGCTGAAAATATCGCCCTCGTCACCGATTCGATGCGGGCGGCAGGAATGCCGGAAGGCGTCAGCATACTCGGCAGTTTGCAGAACGGACAACCCGTCATCGTGGAAGACGGGGTGGCCAAACTGCCCGACAGATCGGCTTTCGCCGCAAGCGTAGCCACCATGGACAGACTGGTGCGTACCTGTCTGCATTCGGCTAAATTCCCATTGGTGCAAACCGTTCGGATGGCTGCCTCCACTCCGGCGCGCATCATGGGCATCGATAAAATAACAGGCAGCCTGATGAAAGGAAAAGACGCCGATATTGTCATTTTCGACGACAATATCGACATTTTGCTGACCATGATTGGGGGCCGCATCCTTTTCCAACATCTTTAATGATAAATGTAAAATAGTTTAATAACAGCATGATAAAATCTTTTCAAAAAGATGCTCTTGCCGTAAGGATTTTTTCCAATCGGCAGGAACTGGGCGTTTCGGCTGCCCGAGACGCCGCGACGGCAATCCGCACTTTGCTTGCGCAAAAAGCGGAAATAAACATGATCTTTGCCGCCGCCCCTTCGCAAAACGAGTTTCTCAAAGCCCTTTGTTCGTACAAGGATATTGAATGGCAGAGAATTAACGCCTTTCACATGGACGAATATGTCGGATTGCCTGCCGATTCGTCGCAAAGTTTCGGCCGCTACCTGAAGGAACATGTGTTTGGAAACTTACCGTTCCGTTCGGTCAATTACCTCAACGGGAACAATCCCGATACGGAGGCCGAATGTTTGCGTTATGCGGAATTATTGCAGCAGTATCCGGTCGATATCGTCTGCATGGGTATCGGGGAAAACGGGCACATTGCCTTCAACGATCCTCATGTAGCGCGTTTCGATGATCCTCAACTGGTGAAAAGGGTCGATTTGGACCGGACATGCAGAATGCAGCAGGTGAATGACGGCTGTTTCAGCGCTATCGAAGAAGTGCCTACCCACGCGCTGTCGCTTACCATTCCCGCCCTGATGCACGTCGCATATATCTTCTGCATGGTACCCGGCGCTACCAAAGCATGGGCGGTGTACCACACCGTCAACGACGATGTTTCCGAATCCATTCCGGCTACCTGTCTGCGCACGCATCAACAAGCCGTATTGTACACCGATACAGACAGCGCATCGCCGCTCATCTGAATATCGTTAGAAGGGTTTTCATATCAATAGAAAAACGAAAACATCCCACCCCCTCATTGGGGGTTGAACTCCTGCGGAGTTCCGAAAACGGAGGAGGATATTTGTTCCTATTGATATATTTTTCCTAACGGAAAAGGGGCGAACAAAAATTTGGACAAGTATTTTTTTATACTGTCATGATTTCTTCTTCCTTTTTGGCTAAGATTTCTTCCACTTTTTTATAGTATTTATCGGTCATTTTTTGTGCCAATTCTTCCGCATCTTTCTCTTCGTCTTCCGGAAGCCCGTTTTTTTCCAGTTTTTTAAACTCTTCAATGGCCTCGCGACGAGCGTTGCGAATACTGACCCTGGCGTTTTCTCCTTCATTTTTCACCTGTTTCACCAAACCTTTACGGCGGTCTTCAGTCAACGGGGGAATATTTAAGCGAACGGTTTCTCCGTTATTGCCCGGCGTCAGCCCTATGTTGGCAGCAAAAATGGCTTTTTCAATAGCGCCGATGAGCTTTTTTTCCCACGGCTGAATCACAATACTCCGTGCATCAGGTGTATTGATATTGGCCACCTGGTGTAAAGGCGTTTGTGTGCCGTAATAATCAATAAATATTCCATCAAGCATGGATGGATTCGCTTTCCCTGCCCGCAGTTTTGCCAATTCTGACGATAAATGCTTCAATGCTTTTTCCATCTTTTCAACAGCATCGTCTAAGTATAACTGAACATCTTCATTCATAGCCAAAGATTTTTATTTTTTTTTCTGCAACAAAAAAACAAAAAAAAAATGAGAAATAAAAAAAATAATACAATTTTTTACCTTTCACCTTACCCTATCGTCCGGCAATTTGTCGGATTTCTTCGTTTTATACGACAAAATATGTATTGTAACACCAACCGCTACGGTCGCAAGTACAATTTGCAACCACCATTTCCCGTTGGCGACAAAGCGTATGGAGCAGAGTATTGTTAGCCAAAGTATTGATATGGAGTAAATTTTTATGCGTAGAGGTATTGCTTTTTCCTGCAAAAAATCGCGGATATATTTGCCGAAGATTTTGTGGTGAAGTAACCAACTATGCAGGCGTTGCGAACTGCGGGCAAACAAAAATGCCGATAACAGCAAAAACGGTGTGGTCGGCAACAGCGGTAAAAAAATACCGACCATTCCCAATGCAAGCGAAAGAAGTCCGAAAAAAACGAACAAGGATTTCATTTAATGGATGTTAGTGCTTAAGCTAATTGTTTACCCCCTCTACCGAGTATTTTAACACCAGAAGCTACATATAAACGAGTTTGTTTTTCGTTCAAATAAGGCATAAATTCCTTCATCTTTTGTGTCGCTTCCGATTTCATAGCGCAAAAGTAGTAATTTATTTTTTAATCGGAAAAATTATTCTGCAACATTTCTTTAAATCCTTTCGGACATAAGGTGGAAAAATTGTTTACTCAAACATGCATTTTTTGGCATGGTTTTTGTTAGGTAAATGGTAGTTTTTTTTCATAATTTTGTAGTAGTTAGTAGTTAATAACTTAGAAAGGGCTGTTCGGGAGAACCGCTCTTTTCGTTTTAAATATCCCCTTACCCTGCATCGCAAACATATAACCGGTAACTCAAGCGTAACTTTTTTCTTGGCTTATGATTTAACTAAAATAATAATTGTCCTTTGATGTTTTGTTTAATTTGGATTTTAGGATGTTTGCATAACAAATCACGCAGAGCTGTTTTGTCGAAAACCGAAATATGCAGGATTTGCATAATTTGGTAAATCGAATACTCGCATTTCAGCATCAATTTCACTAAACTACAATCAAGTAGGTGTATGTTGCTACCCACAGCAGAAGTGGAATGGGTTCTGCTCCCGCACAGCTACGGGCTGCTGAAAGCCGGTTCCCATCCGGACAATCGGCACACCGGATGCGCAATCTATCCTGCCACAGGGACAATCAATGCGACAAGGCTGTTCCGAATTAAAATAAATGTATTAACTTCGCAAAATCGTTCAATTTGTTTTTTCTTGAAATACATATCTTTATGCTTCAACATACATTTTCCTTCCTGCGCGAACTTGTTGCCAATAACCATAAGGAATGGTTTGACGCCCATCGCGACCAATACCTGAAAGCCAAACAGGAATACTTTCATTTTATTGATTTGCTAATTGATGAAATAAGAAACTTCGATCCGTCTATCGGGTCTGTTACGGCAAGCGACTGTGTGTTCCGGATTTATCGAGATGTCCGTTTTTCTGCGGATAAAACGCCCTACAAGAATCATTTCGGCGCCTACATTGCGCAGGGAGGCCGCAAAAGTATCCTGTCCGGTTATTATTTTCATATTGAGCCTGCCGGTTCGGGTTATCTGAACCATTCCCTGTGGGCGGGAGGCGTCTATAATCCAGATGCTCACGTGCTGAAAGCCGTCAGGACGGATATTTACGAAAATACCGACGAGTACAAAGATATTATTTACCACAAAGCGTTTACTGGTTGTTTTAAATGGTTCGACGGGAGTCCGGTAAAGACCGTACCGAAAGGGTTTCCTAATAATTTTGTCGATGTGGCGTTAATCAAGCCCAGGGATTTTTCCTTTTACAGGAATATTGATGAAGCGTTACTGAAAAGTGATCAGCTGATGGAAAAAAGCATCGAGGTATTTAAAAAGATGCTGCCTTTCAATCGGTTTATGAACAGGGCTATTCGCTATCATCAGGAACTGGAATCCTGATCAACAACGGTTTTTGACGTATTGTGCCGCTGTCCAGTCCTTTTTCACAGCGTAAGAAAGAAAGGTCAGTCCGTTTTTTTCCGCTTCCGCAGTGATCGCGGACAGGTCGTCCCTGTAGAAGCCGCTGACCTGTAAACATCCGCCGTCTTTCAGGCAGGCGGCGCAGGCAGGAATGTCTTCCAGCAGAACGTTGCGGTTGATATTGGCAAGTATCAGGTCGAACGACATGCCTTGTACGACGCTTCGGCCTCCCTGAAGGACATTAATGTGCGTGGCGCCGTTTCGTTCGCAATTTTCAAGGGTACTCCGGTATGCCCATTCGTCAATATCCACGGCACATACGGATTGCGCTTTCATCATGGATGCCAGGATAGCCAGAATACCTGTTCCACATCCCAGATCAAGTACGTCTTTTCCCTTGATTTCCATTTCGATCAGCAGTTCTATCATTAATGAAGTCGTTTCGTGATGCCCTGTCCCGAATGACATTTGTGGAAGAATACAGATTTTATACGGCAAATCGGGTATATCGGTATGAAAGGGAGCATATATTACGCAACGATCGGCAATCACCGTCATTGAAAAGTCGCTTTCCCACACATGGTTCCAATTTTCCTGCTTCACTTCCGCGGTACCGATGGAGGCTATCCATGCGGGATAAGTCGCCGGCATGGCTGCCACGGCGCCGGCGTCATAGATATCTTTCCGGATGTAGGCTTTAACTGCATTTTCGGAAGTTTCAAAACTTTCATAACCCAGTTCGGCAAGCAGCGCCACGACAATATCTTCCGCATCAGCCGTTGCGCCTGCGGCAAGGGTGCACCGTGTTTCGAGATACTGCATGAAATCAAGTTTTCTGTACCGGTATCTGGCGGTTGAAACTTTCTTCGAGAGAAATCAACGTTTCCGTACGGGTAATTCCCGGAATGGATTGCAGTTTATCCACCAAAATGTATTTAAGATGCTCATTATCATGCGCATATACTTTGATGAAAATGGAATAGTCACCTGTTGTATAATGACATTCCGTTATTTCCGGTATAGTATTCAGCTGTTCCACAACAGATTTGAACATGCTGGCCTTTTCCAGGAAAATTCCCATGAAGGCGCAGGTGTGATAACCCATGATCTTGGGATTGAGGATAAACTCCGATCCTTTCACGATGCCCAGCCGCGTAATCCGTTGCATCCGCTGGTGCACGGCAGCGCCCGATATGCCGCAGTCGCGGGCGATCTCAAGAAAAGGCACGCGCGCGTTTGCGCAAATCATGGATAATATCTTCCGGTCTAAACTGTCAATCTGAAACTTTTCGGCCATTTTTTTTTATTTGAAGATGAAAAAACAATCTTTTTACCTGTTTTTTTTGATAAAAAATACTTATTTTGAATTAAATACAAAATTTAATTGTTTTTGTGAGGATAATTTATCATTTTTGCAAAAATAATTAAAAATTTATTCCTTTTGTCTTTTTTCACTAAAATTCATAATAAATAATCAAATGTCAAAATTATTTTTGCCTCAGTCATACGTTCCTGTGCTAAATTTGCGCCAAACGGAAAAAGCGGTAAAACAGTTGAAAGATTTTTTCGAATCCGGTTTGTCGTCGGAGTTGTCGCTACGGCGGGTAACCGCTCCTTTGTTTGTGTTGAAAGGTACGGGCATCAACGATGACCTTAACGGTGTGGAGCGTCCCGTCGCCTTTCCCATCAAAGACATGGGCGAAGCTACTGCAGAAGTAGTACATTCCCTTGCCAAATGGAAACGGATGATGCTGGCAGAATACCATATTGAAACGGGATACGGCTTATATACGGACATGAATGCCATCCGTCCCGACGAAGAATTGGACAACCTTCACTCCATTTACGTTGATCAGTGGGATTGGGAACTGTCTATAACGGAGGAGAATCGATCGCTGGATTTTCTAAAAAAAGTGGTGAATAAGCTCTACCGGATACTGAAACGTACGGAATTTTTCGTGTATGAAAATTATCCGGATCTAAATCCGCAACTGCCGGAAGAAATCACTTTCATCCATTCGGAAGACCTGCTGGCCATGTATCCCGACACAGCGGTGAAAGAGCGCGAACGGCTGATCACGCAACAGTATGGCGCCGTGTTCATCATCGGTATCGGAGGCTACCTGTCGGACGGTGCCCTGCACGACGGTCGCGCTCCCGACTATGACGACTGGACCTCCGAAACCACTCCCGGTCATAAAGGCCTGAACGGAGATATCCTCCTGTGGAATCCCGTCCTCGACTGCGCTCTTGAAGTTTCATCCATGGGAATCCGCGTCGATAAAACAGCTTTGCTCAGACAGCTGGCTATCAGACATCTCGAAAGCCGCAAGGAACTGATGTTCCATCAAAAACTGCTGAACGGCGAATTGCCGCTTTCTATCGGCGGTGGCATCGGACAATCGAGGCTCTGCATGTATTTCTTGAAAAAGGCACACATCGGCGAAACACAAGCCAGCATCTGGCCGAAAGATATGATGGAAGAGTGCAAAAAACACAACATCCTGCTGGTATAAACATGCCATTCAAAGCCGTTATCTTCGACCTCGACGGGACACTGGCGGATACGCTGGAAGACATCGCCGACGCCATGAACCGGACACTTTCGGTCAATGGTTATCCCACTCACCGTTATGATATATACCGCTTTCTGGTAGGCAAGGGACTGAAAAACCTGGTTACCAGAAGCCTTCCGGAACAAGCAAGAAGCGAAACCGTCATCGAACAGTGCTATGCAGAGATGTTGGACGATTATACGGAAAATTATATCAATAAGACACGTCCGTATAGCGGAATACAGGATTTGCTGAACATCCTGTCGCAACGCGCCGTCAAAATGGCGGTCTTATCCAACAAAGATGATACGATTACCCGGAAAATATGTTGCAAACTGTTTCCCGACCGCTATTTCGACATAGTTCTGGGTTCCACTGCGCGATTTCCCCACAAGCCCGACCCGAGTGCTGCGCTCTTCCTTGCCGAAAAAATGCGGATATCTCCTGTCGAAGTAATCTACCTCGGCGACAGCGATGTGGACATGCAAACAGCAACTGCTGCAGGTTTTTACGCTGTCGGTGCAGGCTGGGGCTTCCGTCCGGAAGAAGAACTGTTGAACAGCGGCGCCCAAAAAGTGATTCATCGTCCGGAAGAGTTATTGTCGCTGTTCGACACGCGACCCTTATACTCTCCTTGAGAGTAAGCCCGAATCGGCAATGAGAACCGGTTTGTCAAGCGAAAAACGCTCGCTGATTTTTTTGATAAACGGTATCAAAGTATCGCCTTCGTAAGTGTTGCCTTCGTAAGTATGATTGCTTTTGAATATGTTGGAAAATGTCGCTGATTATCAATATGTAACAAATAAATCATATCTCTATCTCCCTTTTAGCGAACAACAATGAAAATATTTCATAATTTTTTCGATCTGGAATACAAATCAACAATTTTACGTATATTTGCCGAAAATACTAGTAGATAAGCATGATACCCGTTGTTATTGTAGATGACGAAACGCCTGCGCGCGATCTGATCAAGCATTATTTGCGCTTGTATCCGGATGTAGAAGTGGCGGGGGAAGCCAATAACGGTTTCGATGCGCTGAAACTCATTCGCGAAAAACAGCCGCAATTGGTCTTTCTCGATGTACAAATGCCCAAACTGACCGGTTTCGAACTGTTGGAACTGATTGATCAGCCACCGGCCATCATTTTTTCAACCGCTTTCGACCAATATGCGATTCGGGCATTTGAGTTGAACGCTGTCGATTACCTGCTCAAACCCTATTCAAGGAAACGGTTTGAAGCAGCCGTGCAGAAAGCCCTTTCTCGTTTGGCGGCGGGAACAGCGGAAACGATAGAACCATCTGCGCTGCAATCGCTCAAGGAAGCGGTATCCGCTCCGGCAGGCGACTTGACACGCATCGCAGTCAAATACCGGCAGCAGATACATGTCGTTCCAGTGGACGACATTAATTATGTCGAAGCCGAAGGAGATTATGTAAAACTGCATACCGACAAAAACGCCTTCCTGAAAGAAAAAACCATGAAATACCTGGAAGAAAATCTCCCGTCACAGTTTATTCGCATACATCGCTCGTATATCGTCAATGTAAACAGGGTTTCCAAAATCGAACTGTACGAAAAGGAAAGCTATCGTGTTTACCTTAAGGACGGAACCTTATTGAAAGCCAGCAGCGGAGGATACAAGGCGCTGAAAGAGGCGGTAAGCTGGTAAAAAAGAACCGACCAAAAAAAATCGTCCGCACAAAATAACTTTTTACAAAATCTGTTATAAAATAAAGATATTTTTGTTATTTTGCAGGTAATTTGAAAAATGGTTTGAAAATTTCAGTGAAAAATATTTTATTTTTCTGTATATTAGGCATATTTGCATTTTCGACGGGTTGCAGTACCCGGAAAAATACAGCTTTAAGCCGTAGTTATCATAATATCACTACTCGCTACAATATCTTGTTCAATGCGAAGGAATATTATCAAAAAGCGCTGCAACGGGCGGAAGAGAGCAAAAAGGACGACTATACGCAATTGTTGCCGCTATTCCTGTACGAAGACAAAGCGGTGATACAGGCAGTGGGAGGCGACATGGGATCGGCTGCCCAAAAAGCCACCAAAGCCGTCAATCTGCACTCCATCACCGCCAAACCGAAAGTGAAGAAAAGCGGGATGACGCCAGAACAAAAAAAATTCTACGACAAACGCGAATTTAACAAGTATATCGACGACTGTTACCTGCTGATAGGCAAAACCTATGTCTATACGGGAGAATATTTCCTGGCCATACGCTCTTTCAACTTCATCGAGGCCGAATTTCCGGGAGAACCGATACTGTACGAATCGCGGATATGGAAAGCCAAAGCGCTGATAGGAGACAAAAACTACCGCGAGGCAGGCCTGCTGTTCGACGAACTTCGCGAAGATGAAAAATTTCCCGACAACAAAACGCTCCGGTCGGAACTGGAAGCCACCACCGCCGACTGGTATATCAAACAGAAAGACTACGGCAACGCCGTCCGCCATCTCATCGAAGCGCTGGCCCTGACCAAATCCAAAAAAACGCAAATGCGATACCGTTACATACTCGCACAACTCTTTCTCGAGCAAAAGGATTTCAACAGCGCTTCCGACTATTTCCGTACGGTTATCCGCATGAATCCGCCATATGAAATGACCTTCAACGCTACCATCAGTATGGCAACCGCATCCAAAGGCAATGGTTCCGGAACGGAAGAAGTAAGACGACAACTGGAAAAAATGCTGAACGACAGCAAAAATTTCGAATACCACGATCAGATCTATTATGCGCTCGCCGAAATCGAAATGGGAGAAAATAATATCCAGAAAGCCGTTGAATACTATCAAAAATCGGCAGCCACCTCCACCGCCAATATCCCGCAAAAAATCAAATCCTACCTCACGCTTGCCGACCTGTACTACGAACGCCGCCAGTATGTCCCCGCACAGGCATACTACGACAGTGTGATGATGAATGCACAGCCCGATTATCCCAACTATATCCGGATTGCAGCCAAAACAAAAAACCTGAACGTCCTGGTGGAAAACCTCAATATCGTCCGATTCCAGGACAGCGTACAACGCATCGCACAGCTGCCGGAAACGGAAAGAAACAAGCTGATAGATCAAATCATCAGCGACAAACAGCAGAGCGAACGTATCCGGCAGGAAAGCAACCTCCGACCGCAATATATTGCAAACACACAACGCCCAAGCATGGCTACCAACACCAAAAACAAAGCGGAATGGTATTTTTACAACCCCGCCAACGTCAGTCAGGGCATAAGCGAATTTCAGATAAAATGGGGCAAACGAACGCTGGAAGACAACTGGCGCCGCAAAAACAAAGGCATAGCAACCGACTTCAACATCGAAGACCACACCGAAGCCGAAGAACAGTTGAAAGTCTCCGATACCAACAGCCAGAACTACTACCTGCAATTCCTGCCTCTCGGCGACTCGGCGATGGACGCCTCGCACCGTAAAATCCGGGAAGCCCTGTACAATCTGGGATACATTTATTCCAACGATTTCAACGAGTATGCCCTGGCAGCGGCAAAATATGAAGAACTCGCACGCCGCTACCCCGAAAGCCCCTATGCCAACGCCGCCCGTTATTATCTCCATCAACTCCACACCGCAATGGGCAATCAGGCGGAAGCTGAAAGAAACAAAAACCTGTTGCTGCAACAGGCGCCCGAAAGCACCTTCGCCAAAATCCTGCTCGACCCCGGCTACATCGACAAACTGATGCACGAACAAGGCGAAGCAGGCAGACTGTATGAAATCCTCTATCAAAGCTATCAGGACGGACAGTATGCACAAGTCATCACCGTTGCGACATCAGCCATCGAACGTTATCCGAACGACGTACTGCGTCCGAAATTCGCTTACCTGAAAGCCCTGTCGGCAGGACAACTCGGAAGACAAGCCGTCATGCGGGCGGAATTGCAGCAAATAACGGAGGAATTTCCCGAAAATGAGGTAGCACAAGCCGCACAGGACATCATCGACTATATCGACGGAAAAGATCCGGCGCTGAAAAAAGCCGCGCAAACGCAAAGGGCACAATCGCTCTATTCCATCAACAGCGCAGAATCCCACTATTTTGCATGGATATTGTCGTCAAAAGAAGACTTTAATCAGCTTTCCTTCGATTTGTTGAACTTCAATCTCGATCATTACCTGAATATCAAACTGGAACTGAGTCGCGCCGCCTTCGACGAAAAACACATCCTGCTGATAGTGAAAAGCTTTCCCGATGCGGAACAGGCAAAAGCATACTACCGGACTTTCATGAAAACGACGGAGGTTACGAAAAATGTCAAAAACGAACATACCCCTGTCGTCATTTCGGAAAGCAATTTCTCCATTCTTGAAAAAGACAGAAAACCGGAAGATTACATCGAATTTTTCAAAAAAGAATACCTGACGGAATAAGTGACGTGAAATAAACACGGTATAAAGGTTGTCTGAAAGGTAACAGTAGAGACGCAAAATTTTGCCTCTTTACTACTGGAAATAATCAATCACATCCTCAACCAAGTCCCGCAAGTCCCGCAAGTCCCGCAGGGACTTCACTTTATTAACCGTACACTTCAGTGTACGGATTATCAATCACATACCCGCAAGTCCCGCAGGGACGACACTTTGTTGACAACGAAAAAAAGTATCGTCCCTGCGGGAC
>JAISWE010000022.1 GCA_031271175.1 Bacteroidales bacterium | reverse complement strand
GATTACAGCGCACTGCGCGAACCGGTGAGCCGAAAGGTACACGCAATGATTTGCCTCGGCGCGGACAACAGCAAACTGATAGAGGCTTTCGGGACAACCGTGCCGTGGCACACCGAAGTACGCTCCATGCGCGACGCCGTAAAGGCAGCTTACAGCGCGGCACGCGCCGGCGACACAGTGCTGCTCTCGCCCGCCTGCGCCAGTTTCGACCTGTTCGACAACTACGAAGACCGTGGCAGGCAGTTCAAACAGTGCGTCAGGGAATTGTGACAAATGCTTCATAATCCGCTTCAAACTCTGACATCCAATAACTAAAATAGTGGAGTTTTTTAAGAAATATTTTAAGGGCGATCCGAACATCTGGGCGATCCTCATCGGGTTGAGTATTTTCTCGTTGCTGGCAGTGTACAGTTCTACCGGCACGCTGGCATACCGTTTCCGGGGCGGCGACACTTCTTCGTATGTCATCGGACATGCCATGAATCTCGGTATCGGGCTGTTTCTGGCGTTTGCAGTTCACAGGATTCCCTACAGGTATTTTGCCCGCATTTCGCAGTGGCTGATATGGCTGGTGCCGTTGGCGCTGGTCTTTACGCTGGTGTGGGGCGTATCCGAAAATGTCGCCGCCCGCCGTATTCCCGTTTTGGGCATGACCATCCAGACGTCCGACTTTGCAAAACTGATTCTTATCGTATTTATCGCCCGCTATCTGGCGGTCAAACAGGATCAGATACGCGATTTTCACCGTACGCTGCTGCCCGCCTACTTCTGGATATGCCTGATATGCGCTCTGATATTGCCCGCCAATCTCAGCACCGCAGGCCTGCTGTTTATTACCTGCGTTGCGTTGCTGTACATAGGACGTGTCCATGCCGGACACCTTACCGGATTGCTTGTCGTGACGGTAATAGCCGGAGGATTGCTTATCGGAGGACTTTACATGCTGCACCGGAACGGAGTGGATAATGTCATCACGCAACGTGTGCCTACATGGGTCAACAGAATCACAGGTGCATCGGGCGACTACCAGCAGACACAGTCCAAAATTGCTTACGGCACATCCGGCTTTTTCGGCAGGGGACCCGGTAACAGCGTTCAGCGTAATTTCCTGCCACAGTCTTTTTCCGATTTCATCTTTGCCATCATCATTGAGGAGTACGGCCTGTTTGGCGGCGGGACCATACTGCTGCTCTATCTGGCGCTTCTTTACCGGACGGTCATTATCGTGCGAAAATGCGACAAGACGTTTCCCGCTTTTCTGGCTGCGGGACTGGTGCTTTCCATTGTCTTTCAGGCGCTGATCCACATGATAGTGGTAGTGGACATTGTACACATCGTCACCGGGCAGCCGCTCCCCTTTATCAGCAAGGGCGGCACATCCATTGCACTTACGGGTATCGCTTTCGGCATCATCCTTAATATCAGCCGTGAACCAAACAAGGAAAAAAATGCCGAACCTGCGCCGGCAACCATCGAAAATAAATCACCTGAAACAGTTTGACAGATATGAAAAAAGACCGTCATTCCGGGTCACCGGACAAAACCGGCAATCGTCCCATGCGTGCCATCATCAGTGGCGGCGGGACGGGAGGCCACATTTTCCCGGCTTTAGCCATTGCCAAAGCCTTGTCGGAAAAAAATCCCAAGATACGAATCCTCTTTGTAGGCGCCGAAAACCGTATGGAAATGACCAAAGTACCTGAAGCCGGATACAAGATTTTCGGGCTGCCCGTCAAAGGCTTTAACCGCCGGCATCTTTTCCGCAACGTCAACGTGCTTTACCGACTGCTGAAAAGCTTGTTTATCGCACGTGCCATTGTGAAACGCTTTCATCCCGACGTCGTTATCGGCGTAGGCGGCTATGCCAGCGCTCCCGTATTATTTGCCGCCTGTCTGTCCCGCATTCCTACCGTCATACAGGAACAGAACTCCTATGCCGGCATCACTAACAGGATTCTTTCCAAAATGGCAGACAGGATTTGTGTGGCGTACGATGGAATGGAAAAGTACTTCCCCGCCCGAAAAATGGTCGTTACCGGAAATCCTGTTCGTGAAGCCTTTCTGGAAAGCATCGCGCAGGACCAGGCGCTGTTCTTCTTCAATTTCGCAACCGGCAAGCCTGTCATCCTTATTCTTGGCGGAAGTCTCGGCGCGCGTACAGTGAACCGGAGCGTACTGAGCTGTCTTGACACGTTGCCGCCGGACATCCGTCTGATCTGGCAAACAGGAAAGGATTATTTTGAAAGAGCCAAACAAGCCGTGGCAGACAGGAATCTTCAGGCATCCGTCAAGGTGTACCAATTCATCGACCGCATGGAACTGGCTTTTGCCGCCGCTCATCTGGTCATTTCAAGGGCAGGCGCCGGTACTATTTCCGAGTTGTGTATCATCGGAAAACCGTGTATCCTCGTGCCGTCGCCCAATGTAGCGGAAGACCATCAAACCAAGAACGCCATGATGCTGGTAAGTAAAAACGCAGCCATCATGATCCCCGACCGTGAAGCGGAAGAAAAACTGATGCCTGTCGCCATCCGTACTGTACAGGATCAGGAAACGCTGGAACCCCTTTCGGAAAACATCCGAAAACTGGCACGTTTCAATGCCGCACAAGTCATTGCGGATATGGCAATACAATTGACAATGAAGAATTGACAATTCATAACGGACGAAGGCAACAAAGCATCTGCTGCATACGGGAGACGTTGCACCTGCACACGTGTGCGGCAAAATTTTCGCACACTCTTTGCATACTTACATACGGGAGGAAATTTTGCTACGCAAAGCGCGGCAAAATTTTCGCACACCCTTTGCTTGCTTACATACGGGAGGAAATTTTGCTACGCAAAGCGCGGCAAAATTTTCGCACACTCTTTTGCGCGACCGCATACGGGAAAGGCTTCGGCTACGCATTAAATCTGTGAATAAATCTCAGTAAAAGAAAATGAAACGTTTTTGGACAAAAATCTACTTTATCGGTATCGGTGGTATCGGCATGAGCGCGCTGGCGCGGTATTTCAAAGCGCTGAACTGTTCGGTGTATGGATACGACCGTACGGGAACCGCATTGACGCAAAAACTTTGCGAAGAAGGTATCCTCGTACACTACCGGGACGACATCAATGCTATCCCGCCGTCCTTTCGTAACAGCCCGGACGATACGCTGGTGGTATATACCCCTGCGGTTCCCGCTTCACATGCCGAACTGAACTGGTTCAAAACACACCGTTACCGGTTGATGAAACGTTCCGAAACACTGGGCATGATTTCTAAGGACAGAAAAACCGTCGCAGTGGCGGGAACGCACGGCAAAACAAGCGTTTCGACCATGACGGCTTTCCTGCTCATCGAAACCGGCGTGGGATGTGATGCTTTTTTGGGAGGAATTTCCAAAAACTATCATACGAACCTGTTGTTGCGGGAAGGCAGCGAGTACCTCGTAGCCGAAGCCGACGAATACGACCGTTCATTCCTGCATTTGCATCCCTGGGTGGCCGTAGTGACGGCTATGGATGCAGACCATCTGGACATTTACGGCACCCACGCCGAGGTAAAAGCCGCCTTCCGGCAATTTGTAGCGCAAATACAGCCCGGAGGCGTCCTGCTGGCGAAGTATGGATTGGAACTGTGCGCCCCCAAAGGCGTCCGGCAGTACTCGTATTCGTTAAACAATCCGCAGGCCGACTATTATGCGGAAGCCGTGCATGTGAACGGCGGATGTTATGTGGCGAATATCCGTACCCCGCAGGGAGTGCTGAAGAATGTGCAAATCGGCGTTCCCGGATTAGTAAACGTGGAGAACAGCATTGCCGCTATTGCCGCAGCCCTGCAGGCAGGAGTAGAACCGGAAAAAGCAGTCATGGCAACGGCGCGTTTTGAAGGCGTACAGCGACGGTTTGACTATCGCGTGAAAAACGACAAATGTATCTACATCGACGATTATGCACACCATCCGGAAGAATTGCGCTTTACCATCAAATCCGTCAGGGAACTGTATCCCGGCAGGCATATTACGGGCGTCTTTCAACCGCATCTCTACACCCGCACCCGCGACTTCGCAGACGGATTCGCAGAAAGCCTCAGCCTGCTGGACAGTTTGATTTTGCTCGACATCTATCCGGCACGGGAAGAACCGCTTCCGGGAGTCAGTTCGCAAATGATCTTCGACAAGGTAACTGTTTCCGACAAGAGAATGTGCCGCAAAGAAGAGCTAATCAATATTTTGAAGACATCCCGTCCGGATGTACTTCTTACGATGGGCGCCGGCGACATTGATACACTGGTAAAACCCCTGGAAAACCTGTTAAAAAATTGAAACGGACACTCGATATATTGTTTTGGACAGGTCTGGCGGCATACTACGTTGCGACCATGAGCTATGTTGCGGACTACCGGAGTGAGAAACCGTGCACATCCGTTAAAGTGGACATTCTCGACAGCAACCGCATACATTTTATCACTGAGGATGACATCCTCCGGATAGTGGACGTTTCCCGCATCAAGTTGCGTGGAAAGACAATGGACAGCATTAACACGGCGGACATCGAAACCCGGTTGATGCAGGTACAGCCCGTGCATTGCGCCGAAGCGTATAAAACCTCCGACGGTACGGTACACGTCGAGATCAAACAGCGAATCCCTTTGCTACGCATCATTAATCGCTTCGGTGAAAGCTATTATATCGATGAAACCGGCTATGTGATAAAGCATAATCATCGCTACAACGTGCATGTCCTTGTGGCTAACGGTCATATCGAACAGCGTTCTCCGGCGCAGAAGGGATTCTATGTGCAGGATATCCGAATACCGGAAGGTAAAAGGAACATTGTCCGCGAGTTGTTCGATTTGGCTGTGTGGATCGGCAACAATCGGTTTTGGAATGCACAAATACAACAAATATACGTCAATACCGACGGCGACTTCGAAATGATACCGAGAGTAGGGTCGCAGGTCATCATTTTCGGGAAAGGCGACCATATACGGGAAAAATTCGACAAGCTTGAAGCGTTGTATCGCAATGGATTCAACGTTACCGGATGGAACAAATACGATATCATCAACTTGAAATATGACGGGCAAATCGTCTGCACAAAGCGCGATTGAAATAAATGAATAACCGAATGCAAAAAGATAGTATCTTTCCTCTGTAAAAAAACTTTTTTTCATTGCATGCACTTGGAAAACACGAGTTTTTCATATAATTTTGCATGTAGCTATCATTTAGCGTAAAACGAGAACAAAAAAATAAAGAACATGAACAAACGTCGATTTTTTAATACCACAGGACCATGTAATCCGGAAGACCATTACATGCTTCCTCCTGAAGACCGCTTGGTTGGTGCTCAACTGCACCGTTATATAAAGGATAAACTGTACTGGGTGCTTCATGCGCCGCGGCAAACGGGTAAGACTACTTTCCTGCAAAGTTGGGCGCGTGAAATCAATGCCGGTGAAGAAGCCGTCGCCTGTTATGTTAGCGTCGAAAGTTGTCAGCAGGTAACTGAAGTCAACGAAGCCATGTTGCTGGTGCATCGCAGCATTTGCGAAGCAGTGCAACAGTTGGGATTAGCTGATTCCATGCCGGATACAGGTTTTCCGGAAACGAAATTTGCCGATACGTTAACGCATTTATCGAGCATAGTGGCGCCCAAGCCACTGGTCAT
>JAISWE010000126.1 GCA_031271175.1 Bacteroidales bacterium | reverse complement strand
GACACGCGTACTAATAATATCGCTCTTTTCATTTGTTTTTTATTAATTATTATTTAATCCTGCAAATATACGATAACTAATCATACTTGGAAACATATAACATCGCCGTAGTAACTGATAGAAATGGTAAATATGCCGTTACTGTTCCCGATCGGCAGGCCGTACTGGTCTTTTCCTTTGTGGGTTATGCCACGCAGGAGATCGAAGTGGGCGACCGGACGGAGTTGGCCGTGACGCTGGTCGAAACCGCTACGGAAATAGAAGAAGTGGTCGTTGTCGGTTACGGCGTACAGAAAAAGGAGAGCATTGTCGGTTCCATCGTACAGGTGGGCAATAAGGATTTGTTGAAATCGGGCAATGTGGTCGATCTGAAGCAGGCGCTCACCG
Organism: Bacteroidales bacterium; assembly: GCA_031271175.1. GTDB lineage: Bacteria > Bacteroidota > Bacteroidia > Bacteroidales > UBA4181 > JAIRLS01. The sequence goes on along the minus strand of JAISWE010000126.1, from coordinate 11,408 downwards.
GACGGCTTCCGGGCGTTACCACTTCGGTGTCGACAGGCGAACCGGGCAGCGACGCCACCTCCATCTTTATTCGCGGACGCAACAGCTGGAACAACAGCCAGCCGCTGATTCTGGTGGACGGAGTGGAACGCGCTATGGAAAATGTGGACGTCACCGAAGTGGAAACCATCTCGGTGTTGAAAGACGCTTCCGCTACGGCAGTCTTCGGGGTAAGGGGCGCCAACGGAGTGATCCTGATCACTACCAAAAGAGGACAGGTGGCCAAGCCGCAACTGTCTTTCTCTTACGACGCCACCGCCAACATGGTGTCGAAACTGCCCGAAAAACTCAATTCGTACGATGCCCTGACGCTCAGAAATGAAAGCATTGAACGCAACGTCATGTTCAACGAAGCGATCTGGTCGGACTACACGCCCGACGAAATACGCAGGCGTTACCGCGAACGCGACTACCCGGAATATGCCATTCTTTATCCCGATGTGGACTGGGCGGACGCGCTGTTTAAAAAAGTGGGCTGGCAGCACAAAGCTGCGCTGAACATACGCGGCGGGACAGATTTCGTGAAATATTTCGGCGCCCTGGCCTATCTGTACGAAGGCGATATGTTCAAAGAGTACGACAACCACAAGGGATATAGTCCCAGCTACGGTTACAACCGTTTCAATTTCAGAACCAACCTTGACTTCAATCTGACAAAAAGCACGGTTTTCAAGGTGAACCTCTCCGGATATTACGGCAAGAAAGACACCAATTACAGCTGGTTTTACGTGAACACCGGCGGACAGAACCCCCAGATATGGGCTGCCGCCTATGCCATAGCCCCCGACATGTATCCCATTCAGTTTCCCGACGGCACCTGGGGCGCTCCTCAGGGTGCCGATGCCGAAATACAGAATCCGGTGGCTACGGCTTATAACCTGGGCGTGAATGAAACCCGCACCACCAATCTGAATATCAACCTCGCGCTGGAACAGAAATTGGACTTTATTACCAAAGGACTGAGTTTTTCCGGTCTGTTCAATTACGACAATAATTTCTCCACCGTCGGAGGGCTTGTGGATTACACCAACCAGATATGGATCACCGTGGACGGGCTGAATACGCCGGCCACTTTTGTCTATCCCGATCTGTACCTGGGGCCTGACCAGGAACAGTCGGAATATACGGAGAAAGTGCCGCTCAGCGGGGGCAATTACGACTATACGGTCAAACCCTGGACGTTAAATGCGGAAGCCACCTCGCTCGTGGTACGGCGAATGATGTACCAGGCGCAGCTCAACTACGGACGCACTTTCGGACGTCACAGGGTGGGCGCCATGGCCGTATTCCAACGCAACGAGTACGCCGCCGGAAGCATGTTTCCCAGCTATCGCGAAGACTGGGCGTTCCGCGCCACCTACGATTACGATTCGCGTTACTTCTTCGAAACCAACGGCTCCTATAACGGATCGGAAAAATTCTCATCGAATTACCGTTTTGACTTCTTCCCTTCTTTCGCTGTGGGATGGTATCTCTCCAATGAGGAATTTTTCAAAGTGGACTGGCTGAACCGCCTGAAATTCCGTTACAGTCTCGGCTGGACGGGCGACGACTCCGCCGGCGCGCGCTGGGCTTATCAGGCGCAGTATTCCACTCACCTGAACGCACGGCTGAATACCAACAATTCGGGCTTCAGCCCCTATACCATCTATCACGAAACGGTAGTGCCCGCCGCAGGCCTCCACTGGGAAAAAGCCCGCAAAAACAATTACGGCATGGAAACAGGCTTTCTCAACGATATGCTGACCATGACCTTCGATTATTATACGGAACACCGTACCGACATTATCATCGACGGCTCCTCGCGCGCCATACCTTCCTATTTCGGCAACACTCCGGCGGCGGCCAACCTCGGCATCGTAAACTCGCGCGGATTTGAAATCGAACTGGGAATGAACCGAACCTCCGCCTTCGGACTGAATTACTGGGCGTCGGTCTCCATGTCGCATACGCGAAACAAAATCATCTTCCGCGACGACCCGCAGTTACAGTATGATTATCTGAAACAGGAAGGATACGCTGTTGCGCAAACCCGTACCCTGCTCAACGATCAAATCTATCAGAACTGGGACGAAGTCTATGGCAGCACCGTGCTGGCCAATAACGACCAGTACAAAATACCCGGATTTTACAATATTGTGGATTACAACGGCGACGGAGTGATCAGCGACGCTAACGATATCGTCCCCTACCAGTATCCCGACCTTCCCGAAAACACCTACAACCTGTCGCTGGGCGCAGGTTACAGGGGTTTTTCGCTGATGGTGCAGTTTTACGGAGTGAACAATGTTACCCGCAATGCGACGCTGACCAATTTCGACAACGACATGACCACGCTTTTCGGACATACCCGCGACTACTGGTCGAAAGACAACCCCAACGCTTCCTCGTTTCTACCGCGTTACCAGTTATCGCAGGGCGAGTTTATCGGAAACTATTTCTACTGCGACGGGTCCTATATCCGTCTGAAAACAGCCGAGATAGCTTACACTCTCCCTAAGAGCCTCACCAACAAACTGGATATCGGCGACGTGCGGCTGTATGTCAACGGCAACAACCTCTGGTTCTGGTCAAGGCTTCCCGACGACCGCGAAAACACATGGAGCGGCGGCGGCGTCTCTACGGGAGCCTATCCCACCATGAGGCGCATCAATTTCGGAATCAATATCAATTTTTAATATCAATTTTTAATATCAATATGAAAAACAGTATGAAAATAAAAAATTATCCGGCAATATGTGGCATGATACTGTCGCTGGCCGTGGCTATGGCTGCCTGTACCGATTACCTGGACAAGGCGCCCGAATCGGATATCTCCGAAAAAGAGGTATTCGGCAATTTCATCAGCTACCAGGGCTGGGTAGAAGAAATGGCGATCTGCATGAGCAATTACCACCAGATACTCAGTGGTAATCTCTATTATACATTCAATATAACAGAGATCATGCAGGACGTTCCCGTATTGTGGGACGATGGTAATTACTGGAATTACAGTTTCCTTGGCGCTGGCAGCTCATACCTGGAACTTGGCACTACCTGGGGAACCATGTCCAAATTCGCGTGGCCGCTGGCCTGGTATGCGATCCGGAAAGCCAATACCGGACTGCAAAACTTGGAACTGATGCAGGGCACACAGGAGGAGAAAGACCTGCTAAAGGGGCAATGCCTTTATTACAGGGCTTTTTACCATCTGGAACTGATGCAGTTCTTTGGCGGCTTGCCGTATATCGACCGGGCGCTGGCTGTAGAGGATTCGCTAACCATACCGAGGCTCAGTTATGCGGAAACGGCCAAGAGAGTGGCGGAAGATTTCTCGGCGGCAGCCGAACTGCTTCCATTAAATTGGGCGAACACCTACACGCTGGCCGCCGGCACCAATCGCGGACGGCCTACCAAGGTCAGCGCGCTGGCCTACAAAGGCAAGAATCTGCTGTACGCCGCCAGCCCCATGATGAACGAATCGTCCACAGGCGTCAATGCCTACGACCCCGAACTGTGCCGGCAGGCTGCCGAAGCTTTTGACGAAGTTATCCGGCTGTGCGAACAGGCTGGCAGCGCATTTTATCTGGAAACATGGGCAAACTGGCCCAGCATTTTCGTTAAAGTGTCCGCCAGCGGCGAAGACCTGCCCGGCGGCGCGGAAGTACTCCAGCATCAAACGATTTACGAAAACTGGTACGTCAACTTCACTACCCAGAGGGCGCAACTTCCCGTGCAGTTCGGCAGCGGCAACACCAGAGTGGAATCGCCCACGCACAACTTCATTAAATATTATCACATGGCCAACGGATTGCCCATTGACGACCCCGCTTCGGGATACGACCCGAACGACCCGTGGACGAACCGCGAACCCCGCTTTTATAATGATATCGTATATGAAGGCGCACGCATGTTGAACACTGCCACCGGCAGCTGGGCGCAGTATGAGTTTGCCCATTTGCATAACAATGGCGAGTTCCGTCACGGTACGAACGCTAACTACCGAGGCAGCGTTACGGGTTATCTCGACAGGCGTTATGTTCCTGTAGGCGCCGGCACAGCCGACGGCATCGCTTACCAGGCCTACGAACCGCGCCTGCGACTGGCCGACGTCTATCTGATGTACGCCGAAGCAGTGTTCCACGGTTACGGCTCGGCCAACGATCGCTACCCAGGCGCTAACTATACCGCGCAGGAGGCGATCGAGAAAATAAGGGAAAGAGCGCAATTACAGCCGTTGCCCGCCCAGTATTATGCCGCCGGAAACTTTATGGAAACGCTTATCCGCGAACGGGCGGTTGAAATGGCCTTCGAAGGCCTCCGCTGGTTCGACCTCCGCAGGTGGAACATTGCCGGAGAAGAAAAATACAGGCAAAAAACAGGCGTGAATTTCGATATCGACGCTGACGGAAAACCGGTCAATATCAGGGAAACGCTCCTTACTACACGCGTGTTCGAAAAAAAACACAACTGGCTTCCCTTTCCGGTGAAGGACACCAAAATATATCCGGGATGGTACCAGAATCCGGGATGGTAATCAATTAAATTTTTAAACTTAAAGAATAAAAAATGATATGAAGGCACATAAAAACAGATGTTCGAAAATGAAAAAGACATTCATTGTACTTGCAATCACTATGTTATTTTTTCCGACGGAAAAAATAACCGCCCAGGAAGTGGCGTTGCAAGCAACCATTGAAATGACAGTGACCGATCCGGCGGGCATTCCCGTTGCAGGCGCCATGGTCTATGGGCAGGAAGGCGCTGTGAGCGCCCGTACCGACGAAGCGGGAAAATTCGTTATTACCGTCACCGTCAACAGCGATCTGCTGATAGAAGCCGACGGTTACGAACAGTTGATGGTTTCCGCAGAAGGATATACCGGCACACAGACGCTCGTTTTGAACCGGCCGGTTCCCATGTTCGACGAAAAAGACCGTGTAAGCAACGGTTTTACCGACTTCTTCCTCGGCGAGATGGCTGACGCCGTGAGCCTTATCCGTCCGGACGAAATCCTGCGCTACGACGATATTAGCTCCATTAGCGAAGCCATTGCCGGAAGGCTGCCCGGCTTGACGGGAGGAGGCAGTCTGCGCGGGCTGGGTGCGCCGGTGTTTATCGTCAACGGCATAGAAAGGGACGTCAGTTTTCTGAGCATCAACGATATTGACCGTATCGTGGCGCTGAAGGACGTCCATTCTTCCCTGTTTTACGGCAATGCCGCCGCCAACGGAGTGGTGCTGATCACTACCAAACACGGCAACGCCATGAAAAAGGAAGTCAATGTGCAGGGAAGCTACGGTTTGGGGCAGCCGCGAGCCATCCCGGATTACCTGCCGTCCGCCGACTACATGGAACAGTACAATATAGCCCTGAAAAACGACGGGTTGCCTGTGAAATACAGCGACGAGACGATAGAACTCTACCGCTACGGGAATCCCTACCGCTATCCCAGCGTAGATTACTATTCGTCCGACTTTCTGAAAAAGATGAAACCCTATGCAAGGGCATTGATCAACATGTCGGGCGGCAACAGGAACGCTACCTACTATTCCGGCCTCACCTGGTCGCATTCCGACGATTTCCTGAATTTCGGCGCGGGCAAATCGGCGCAGACCAATCAGTTTAGCGCCGTGGGAAATGTCAGAATGCGGGTGAACAGCTGGATACAGTCGGAACTGAATGTCAACGGCGTGATTGACAACCAGAAAAACCCGTTGATTGCCGGCGCGGCGAGTACCTACTGGTCGGCGGCGGCCAACAACCGCCCCGACCTCTTTGCTCCCCTGATACCTATTGAATTAATTGACCCCGACAATGAAACGCTTCAGGGGCGCAAACAGGACATCGAAGGCAAATATCTGGCGGGAGGCACCTCCGCTATCCTCACCAATGCCATAGCCGACGTCTATCTGGCCGGCGAATATTCGCGAATTGCTCGCGACATTTTCTTCAACAACAAAATCGACATGGATTTGAGCGCCATCACCGAAGGGCTGTCCCTGCACACCAATATCAGCATGGATTTCTATTCCTATTATTTTCAGGTACTCAGTAATGCCTACGCCGTGTATCATCCTGCATGGAACGAGAACGACAGCGTGGCAGGCCTGACAAAGTACGGCGAAGACCAGCGTTCGGGCGTACAGAGCGCCGGACTGTCGTACAGCCGACGCCGTCTCGGATTCCACCTGATGTTCGGCTACAACCGGACTTTCGACGGGATACACCATGTTAGCGGCGCTCTGGCGGCTTATGCTGCCAATTACAAATTCAGCTCCGAAATACAGCCCGCCAAAAATGTCAGTCTGGGATTACAGTTGCGATACCGCTACGACAACAAATACACCGTTGACTTCAACAGTGCGACGGTACACTCGGTCAAGCTGCATCCCGACAACCGGACGGGCTTTTCGCCTTCGCTGGCGCTGGGATGGATCATCAGTTCCGAAGACTTCATGGCAGGGGCCTCCTTCGTCGATCACCTCAAGTTACGGCTGTCGGCAGGCATCATGAATACCGACGGCAACCTGAGCTATTACCAGTACGATAATATTTACGGATCGTCGGGCGCCATGACTTATTACGAAGGGCAAGCATCTGTGGCGGGTACTGTCCCGTTGAGCGTGGAAAACAAAAACCTGTTTTTTGAAAAACGCAAGGATGTGAATGTTGGGATAGATGCTTTACTGTTTGACCGCAGTGTGGCTCTTGACTTCAACTGGTTTGTCAACGTCCATTCCGACCTGATCAGCAAGCCGCAGACGCTTTATCCGAGTTATTACACCCTTTATATCCCTTACGAGAATTACGGCGCCAACCGTTACAGCGGCTCGGAACTGGGGCTTTCCTGGAACCGGAAGTTTGGCAGCTGGGGAGTGATGCTTGGCGGAACGCTTCAGTACGTCAATTCGGAAGTGCTGGAGCGCGACGAGATTTATGCCAACGACTACCAGTACCGCAAAGGCCAGCCTGTGGACGCCGTGTACGGACTGAAAGCCGACGGTTTCTTTGCCGACGGACAGGAGATTGACCAACATGCCGCCCTGCAAGCTTTCGGCAGCGTACAGCCCGGCGACATCCGCTATGCCAACCTGAATGGCGACGATGTGGTGGACGAAAACGACGAAATGATGATCGGACGTTCGTCGCCGCCACTGTCTTATGGCTTGCAAATGAGGATATCCTACAGGAATATTTCCCTTTTTGCCATGGGAACGGGAAGTGCCGGCGCCGACGGCTTCCTCAGCGGCTCTTACTACTGGGTGCAGGGCGACGCCAAATATTCCGCCTTCATGCGGAACCACTGGACGGAGGAGACAAAAGACGTCGCCACCTATCCAAGACTGAGCTCGCTGGCCGACAACAACAATTTCCGCACTTCCACTTTCTGGAAATATAACAGTAACCGTTTCGATCTGGTGCGCCTGCAACTCGGCTACGACATCCCGCTGAAAGAAGGCAACAAACTACAGATGAAGCGACTGGGACTCTATGTTAGAGCCTCCAACCTGCTGACCCTCTCGCCCAGCCGCGATTATCTGATACTGAATGTCGGCTACGAGCCGCAGTGTACGGTTTATACGTTCGGACTGAAAGCCTCATTTTAATAAATCACATAAAAAACAAACAGATATGTATAAGAATATGAAATCACACACCTTTCTTTTTATCCTGCCGGCGGTATGCCTGCTTTTTGCCTGCGAACAGCTGTTCGAGCCGGTAAACGACAATCACTCCACCTACGAGCGTTTGTTCAAAGAGCCTGCCTTTGCCGAAGGGCTGCTGTCGGTGGGCTACCAGAGCGTGCCGCGGTGCGATTACGCCAGCGATGCGGCTACCGACGACGCGGTGGTCAATAACAAACTCGACGATTACCTGCGCATGGCTACAGGCCAGTGGACGGCGATGTTCAATCCCGTTAGCCCGTGGGCTTCCGCCTTCGGCGGCATACAAAGCGTCAACCACCTGCTGTCGGTGGTAGATTCCATCAACTGGAAACCGTCTGACCCCACCGTTAACGAACTGTACAGAAAAAAATTCAAAGGCGAGGCCTATGGAATAAGAGCCTGCCTGAAATTTTACGTACTGATGTCGGTGGCCGGCCCTGATGAAAGCGGTAACATGCTGGGCATTCCCATTCTCAATGACTACCTCCGGCAGGACGCCGATTTCGATCTACCGAGGGCTTCTTTCACCGCGTCGGTGCAGAGCATCTATGACGACATCGCCGAGGCGCTGACCTATCTCACGATGGACGATTACGTTGACGTGAAACGGGAGTTCGATTTGCCCAAAGGATACGGAAAAGCGGTAATAGGCACTGAAAACGGGCAAATCCTGTTCAGCAACTACAACACCCTGTTCGGCAACCGCAGCGCCGGACGCATCAGCGGACGCATACTGAAAGCCCTCAGGGCGCGGGTAGCCCTGCTGGCGGCAAGCCCCGCATATTCAACGGACGACGCCTCGCTGTGGGCTGCGGCAGCCGGTCATGCCGGCGTCCTGCTGCAAAGCATCGGCGGTGTGAACGGCCTGGACCCGGAAGGACACCGCTACTACCTGAAAGCCCTGGTGGACAATGTAGACCTGACAGCGCAGCCGGCGCCCAAAGACCAGAAAGAAATGATCTGGCGAACAGGCAGATCACTCTCCAACTCGCGCGAAGCTGCCAACTACCCGCCGACCTTCTACGGCAACGGACGGTACAACCCCACCCAGAACATCGTAAACGCCTTTCCCATGGACGACGGTTATCCGATCGACGACCTCCTGCATAGCAGCTATGATCCCGCCAACCCCTACGCCAACCGCGACCCGCGTTTTTACCTGTACGTCATACACAACAACAGCACATGGAAAGGCGTTACCGTTACCACCGGCGTCGGCGGCGCTAACGATGCCAGAGACTCCATCCCTACCTCCACCCGCACAGGCTATTACCTGAAAAAACATCTGGTGGAAGAAGTCAACCTGATTCCTACAGGCCCTACCACCCATTATCACTATGACGTCTATATGCGCTACACCGAATTTTTCCTTATCTATGCCGAAGCTGCCAACGAAGCCTGGGGACCCGACGGCGACCCGCAGGGCTACGGCTTTACCGCCCGCGACGTCATCGAAGCGATACGCCAGCGTGCAGGCATCAGCCAGCCCGACAGCTATCTCGCCTCCCTCTCCACAAAAGAAGACATGCGACGGATGATACGCAACGAACGCCGGCTGGAACTCTGTTTCGAAGGATTCCGGTTCTGGGACCTGCGGCGCTGGAAAGAAAATATCAATGAAACCGCACGCGGCGTGGAAATCGACCGCAACGCCACGCAATACAAGTATGTAGATGTAGAACCCCGTCTCTACGAAGATTACATGTACTACGGGCCTCTGCCACAGCAGGATGTCATCCGCTACGGCAATTTGGTGCAAAACAGAGGATGGAAGTAATAAAACAATCATAAAATCAAAAATAAAAATGAAAAAGATAATAAAATTAACCCGCTTGGGGATGATCGTTCTGGGGGTGGCAAGCCTCGCTTCCTGCAAGAATTTTGATCGCGAGTTCCCCGATTTCGATTACACCACAGGCTATTTCCCCTATCAGTATCCCGTCAGGACGCTGATACTGGGCAATTATATTTACGACAACAGCAACGACAATGCGCACCGGTTTCTGATTACCGCCGCCATGGGCGGGGTGCGTGAAAACACCGAAAAACGCGCTTTCCGTTTTGTCGTGGACTACAGTTTGTGCAATAACGCTTATTTTGACGACAGTAACGCCATACTCCCGTTGCCTGCCGACTATTACACGTTAGTGTCGCCTGAAGGCACGGAATACGGGAATGTGGAGGGCGAAATCGTGATACCGGCAGGCCAGCTGAACGGCAGCGTGGAAGTGCGTTTGACCGACGCTTTCTTCGACGACCCGCTGGCCATCGGCAATCACTACGTAGTACCCCTGCGGATTATCGAAACCTCCAATATCGACAGTCTGTTGCAGGGGCTGCCTTTGGGCGCCTCCGGCGACTGCCGCATTGCCGGACAGTGGGCGACAGTCCCGATGGACTTTACCATGTTCGGAATTAAATTTGTCAATCCCTGGCACGGGACATGGCTGCACTCCGGCCATGCCACCCTTAAAGACGCCGCTACCGGCAACCTGCTCGGCGAAAACAGCTACCGCGCCGCCTATGTGGAAGAAAACGAGCTGTGGACGCTGACCACCTCCGGACGAAAAAGCGCAACGCTTACCGGAGATTTTAAAATCGGCAGCCCCGCAGGAACCGGCGACCCCGCGTGGTTTGACAGCCCTTTCATGCTGTCGCTCCAGTTCGAATCGGACAACCACCTGACGGAAGGCGGCATAGCCTGTACGGTAAGCTCAGGCGACGGCGCCTGCACGGTCAACGGCAACGGCAAATATACCGTTGACGCCGAAACATACGGAGGCAAAAAGCGGGACGCCATCTACCTGTCCTATACGCTCAGCAACGGCAGCTACACCTATTCGGCTACCGACACGCTGGTGTTTCGGGACAAAGGCGTTAAGCTGGAAACCTACACCCCCATCATTCATTGAAACCTTTAAAACACATATTACCATGAAAACACGTACTTTATTTTTATTTACCGCCTTTGCCGCCTGTACCTTCTGTGCCTGCAGCGACGATTCGACACAGGACATAACCGGCGAGATACCCGAAATAAAGTTGACGGCGCCCGAAAACGGCGTCACTTTCGACTTGCAGGGCAAAAAAGGCATCACTTTCCAATGGGAGAAAGCCAAAGGCATCTCTGTGTATAAACTGGCGCTGAGCCTGTCGGAAGACATGTCGAACCCCAAAACGATTAAAATTACCGGCAGTACGGATGTCCTCAACGCTTACCAGCTCGACCTCGACGCGCGAATCACCGCGCTGGGCATTGAGGATTTTACCGAAGGCGCAAGAATTTACTGGACCATCCGACCGGCCAACGACGCGGTGAAAGCCCAATCGGAAGTGCGCTACTTCACCGCTTACCGTTTGCCCGTCGTTATACCAGGGCGGCCTTCCGGCGGCGAATATGTGGATGCCAACGAATTTACCGACAACAAATATCCTTTCAGTTGGGTGAAAATTGAAAACGCGAATGCCTATACCTTGAAAATCTCCACCTCGCGCAACTTCCCTGAAAATGACACCTATACCGAGGAAGTGGGCGATACGGATCATTTCGATTTCACTTCCGCCGCTGCCGAAACGTTCTTTGCCAATATGGGACTGCAACCCGACCAACTGAACCACATCACCTTCTATTGGACGGTGCTGCCGAATCCCGCCTCCGAACGTTATACCGCAGCGGTGGATTCGTTCTATGCCATCCGCAAGGGCGCAGGGGCGACGGAA
>JAISWE010000177.1 GCA_031271175.1 Bacteroidales bacterium | reverse complement strand
GAGAAAAAACTTCGCTATCCGCTGATTCTCCATCAACCGCTTAAACACCGTATCGTATATCGGATTGGCAATGATAAACGGTTTCCCTTCTCTTCTCTTTCCCTCTTTTGTCCCCATATTTATCTTTTATGTCTAATTAAGGATACCGACTGCAAAGTTAGCATAAAATTCTCAACTACAAAAAAAATCAATAGCACCTCAAAAAAAGATTTAGCCGGAATATGATTATTGACAAACGTATCTTTGTTGAACTGCCGGAAGAAAATCACAAAAAAACTTAAATTGTCTTTCGCCAATAAACCTTTTCAATTTCATACCGTCTGTTATAATAGTTACTAAAATGAATTGACGATGAATAGATATGGTTTATGCCTGTTGGGTGCGCTGATGTTTTTTCTTCCGAATATCAGTCGGTTGTATGCACAGGAAGTTTTTTCCGTTACCGGAAGAGTGACGGACAGTATTTCCAACCGCGGGTTGGATGCTGCCGGCGTGACGGTAATGAAAGAGAAAGATTCTGTTTATGTAACAAGCGTGGTCAGCGATCCTGACGGGACTTTCCGTATTGCGAAAATTGCGCCGGGCAATTACCGCGTGGTGTTCAGTTTCATGGGTTACGGGACGGAAATGCAGCACCTGCGCCTGTCCGGCGCTGCCCGCACGGTGAATTTGGGCGTCATCGGGCTGATGAAACAGGATATGTTGCTGGATGAAGTTCGGATTACCGCCAAATTCAACCCTATCATTGTGAAAAAGGATACCATCGAGTTCAACACTTCCGCCTACAAGACGCAAGAGAGCGATGTAGTGGAAGACCTGCTGAAGAAACTGCCGGGCGTGGATGTGGACGAAAGCGGTACGGTCACTTCCGGCGGGCAACAAATCACCAAAGTATATGTGGACGGGAAACAGTTTTTCGGGGATGATCCGAAAGTAGCCACTAAAAACCTGCCTGCCAATATCATCGACAAGGTGCAGGTGGTGGATCGGAGGTCGGATCAGGCACAGTTCACCGGCATTGAGGACGACAATACCGAGAAGGTTATCAATTTGACCTTGCGTCCGGGGAACCGCGACGGCATGTTCGGTCGATTCATGGCCGGCTACGGAACCGACGACCGTTACGACGCAAACGGGATTCTCAGCTATTTCAACGGCGATACGCAACTTGCAGGACTATTGTCCACCAACAATACCAACAACATCGGCTTCACCGATTTCATGGGCGACGTGATGAGCAGTATGGGCGGGGGACGTCGCATGGGCGGCGGAACGCGCGGCAGTGGCATGGGCAGTGGCATGGGTGGTGGCATGGGCGGTGGCGGAAACCGCGGCGGCGGAAACTACAATCTCGGCGGCATCAGCCTGTCGGCAGGAAACAGCGGCGTCAGCACTACAACGTCGGGAGGCGGCAACCTCAACTATCGTTTCGGCGAAAAACTGAAACTGGGCGCCAACTATTATTTCAACGCCATGAAGCGATTTACAGACCAGGAAAGCCATCAGACCAACTACATGAACCGGCAGAGCGAGTTTTACTACGACCAGCATCAGCAACAGAACAGCAAGTCCCAGAATCATCGTATCAATCTGGAACTTGACTACACCATCAACGAAAACAATTCGCTGCTGTTCAGACCCAACCTGAACTTCGGCTCCGGCCAGTCCGACAGCCGTTACCGCTACGGCTCGTACACGGCCGCCGACAGCCTTAATTCCGGTGAAGCCCTGTCCGATATGCAAAACCGGTCACTGTCCACGTCGGGCATGTTGCTGTGGCGGCACAAATTCGCAAAAGAAGGGCGCACCCTGTCGGTAAATCTTACCTACGGCTACACCCAAAACAACGCGGACGGCAAAAACGAACAAATGAACAGGACATTCGAACAGCCTCTGCTTTCCTCCGACTCTATCGTGGATCAGACCTATGTCAATGAAAACCAAAGCTACAATTACGGCGTCAGGACATCCTACACCGAGCCTGTCGGCAAGGATCGCTACCTGGAATTTTCCTATTCGTACAATCAAAACCGAACCGATGCGGAAAAAATCACCGTCAATGTTGCCGACCATTCGACGGATGAAGATTATTCCAGCAAATACGAAAATGTCTATACTTCGCATCAGGGCGATATCCGGTTCAACACCCGCCGCGAGAACTACAACTACACGCTGGGAATCGGCGTCCAGCAATATGAAATGGAGAGCGTTCAGTGGGACACTTTGTCGTTCTCGAAACCCTTTTGGAAGTTTTCCCCCTCGGCGAATATCACCTTCGGTACCACACGTCAAAAAATGCTAAGGCTTGATTATCGCGGAACGGCACAACAGCCGAGCATACAACAGTTGCAGCCTGTGAAGGACAACAGCAACCCGCTACTGGAACAGACAGGCAATTTGCAGTTGAAACCCTCGTTTCTCCATTCCGTACGGGCTACCTACAATCATTTCAATCCGGAAACGCTCCGTACTTTCCTGACCTCGCTGTCGTTCAACACTACCACTAACAGTATTGTCAACTCTATTGCCTACGACAGCAACGGCAAGCAAACGATAACGCCGGTCAATGCCGACGGCGCCTATAACGCCAATGCCAGCATGATGGTAAATATTCCCATTGCCAATACCAAACTGTCGCTGAACAATACGCTGTCGGGTAATTACGGCAGGAGTATCAGCTATTCCAACACCATCAACAGCGCGGATATGGTCGAAACTGTTACCCGAAACGCCTCCGTCAGTGAGACCTTTCGGCTTACCTTCCGTAACGACCTGCTGGAAATGACCGGATCATACCGTCTGGGATACAATCATGCCCGGTATTCGACGGAAAACAAGGCGACCACTAATTACTACAACCATCGTGTCGGGGGCGACCTGTTCCTCAATTTTCCGCTGGGTTTCATCCTTGCCAGCAATATCAGTTATCATTTCTACAGGGGTTACAACGACGGCAATAACCGCGACATGACCCTCTGGACGGCAGACCTGTCGAAAAAAGTATTCAAAAACCAGCGCGGCACCGTCAAACTGAGCGTATATGACATTTTGAAGCAAAACTCAAGCTACACGCGCACCACTACCGACAACTACGTTGCAGACGTGCGTTCCAACATTATCGGCCAGTTTTTTATGCTTAGTTTCCTGTACCGTTTCAATTCGTTCGGCGGAAGCAACAACTCTTCCGACGGCCAGCGAGAAAGCATGCCTCGCGAAATGATGCGCGAAGGACCAGGACCTCGAACGATGATAATACGTTGATGTGATTGTCTATAATTTGTTGTAAGCGGGAGGAAGATAATTTCCTGTCCGTCTATGGCATCCACTCTGATATACTGTTCCCCACGATAATTGCGAAAGCGCGTTATATCGAAGGCATCCCATGATTTCCGAAATTCATTACTTTACTGCGATGGCATCATTTTCAGGAAGGCGACTTCTTCCGGGGAGAGGAAACGCCATTTTCCGCGTTTCAGGCCTTTCCGCGTCAGTCCGGCAAAATAGACGCGGTCGAGTTTCACTACTTTATAACCGGTAGCTTCAAACATGCGGCGTACGATACGGTTTTTTCCGGAATGTATCTCAACTCCGACCAGTGCATGATTTTCCGGATCGGTATATGCGATGGAATCACAGGCGATGAAGCCGTCATCGAGATTGATACCGCCGGAAAGTTTTTCCAAATCTTCTTCGCCAAGCGGTTTGTCCAGCGTTACCTGATATACTTTACGCATACGATTCGAGGGATGCGTCAATTTGAGCGACAAATCTCCGTCGTTGGTGAACAACAGCACGCCGGTAGTCATCTTGTCCAGCCGGCCGACCGGATAAATACGCTCTTTGCAAGCGCTGCGAACCAAGTCCATCACCAGTTTTTTGCTGTTGGGATCTGCCATTGACGTGACAAAACCTTTCGGCTTGTTGAGTAACAAATAAATTTTTCTCTGGTTGCCTAATACCTTGTCCTTGAAAATCACTTCGTCGGTAGGATTCACTTTCAGTCCCATTTCGGTTACCACTTCGCCGTTCACCTTGATGAATCCCTGCTTGATATGTTCATCCGCTTCACGCCTCGAACACAAACCGGTACTGGAAATGAAACGGTTCAACCGAACAGGTTTGTCGAACACTACATCCGGATATTCCGGTGCAACAACTTTTGTTTTTTTCTGGAACGGCGGCAGAGGTGTTTGTATTCTCGCTTTAGGTCTCTTCGGCGGATGCTGCAAATCGACTTTTTTATAGGGCTTGTCCTGAATAACAGGGATGGGTTCCTTCACAATACGCTTGCGCTTTTTCTTCTTGCCGGGTATCGAATCCACCGCGCTGTTCAAGTCGATATAACCCGAATCGTAACCGGGACGATTGTCCCTCTCGAAATTGTAGTCCTGATCTTCCATACGGTTACCGTAATCATGGGAAGAAAGAGGCGAAGAACTTTCTCTATTATTACTACTGTTGTAATTTTTTGAACTGGTTTTCCCCTCACGGGTGTTATACCGTTCATGTTTCTCTGAATCAGAAGATGGTCTTGTTCCGACGACATGCTTCCACTCGTTTCCGTTTTTCATAAAATACTTATATTCTGATATTTATTAATTTTATTTATTTATTATTATATAGTTAAGTGAAAAAATTTATTCCTATTAAAAAATCATGTACAAAATACATTCCTGCTTTAAAAAGCAACTGCAAAAGTTAAGCCAAACATGATATCAACTGCTATCAATTTCAAAATTTTTGCAAAAATACATATTTTTTTTATATGTTTGTACTTCTTTATCAATAAAAATTTGAATCGTACTTTATTTCTTCATGCTATCCGTAGCGGTGGCTTTAAAGGAGAACTTCACACGGACGGCGTGTACCGGACGATTTATGCTACCGACGCTTCGGCATACCGGGAACAGCCGCTGGCGGTGGCCTGCCCTTGCGACGCGGACGACATTCGTCTGCTGATTGCCGTTGCCGGGCAGTATCGTATCGGCTTGATTCCCCGTGCCGGCGGTACGTCGCTTGCCGGACAGGTAGTGGGCAACGGCGTTGTAGTGGATGTGTCCCGCCACATGACACGGATTTTGGAAATAAACATCGGCGAAAGATGGGCATGGGTGGAGCCGGGCGTTATTCTGGATGAACTGAACCGTTCCTTGCAGTCCGACGGGATTTTCTTTGCACCGGAAACGTCCACTTCCAACCGTTGTACCATCGGCGGAATGACGGGCAACAACTCCTGCGGCTCCCATTCGCTGGTTTACGGCAGTACAAGGGATCATCTGATCGAAATCAAAGCCTTGCTGAGCGACGGAAGTGAAGTGCGTTTTTCCGACATGACGGCAACGGAATTTGAAAAAAAAATGTCCGGGATGACAATGGAAAACAGTATCTATTTGAAAATAAATGAATTATTGTCCAATCCTGCACATCAATCCGAAATACGGGCACAGTTTCCCAAAGAAAATATTCGCCGGCGTAATAACGGATATGCAGTTGATTATCTGCTGGATACAATTCCATTTGGCGGCAGGAAACCGTTCAACCTGTGTCCGCTTATCGCCGGATCGGAAGGTACGCTGGTTTTTATCACCGCAGTGAAAATTAAACTGTCGCCCCTCCCCGCTCCTTTCAAAGCGGTGGTGTGCATACATCTTCATTCGGTGGAAGAAGCGCTTCGGGCTAATCCGATAGCCCTGCAACACCAGCCCGAAGCGGTGGAATTGATGGATCGTGCGATTTTGAACTGTAGCAAAGAAAATTTGCTGCAACAGCGCAACCGTTTCTTCGTGCAGGGCGATCCGGGCGCCATTCTCATTGTGGAATTTGCCGGGGACGACGAGTTCGCGCTCCGCAGGCGCGCCGGACAACTCGAAGAAAGCATGAAAGCCGCCGGTTTCGGATATCATTTCCCTTTCGTTAGCGGCGACGATGTAAACAAAGTATGGGCTTTGCGGAAAGCCGGATTAGGCGCGCTTTCCAATATGAGGGGAGACGCCAAGCCGGTGTCGGTCGTAGAAGATACGGCCATCGCACCGGAAGACATGCCCGACTATATCGCCGATTTTAAAACCATACTGGATAAATACGGCCTGTCGTGCGTTTACCATGCACATATTGCAACGGGCGAACTGCATCTGCGCCCGGTGCTGAACCTGAAAAAGGAAGACAACATCCGCCTGTTCCGAACAATTGCCCAGGAAACGGCGCTGCTGGTAAAAAAATACCGAGGATCGCTCAGCGGCGAACATGGCGACGGACGTCTGAGAGGCGAATTTATCCCGCTCATGTACGGTAGTATCGTATATCAACTATTTAAAGAAATCAAACACTGCTTCGATCCCAACGGGATTTTTAATCCGGGAAAAATTGTGGACACTCCGCCGATGGACACTTCCCTGCGGTATATCCCTTCACGGGAAAAGTTCCAACCACTGTTCGACTATTCGACCACATACGGAATGGTGCGTTCGGTGGAAAACTGCAACGGTTCGGGTGATTGTCGCAAGCTGCATACGGCAGGAGGCACCATGTGTCCCAGCTACATGGCTACTTACAGCGAATACAACTGTACGCGGGCACGCGCCAACCTTTTGCGCGAATATCTGACCTGCAACAGCGATGCACCCCCATTTGCCATCCGGGAAGTATATGAAATACTTGATCTTTGTCTTTCCTGCAAAGGCTGCAAAAGCGAATGCCCTTCCGGTGTGGACATGACCAAACTGAAAGCGGAATTTTTACAGCATTACTACGACGATAGCCTGCACGGAAGAATTCCTCTCAGAACGTGGATGATAGCCCATATCAACCGGTTCAACCGGATAGGATGCCGTTTTCCGGCATTATTCAATCTTACGGCAAATAGCTTCATGGTAAAAAAAATGTTGGGATTTGAATTGCGAAGAAATATTCCTCATGTGGTGAGCATACCCCTTCGCAAATGGGGAAAATCCCATTTGCCCTACCTGAACGAAGCGGTAAAACGTCCTACAGGCAACGTTTTGATCTTTATTGATGAGTTTTCGAATTACCATGATGTGGCATTGGGGAAAAAGACCATCTTGTTGTTGCATCGCTTGGGCTATCGCGTAGAGATTTTGCCGCATGAGGAAAGCGGAAGGACTTACCTGTCGAAAGGACTGTTGCGAAAAGCGAGAAAAATTGCGGAAAAGAATGTGCATTTGCTGGCTTCTTTGGTCGGAGAGGAAAAACCGCTGGTGGGTATCGAGCCTTCCTGCATCCTCTCGTTCAGGGACGAATATCCGGAACTTGTGTCGGAACCGCTACGAAAAAAAGCCCGCCAACTGGCACAACACTGCCTTACGATTGAGGAGTTTATTGTTAAAGAATTTGAACGTTTATGCATTTCATCCGAGGCATTTACCGATGCTTCCCGCCGTGTCTTTTTCCACGGACATTGTTATCAAAAATCGCTGACCACTACGCAACCGACCCGCAAAATGTTGAGTATTCCGGTAAATTACACGGTTTGCGAACTGAAAACCGGCTGTTGCGGAATGGCCGGGGCTTTCGGCTACGAAAAAGAACATTACGAACTGTCCATGCGCATCGGCGAACTGTCGCTTTTTCCGCAAGTACGCCAAATTTCCGAAAACGACATCATAGCCGCCTCCGGTACAAGTTGCCGGCAACACATCGCCCACGGAACGGGACGCACAGTCATACATCCGGTAGAAGCGCTCTATGATGCACTGAAACCGCCCGATACAGAAATTGATATGCTTTTGCTCAGTAAAAAATGAGCTAATGGTGAGAAAAAAATATTACATTTGCCCCAAACATAAACAGGATATGATATTAAATGAAAGAACAACGCGCCATGAGCGTGTAATGGAATCGGTCAAACAGATGATGACGGCCGCCCGCACCGCTCCCAAGGGGAAAGGAATGGATATAATTGAAATTTCCGCCGTTGAGGGAGACGAGATCAGGATATTGTCGGATAAGACCCGCCAATTGGGCGAAGAAAACGGATGGGCTTTTTTTGCCCGCGACGCCGATAATCTTCTTTCGGCGGAAGCAGTAGTACTGATCGGTACCCGTCCGCAGACGCACGCTTTGAATTGCAGCCATTGCGGTTTCCCTGTTTGTGCGGAAAAACCGGCATCCATCCCTTGCGCCGTCAGCGCGATAGACACAGGCATTGCCATTGGTTCCGCATGTGCTGCCGCTGCCGACCTGCGACTGGATACCCGCGTCATGTTCTCCGCAGGTTATGCGGCACAAGCGCTGAACTGGCCGGAAAATTGCCGGCTGGTATTTGCCATTCCGGTAGCCGCATCTTCCAAAAATCCCTTCTTTGACCGCAAACCGAAAGAATAATACACCTGTCCCGCATTGCGGTTGTACGGCATAAGACCGTGTTGGTCATTGTCCACCGAGTGCGCACGTGTTTTTTAAAAGACGATAGACGACGGAAACAAAAAGAGGTTTCAAAATCTTTTTTGTAATTTTACAATCGTAACTATCAAACGCTTTTTATTGATGCACGTGAGATTGGTTTCGTTTCCTTTGGGTGGATTACCAAAATAATGCCTATATTTGCGGTCTGTTAAGAGTAAGTTTAGCATGAAAAGACGGATAGTAGTTTAATTTTTTAGGGAATCCTTTAATATTTTTTTCGATGAAAGAAGTAGGACGTTACAAGATTTTTATTTTTATTATCATGCTTGTGGAGGATGTGGTGATATTCAACCTCTCATATCTTATGTTGCTTCCTGTTTTTGAGCTAACATACGATGCAATGTACGGGTTGATGCTTCTTCTGGTCAATTGCGGTTATTTGTTGAGCGTTGCCATTCTTCCTTTTGCCAACGACACGCGGAGGTTACATTTTCACCATTTGGTGCAAAAGAATTTTTACCGTTTGTCCATTACTGTCCTGATTTTGCTGATATGTTTGTTTGCCATCAAACTGTCAAACAACGTATCTCGTTTATTTATCATTACTTTTTTTAGCACAGTGCTCATATTACTTATTATCGGAGACTGGATTACGAGAAAGGTATTGACATTCGGCATTGTGTACAAGCACAAACGGAAAGCGATAATTCTCGGCTCCGGTCTTGTAGGACAAAAAATTTATGAAGAATTGACCGGCAATGCCTATCTTGGTATCGAAGTGCTTGGATTTTTTGACAACAAACCGCAAAAAGGCTGTAGCGTGGTGGGGACGCTTGAAGATGCCAAGAAATTTGTTATAGCGCATCAGGTAAAAATGGTCTATTGTACGCTGCCGCTACCGGCAAGGAATCAAATCATCGATTTCTTAAATTTTGCCGAACGCAACGTGATTACCTTCTATATCGTGCCTTCCATAGGATACTACACCTATGCGTCGGTCGTTTTGCAGACCGTAGGCAATATGCCTGTTTTCTCCCTGCGCAGGTTGCCTTTGAGTTATTTGCACAATGCGGCGGTGAAAAGGGCATTTGATATAGTGGTGTCATTGGTATTTTTAGTTACGCTGTTTCCGGTTATTTTCCTCATATTAGGCATTGCCATCAAATGGAGTTCTTCCGGACCGATTCTCTTTGTACAGGAACGGACGGGTGAAAACGGACAAATTTTCAAATGCTACAAATTCCGCAGCATGAAATGTAACACGGAAGCCAATACAAAACAGGCCACCGCAGATGATCCTCGAACAACCCGAATAGGTAAATTTATACGCAAAACCTATCTTGACGAGTTGCCGCAATTCATCAATGCGCTTAAAGGCGATATGTCTATTGTAGGCCCCCGGCCGCACATGCTGCACCATACCGATCAGTATTCACAAATGGTAAATAAATACATGGTGCGGCACTTTGTCAAACCCGGTATTACCGGATGGGCGCAAATCACCGGATTTCGCGGGGAAACGAAGGAAGTAGCCGAAATGGAGGGACGTATCCGGCAGGACATCTGGTATCTCGAAAACTGGACACTGCTGCTTGACCTCGAAATTATCATGAAAACTTTCCTGCTGTTTTTCAAGGACGACAAAAAAGCATACTAATTTTTAAGAATGTTTTAAGAACACGCATAAGGAATGAAACATTTTTAGCATGTAACGGATGTCCGACGCTGAGATTTAAATTGTTTTTAAAAATTATTTCGAATACTCCTCAGTGCGGACGAAGGGACTCGAACCCTTATGCCTTTCGGCACCAGATCCTAAATCTGGCGCGGCTACCGATTACGCCACGTCCGCAATTTTCAATATGCCCATTTCAGATACATGGCGCCCCATGTAAAACCGCCGCCAAAAGCGGCCAGAATCAGTTTATCGCCTTTTTTCAGTCGCGGAATCCATTCGTACAGACACAGGGGAATAGTGGCTGCGGTGGTATTCCCGTATTTTTCGATGTTGATCATCACCTTTTCGGTCGTAAGCCCCATCCGGCGACTTACAGCGTCGATAATGCGCAGGTTGGCCTGATGCGGCACCAGCCATGCCAGGTCATCGGGGGAGATTTGATGGCGTTTCATCATTTCTACCGCTACATCCGCCATGTTCGACACGGCATATTTGAAGACCATCTTTCCATCCTGGTGCGTGTAGTGCATACGCTTGCTGATGGTGTCGTGCGAGGCGGGATACAGGGAGCCGCCACCCTGCAAATGCAGGTAACGGCGTCCCACTCCGTCCACGCGAAACAGATGGTCTATCACCCCCACATCTTCGGTGACAGGTTCGATCAGCAGCGCGGTGGCGGCATCGCCGAACAGCGGGCAGGTGGTACGGTCGGTATAGTCCGTGATGGCAGACATCTTGTCGCCCGCCAGCAACAGCACTTTCCTGTAACGCCCCGATTCAACAAACTTGCTGACCGTTTCCAGCGCATAGATGAAGCCGGAACAGGCTGCCAGCAGATCATATCCCCACGCATTGCGGATGCCCAGCTTGTCGCACACGATACATGCCGTTGCCGGAAACCACATGTCGGGGGTGTTGGTGGCAGCCAGCACAAAATCTATTTCATCGGGGGAGGTATGCGTTTTTTCCAGCAATTTTTTGGCTGCCTCCGCCATCATATCCGAAGTGGCTAATCCGCCTTTTAATATTCTGCGTTCTTTGATACCGACCCGCTGCATGATCCACTCGTCGGAGGTGTCCACCATCTTGCCTAATTCCTGATTGGTCAGCCTGTATTCGGGAAGAAAGGCTTCTATGGCGGTGATGGCCGCTCTAATTTCGCTCATCGGGTTTAAAATATTTCTTAATTTTTGATGGAAGATCGGCTTCCACAACACCTTGCGACAGTAATATCATGTTTTTGATGGCTTCACTGTTGGATGCTCCGTGTCCGATAATGACGTTGGAATTGATGCCCAACACAGGCGTTCCTCCGTAATTGTCGGGATTGAACAATTCAAAAAATTCGTCTTGAATGCCTCTTTTTTTGACGATGTGGCTGAATCCTTCTACCGTTTTCAGCAGCACATTGCCTACGAAACCATCGCAGACAATCACATCGGCTTTGTCGAGAAAAATCTCGTATCCTTCGATGTTGCCCACAAACTTATAGTTCTTGGATTCGCTCATCAGGCCGTATGCCGATTTGGTCAACAGGTTACCTTTTTCCGCTTCCGAGCCGATGTTCAGCAAAGCGACTTTGGGATGGGGAATGTTGCATACAAATTCGGCATACAGTGAACCTAACAATCCGTACTGGTTCAGTATGTCGGGTTTGCAGTCGGGGTTCAGCCCTACATCCAGCAGCACGTTGGATCTCCCGTCCGCACGGGGAGAAGCAACGGCAATGGCGGGACGGAGAATGCCTTCAATGGATTTGACGGTGTACATCGCGCCTACCATCATCGCGCCGGTGCTTCCCGCGCTTGCAAAAACATCGATTTTTCCGTCGCTCAGCAGTTTGTATCCCACATAGATGCTCGAACGTGTCTTTTGCGCAAAGGCTTTCGAAGGATGGTCGCCCATGGTGATGGTGTCTGGAGCGTCCACTATTTCGAATCGTGAGGAATCGAATCCTTCACGGGCGCAAATTGCCTTCACAGCGCTTTCGTCGCCGATAAGCACCAGCCTCGCATGTGGATGTAACCGGCCGTGGGCTGCTATGGCGCCCAATACGGTCACCTCCGGCGCAAAATCGCCTCCCATAACGTCTAAACCTATTCTCATAACACAAATATCCTTCTCCACAAATAAATACGAACTGTTATCCGGTGAGATCTATTTACGGGCATCCACGGATCATGCCGCTGCGGCGTCTTTTTCTATGGCTAACTTACCTCTGTAATAGCCGCATGAAGGGCATACCCTGTGGTACAATACCGTGCTTGAACAATTCGGACACTTTACTACTGTAGGGACAACGGCTTTGTCATGCGTTCTTCTTTTATCCCTTCTTTGCTTTGAATGTCTTCGTTTTGGATTTGGCATTTTTATTCTTTTTTATAAAATTAACTTTCAAATACTTATCGTTTTTATCGCTGCAACGGTTCCGCACTTTTCACCAGGTACTGTTCCAGTCGCGTTATCATATCCCTGTTACATTTGCCTTCCGGATGAACTCGTCTTACGGGAAGCGCCAGATGAGCATATTCATACAGGCAGGATGTCAACGAGAGTTCATTCTCGTTGCGGGACAAAACAATCACATCATGCTCATCGTCTTCAACGGAGCCTTCTTCGAACTTGACGTACAGCGCCGCTTCCGTTGCAATGTCAACCGCCAGCGGATCTAAACATCTGTCGCACCGGACTTCCGCCCATCCTTCCAGCGAAAAACCGATTTCCAGAAATTGAACGTGCTTGATCATCCTGATTTTCACGCTAATATCTGCATCGACAATTTCCGACATTTCGTACGCCGCAAAAAAGTCTTTACCTATATGCCATTCAAATGAATGGACACCAACGGATAAACCTTTAAACGGTATGACATACAATTCCTCTTTCATACAAAATTCAGGCTGCAAAGGTACGAATTAATTCCAAATTGCGAACACCCGATCAAAAAAATTATTATCTTTGAGTTTGAAAAAATCAAAGCGAACAAACGACAACAAATTATAGATGACACAGATAGCATTTATTTCGTGGGATTATAGCCCTGAAATATTCCGTATGAATTTTTTTACCCTGCGCTGGTACGGAATGTTTTTCGGTATCGCTTTTGTGTCGGGTTATTTCATTATCCGGAAAATGTTCGAAATGGAACGGATTCAGGCGAAGTCGCTTGAATTGTTGTTCTATTGCGTGGCTGGGGGCACTTTTCTGGGGGCGCGGCTGGGACATTGCCTGTTCTACGAACCCGCGTATTTCCTGCATCATCCCCTCGAAATCATCCTGCCGTTTGCCTGCGACGCACAGGGGACATGTCATTTTACCGGCTATCAGGGGTTAGCCAGCCATGGAGCGGCATGCGGCATTTTGGCAGCGCTGTTGATTTATTCGAAGATCGAACGCCGGCCGTACCTGTGGATCCTCGACCGGATCGTAGTGGCGGTAGCGCTCGCCGGATTTTTCATCCGCATGGGCAATCTGATGAATTCCGAAATATACGGCATTGAAACCAGCCTTCCCTGGGGATTCATCTTTGTTAATGCCAACGAAACCGTTCCCCGACATCCCACACAGATTTACGAAGCGATGGCCTGTCTTGCCATTTTCGGCCTGCTGTACGCCCTGTATTTTTACCGGCCATCGACCGTCCGTTACAGAGGCGTCCTTTCGGGTATTTTTCTGGTGACGCTTTTTTCCGCCCGTTTCCTCATCGAATTTATCAAAGAAGATCAGGTCGTTTTCGAAAAGACTATGATATTGAATATGGGACAATTACTAAGCATTCCATTTATCCTGTCGGGCGCTTTTTTATGGATAAGGCAAAAAAAGAATCCGGAAAAAGTACCGGAATTGAAAAATATTTCTGACCTTTGCACGACAGTTAAAAATCCATGATTTGATTTTTTTACATAAAATATAGCATATATGTCTAAGATTAAACGGGTTGGTGTTTTAACCTCAGGCGGCGATGCCCCGGGAATGAATGCGGCGATACGATCCGTCACACGTGCCGGCATCAACAATGATTTGGAAGTATTCGGCATCCGCAGAGGCTATGAAGGAATGATCGACGGCGACATATTCCGGATGGATTCGGAAACAGTCAGCGGAATTATCCAGAAAGGCGGGACATTCCTGCTGACGGCGCGCAGCCGGCGCTTTCGCGAAAAAGAAGGACGTGAGGAAGCATATCGGCAACTGCGTCAATTCGATATTGATGCAGTGGTGGTCATCGGCGGCGACGGCTCTTTTACTGGCGCCAGTGTCATGTCTATGGAGTACGATATTCCGTTTATCGGGCTGCCCGGCACCATCGACAACGATCTGTACGGTACCGACTACACCATCGGCTACGACACCGCTTTAAATACCGTAGTGGAAGCGGTGGACAAGATACGCGATACCGCCAGTTCGCACAACCGGATCTTTTTTGTAGAGGTGATGGGGAATGAAGCCGGATTTCTGGCTATCAACAGCGGTATTGCCTGCGGAGCGGAAATCATCATGATTCCCGAAGAAAAGAACCAAATCGACAAAGCGCGTAATTTTCTTGCCGAACGCGCCCGGAAAAACAAGTCGAGCATCATTTTGGTAGCCGAAAATCTTGCCGAAGGAAGCGCCATGCAAATCGCCGACATCCTGAAACCGGAGTTTCCTCACTTCGACATACGTGTATCCATCCTCGGACACATACAGCGGGGCGGCTCGCCGAGTGCCAAAGACCGGATCATCGCCAGCCGCATGGGCGCTGCGGCAATCGAAGCGCTGATCGACAATCAGAAAAGCGTGATGATAGGCGTAGTCAACGACGTAATCGTACAAGTGCCATTGAACAAAACCATTAAGCTGCACAAAGGCATCGACGAAGCGTTGATCAGCCTCACCGAAGGCATTTCCACTTTCGGCCCTCCGAAAGAAAACAAAAAATACGATCTTCCCTGATGTTGTCCGTCCGTAATCTACACGTCTCCGTTGCCGGCAACAAAATACTGAAAGGATTGAATCTGGAAGTGAGGGCAGGTGAAATCCATGCGGTGATGGGTCCCAACGGCGCGGGAAAAAGCACGCTGGCGTCCGTTTTGACGGGCAGGGAGGGTTATGAAGTGACCGATGGAGAGGTATGGTTCGAAGGCAACGATTTACTGGCTTTAAGCCCGGAGGAAAGAGCCGGGAAAGGCATATTCCTCAGTTTCCAGTATCCGGTGGAAATTCCGGGCGTAAGCATGGCCAACTTTATGAAAATGGCTGTCAATGAACAACGGAAATACCGTGGACTACCGCCTCTTTCCGCCGCAGAATTTCTGAAACAGATGAGAGAAAAAGCAAAATTGCTGGAACTGGACGCTTCGCTCATCAGCCGTTCGGTAAACGAAGGCTTTTCGGGAGGCGAGAAAAAACGAAACGAGATATTTCAGATGGCAATGCTGGAACCGGCGCTGGCCATCCTCGACGAAACCGACAGCGGTCTTGACATCGATGCGCTCCGCATCGTTGCAGGCGGCGTTACATCCCTGAAAAAACCCGACAATGCCGCCATCGTCATCACACACTACCAACGGTTGCTGGACTATATCGTTCCCGACTTTGTCCATGTGCTGGCAGACGGCCACATCGTGAAAACCGGCGGAAAGGAACTCGCACTTGAACTCGAAGAAAAAGGCTATGAATGGCTTGCCGATTGACGCCCTGCTACCGCCCGCACACCCTCTGAAAGCGGGCGGAAACGAACCGCCGTACACCCGAAATGACGGCATAAGGCTGGGTATGGCCGACAACGGCTTTATGCTGTGTACGCCTGAGAAAACGAAAGCCGCCCAACCGGTCAGGATCATCCGAACGTCAGACCATAATGCCTGTAACAACATCATCACAATGGAAGCGGAAAGTTGCGCCGATGTGCTGCTGGTTTACCCCCGTCTCAGCGGGAAAATATCAGGAAACAACGATTTGACGGAAATTCATTTGAAAGAAAATGCCGTTTTGAACCTCATCTTTCTTCAGGATACGGAATCAATCCCCCGACTGCAAACAAAGACCGTTGTACGGCAGGCGTCCGGCAGCCGGATGACCGTCCATTACGCGACCCTGTCGGGAGAATATGTCCGCAACGAATTGCATGTCAACCTTGACGGCAGCCACGCGGAACATCAGGCATACGGTTTGGCTTTTACGGAAGGAAGCGAATATGCCGGCTATGAAGTGCAAATTACCCACACATCTCCCGAATGTCGGAGTAATCAGTTGTTCAAACAGATACTGTCCGGAACATCCACCGGCTCCTTTTCGGGAAAAGTGACGGTGAACCGAAATGCTCAAAAAACGGCGGCTTATCAGCGGAGCAGCAATATCCTGCTCGACCTCAAAGCCAAAATGACCATTCTGCCCCATCTGGAAATATACGCCGACGATGTGAAATGCAGTCACGGCGCCACCGTAGGGCAATTGAACAACGAAGCGCTGTTTTATCTCCGTTCGAGAGGTATCGGAAAAATTGAAGCAAAAAAAATATTGCTTCTGTCATTTTTGGAAGAAACAATCAAAAATATTAAATACCAGTATATTAAAGACAAAATCACGCAGAAATTGATACAAAAAATGGAAAAGAATCATTGAAATCAAAACATTTTTTGTACCTTTGAAGCGAAAAATTATCATCTGACATGAAGAAAATATCGCCGATGTTGATCATCTTTGCCGCCTTGTTAGTTTCCGTTTGTGTGGCCGAATCCTGTGTACCAAAACGCAAGTTTGCCGAACAAAAACGGTTGTTGGACAAATTCGAGGACGAAAACGACAGTCTGATTTCTGCCAATGAACAGTTGATCGTCAGCAATACCGAACTGAGATCGCAAATGGAACGTATCCGGCAACATATCCAGCAAATGAAGGCCGATTCGGTCGAACTGGCCAAAAATATTGCCGATTTGAGAGACATTAACAGAAAGTTGGAAAATAAACTGCAAGAAACCGTCTTTGCCTTACAGTCGCTGAAAAAAGGCTCCGAACAGCAAGCGTCCAAACTGACCATGCAAATTGAGGGCATCCAAAACGATTTGCAACAGAGAGAAGCGGAATTGCAGAGGCTGTCGAATGAACTGGAAGAGAAACGCCGTAACCTCGCCGCTATGGAACAGGAATTGGCGCAACGCAACAGGAGGATGGCCGAATTGGAACGCATAGTGATGCGACAGGATTCGGCTGTGAAAGCGCTCAGAAACAAGGTGTCGGCAGCTTTGGTGGGACTGGAAAACAATGGGTTGACTATTTCCATACGCGAAGGAAAAGTATATGTATCGCTGGATGAAAAACTGCTTTTCAAATCCGGCAGTATCGCCGTGGACCCGGCGGGAGTAAACGCACTGAAAAAACTGGTCAAGGTGCTTGAACAGAATCCCGATATCAATATCACCATTGAAGGACATACCGACAATGTACCGCTTGCATCCAACGCTTCTATGGCCGATAACTGGGATTTGAGCGTTAAACGGGCAACATCCATCGTCCGTATTCTGCTGGACAACACCAAAATAAAACCCGAAAGGCTCACCGCCGCCGGACGGGGAGAATTTATCCCGGTAGATGCAGCCAACACCTCTGGCGCACGACAGAAAAACCGCCGTACGGAGATCATTTTAATGCCCAAATTGGACGAACTGTACAAAATTCTTGAATAGCATACAAACAAATTTGTATTAGACATTTATTCACAAATCCAAACAAATTGAAGGAAACGAACTATTTTTAATGCGACAGGTATGAATACAAATTTGGTAAAAGAATTTATCGCCCTTGTCGGGAAGGAACAGGTTTTGGCAAAAGAAGTTGACCGCCAGGCGTATGCTTATGATGCTGCGGTTTTGACGCCGCAGACTCCTGCATTGGTTGTGATTCCGACAACGCAGGAACAGCTGGGAAAAGTCGTCAAACTTGCTTACGCAAACGGATTGCCGATTACGGTGCGGGGAGCGGGTTCCAATCTTTCGGGCGCGGTGATTCCCTCGTCTGCCGATGCTGTTGTTATATTGACTAATCAACTTAATCGAATTATCGAAATAAACGAAGAAGATTTGTATGCTGTTGTCGAGCCGGGCGTCATTACTTCGGTTTTTGCAGAAGCGGCAAGTTCGCACGGGCTTTT
>JAISWE010000225.1 GCA_031271175.1 Bacteroidales bacterium | reverse complement strand
CGCCCTATTGCTGTTCGCGGATGTTAAAAAAACTCCAGACAGGAACGTCCCTGTATGTTGCTGCAAGACCCACGGGGACATATAACGTTATCTTCAACACGTCTATATGGCCAAAAATTTCTATTCCATAAGTTATTGACTGTGGATTTGTCCATGATACGGTAACTGAAGACAGGCTTGAACAACCGGAGAAAGCAAAATGATCAATCGTCGTCACTGAACTGGGAATGGTAATGGAAGTCACTTTGTGGAACGTCGGGAAAGCAGCGTTTCCGATTGAAGTCAGACCGTCGGAAAGGATTATTCCAGTGACATTTTCTTTCAGTGAAAACCAGGGAGGAGGGATGGCTTCGGACAGTCACCACTCGGTATATCCCCGCCACCGGCAGCCCCCAAAATAAAACATTCATAATATTCATAATCCGGCATATCCCCCTTGCCGCTAAGCGTCAACGTCCCGTCGGTCGACAGTTCCCAGGTTATTTCCGTTGCCGGGTTCATTATCGGGTCATCGTCCCTGTCCCTGTCGCAACCCGCCATACACCATACGCCCAATACAAGCAGACATGCCATTCCCACACGTCTTGCCGTATTACAGGAGACGATTTTTCCTTTTCCGTCATTTGTCGTTTTTACTTTTTATTTCGCACCTTTTGTGAATTTATATACGGCAAACGTGTGCGGCTCCAGCTCCGTTTCAAACTGCTGTCCTTCGGCAGAGACGGCGCTCTCTTCCGGTTTGATGAGATTGGGCGATTCGATTGTATTTTCCTGTTCCGGGCCGGCGGCTTTCAGGATGATGCGCGTTCCGCCGGATAAAGATTCATTTTTCTTCAATCCCGCGAACGTGAGTTTGACGGGTTGCGTTTTGCCGGAAGTGTTTGCAATCTTTACGATGTAACAGTTGCTGTTCCTGTCCAGGACGGCGCTTGCGAACAGGCCGTTTTGCCCTTCCGCCCCGGTTACGTTTTGCCCGTTCATGGTCAGCGTGAGCGTGTGCGTGCCTTTATTGTGCGCGTATAGCTGCTGCACGTAATAGCTTGCCGTACGTACGCAGTCCAGGTTGTCGAACCAGATCATGTCCGGGCGCCACTGCCAGCCTTCCACATGAGCGAAAAGCGGCGCGTAAGTAGCCATGTGGACGACGTCGGCGTTACGTTCAAGCCCTGTCATGAAAGCCGCTTCGAGCAGTGCGGCGTTAAAATGGTTCCATTTCTTGCCCCTCCCGTGGCAGGCATATTCGCCGGCGAAAACTTTCGGGCCTTTGCGGTCGTAACGGTCGTAACGCGCCCCCTGCTTCAGGAACCATTCTTCGGGGCGATAGAAATGTTCATCGACGAGGTCTGCTTTCAGCTTTTTCATCTCCGGCCACAGGTAATCGAATTGAGCGCCTTCGGAGTTGGGGCCGGAGCTACCGACAATCTTAACGTCGGGGTACGCATTACGAATGGCCGTCACGAACGGCGCCAGGCGCTCCGTGTATTCAGGCCCCCACTGTTCGTTGCCGATTGCCAGGAAGCGGAGGTTAAACGGTGCGGGGTGTCCCATTTCAGCGCGGAGCCTGCCCCATTCCGTCGATATGTCGCCGTTGGCAAATTCAATAAGGTCGAGCGCATCCTGAATGTAACTGTCGAGGTTGCAAACGGCAACATGCGCCGAAGAATCGCTGTTCTGGAACTGGCAGGCCAGGCCGCAACTCAATACCGGCAACGGCGCAGCGCCGATCTCCTCCGCCAAAAGGAAATATTCGTAAAAGCCAAGCCCGTAGCTTTGGTAGTAGTCGGGGAAATAGCGGTGCTGGAATGTGTAATGCCAGCGGTTTTCGTTCAGCGGACGGTTCTCCACCGGCCCCACGCTCTTTTTCCAGTCATAGCGCGTTTCGAGGTCGGTACCTTCGACGATACATCCGCCCGGAAAGCGAAATACGCCCGGCCTGATGTCGGCTAAAGCCTGTGCCAAGTCTTTGCGCAGTCCGTTCGCATGACCGTTCCACGTATCCACGGGGAACAGCGAGATATGTTCCAGGTCGGCGCCTGTTTTTGACTTCAGGAAAATACGGAGTTCGGCTTTCGGTTCCGTCGTTTCGGATTCGAGGATCAACTCGTATTTTTTCCACTCCCCGGCATCGACAATCAGTTCTTTGCCTGCCAGCGCCTGGCGGTCGTTCCTGCTTTTCGGGTCAATAAGTTCCACCAGGATCGTCGCCGCGCCGCCTCTTCCGGACGACCGCGCCCATACCGAAAACCTGTATTTTTCACCCTTCTTTATCCCCATGCCGAAAAATCCCTCGTTCTGCAGCCCGGTACGCTTATGCTCGTGGCCGGGATCGGACAGGCGCACATAATGCGGATTACGTCCGAACGGCCCGTCGTCTTTCAGCGTTACGTTCCCGAACGTCTTCCAGCCCATAAGGTTCTGCGGAAATTCAAACGATCTGTTTTTAACCAGTTCGGCATAAAGACCGCCGTCAGCCGCATAATTAATATCTTCAAAAAACAGACCGTACATGGTCGGCTGTATTTCGGCGCCTGTTTTTTTAGCCCGGATTACCAGTTCATTTATTTGTGCCTCCAGCGACATTCCCGTAAAAAGAAACAATACCACAAATAATTTCTTTTTCATATTCATCTATTTTAGTGTTGTTAGAACAGTATCGTCACCATACCTTTATTATATTGGCGCCATCTTTCAACTGTTCAAAAGGCCCCGGCGTGGGGCGTCCGCTTCGTTTGACGCCCGAATAATCATTGTCGAAGACAATCGGCGTACCGTCGGGATTTTCGTAAGCAGCTTTCGGCATTTTCGCTTTACCAAGACGTCCGGTAGTAACCGTTTCGGTCTTCAGCTCGTCCAATCCCTGTACGGCAAACGATACATACACCTCTTTACCCTTCTCTTCGACCTTAAATTTCGGATC
The DNA here is from genome assembly GCA_031271175.1 of Bacteroidales bacterium. Taxonomy (GTDB): domain Bacteria; phylum Bacteroidota; class Bacteroidia; order Bacteroidales; family UBA4181; genus JAIRLS01. The sequence continues at coordinate 84 of JAISWE010000225.1, read as the reverse complement.
GAAATCGGGATTAGCGACAAAATTCTTTTCGGTTCCGAACGGCGCGGCTCGATTGTAATATGCGTTGCCGTCGATAAAGTTCGG
>JAISWE010000143.1 GCA_031271175.1 Bacteroidales bacterium | reverse complement strand
GCGACCACGACCTGAACAGTCTTGTCCTGATTGCGCCCATGCTTCGCGCCATTGACATGGCCGACGCGCAAAACATCGAAGATTTCGAATCGTTCTGGGACATTTACGACAGGGAAGTGAATAAAACCGCTTCGGCGCTCGTACATTTCAAAAACAGAGTGTATGAATGGCAAAGCCGCGTATGGCCCGAAATGGTGACTACGCTCTGCATGAAAGATACCGTCGAAAAAGGCCTGGACATTACGGCCGTTGGCGGCGCACGCAACGCCTATACTTCCGTGAATGTACTGGGCGTGCCGAATGTGGTGGATTCACTGTACGCTATCAAAAAGGTCATATTCGAGGAAAAAAAATACACACTCGAAGCGTTGAAAAAAGCGCTTTCCTGCAACTGGCAGGGCGATGAAATTTTCCGCCAGACGATGCTCAAACAGGAAAAGTTTGGCAACGACCTCGACGGTGTGGACGCCATCTACGTCCGGGTGGCGGAACATATCCTGAAAATATTTGAAAGCAAGCGGAACATCAAAGGCTTCAACTTCCGTCCCTCCCTGTTCCAGTACATGGGACATACGTATGCAGGACCCATGCTGGGCGCAACGCCCGACGGACGGTTGGCAGAAGAACCTGTCGCTCACGGTTGCAACCCGATGCACGGACGCAATACCGAAGGCGTTACGGCTACGGCGAAATCTCTGTTGAAAGTCCCGTTCCGTAAATATCAGGGCGGCAGTTTGCAAATCGAACTGCAACCTAAGTTCTTCGACGGCCAGGAACGCAAGGGCGACTACATTGAGAAATTTTCAAAAGCCTATATGAAAAATGGCGGCATACAAATCAATTTCAATGTCATCGACCTCGAAAAACTGAAACAGGCAGTCGATGACCCCCAAAATCCCGATTATGCCGATATTGTAGTGAAAGTGACCGGTTACAGCGCCCATTTTGTAGTAATGGACAGAGAATTTCAAAAAGAATTTGTTGCTCGTGTCAATTATGAAGCAGTGTGAGGAAGGTCTGGTATTTGATATTCACCGGGGTACGACGCATGACGGCCCCGGTTTGCGTACAACGGTTTTCCTGAAAGGCTGCCCGTTGCGTTGCGAATGGTGTCACAATCCCGAAGGAATCAGTCCGCAACCGGAAATTCAGTGGACTTCGCGGCTTTGCATTGCCTGTAAAACCTGTGTTGCTTCCTGTCCCGAACAGGCGGTCGTTTTTGACGAAACCGGCGTACATATTGCCGATGACTGCTGTACAATGTCTTTGCAGTGTGTAACAAACTGTCCGTCGGGAGCGCTGAAAGTTGCCGGTAAACGCTGGCAACCGGAAGAGCTTGTCCGTGAAGTTCGCAAGGATGCGATGTTTTTCGATGAATTTGAAGGCGGCGTAACTGTTTCCGGCGGCGAACCGCTGTTGCAGTACCGCTTTGTTGCAGAATTTTTCCGCCTTCTGAAACAGGCAGGCGAAAATACCGCGCTTGACACAAGCGGATTCGCTTCCCGTGAGGCTTTTGAAACAGTCTATCCGTTCACCGACGTGTTCCTTTACGACTTGAAATTCATCTGCAGCAAACAGCATAAGCAGCATACCGGAGTGGACAGCAAGCGGATAAGGGATAATTTCCACTGGCTTGCCGGGAAATGCGGGAACGACGAAAACAAACGGCTGTGGGTACGCACGCCGCTCATTCCGGACGCTACGGCTACGGTAGAAAACATTTCGCAAATCGGCAACTTCATCACTCACGGCTTCACTCCGGATGAAGTCGTGACCGGCAACAACCCGGTGGAGCGTTGGGAACTGTGCTCGTTCAACAACGTCAGCCGCGACAAATACGCCCGGATGAGGCGGGAATGGAAATATTCGTCCGTCCCGCTGATGACGCAGACGGAAATCAGCGAGTTGCTTGCCGAAGCGCGGAAATATCTTAAAGAAAAGGTATTTGCTACCGGTTTATCAGCAAAAGAAGATAAAAAACAATTCAATTAATTACTGTTATATGTCAAAGAAAAACATGTTTTCATCGCCTTCAGGAGGAAGTTACCTGCTCCCGTTTATAATGCTGACATCGCTGTTTGCGTTATGGGGATTTGCCAACGACATCACAAATCCGATGGTAGCGGCGTTCAAAAATATCCTGTTGATTTCCAATTTCGAGAGTTCGCTGGTGCAGTTCGCCTTTTATGGCGGTTACTGTATCATGGCAATTCCTACAGCGCTGTATATTCGGAAATTCAATTACAAGAGAGGCATTGTTACCGGCCTTTTCCTCTATTTTATCAGTTGTTTCCTGTTCTTTCCCGCGGCAAAAATGATGTCGTTCTACGCTTTTCTGGCAGCGTATTTTATGATGACCTGCGGACTGGCATTTCTCGAAACGACATGCAATCCGTATATTCTTTCGCTCGGACCGGAAGAAAACGCTACGCAAAGACTTAATTTCGCGCAATCGTTCAATCCCATAGGTTCGCTTACAGGAATGTTGGTAGCTAAAGAATTTATCCTTGCGCGACTGAGCAAGGCAACAGAAGACGAACGGATATTTCTTCAAGACACTGACCCCGCTGTTTTTTCGTCGATTCAACAGTCCGACCTCAATACGATCAGCGTACCGTATGTGGCGCTCGGTCTTGTCGTTCTGGTGGTTTTTATTCTTTTTGCCGTATCAAAATTGCCCAAAATCGTGTCTGCCGATGCAGGTAAATATACTGTCGGTCAGACTTTCCGCAATCTGTTAAAAAACAAACGTTATGTATTTGCTGTCCTGGCGCAGTTTTTTTATGTGGGCGTTCAAATCATGGTATGGACTTTTATCATTCAGTATGCGGAACTGGAGTTGGGAATGGCAAAATCCACCGCGCAGGGATACAATATGGTTGCCATGGGCATGTTCGTCAGCGGCCGGTTTATTTGTTCCTTTTTGCTTAGATATTTCAAACCAAGCCTGCTGTTACTGACGCTGGCTTGTGTAAGTTGTGTCCTTACACTCGGCACCATATTTTTACACAACATGTCCGGATTATACTGTCTTGTAGCCATATCC
>JAISWE010000103.1 GCA_031271175.1 Bacteroidales bacterium | reverse complement strand
CGTCTGATTGTGAAGGAGGTCTTCGAGGGTTTCGCGGCGGCGGATAAGGTAGTCTTTGCCTTCGTGTACCATCACTTCGGCGGGACGCAGACGTGCATTGTAATTCGACGCCATCGTCATGCCGTAGGCGCCGGCATTGAGAAAGACCAGCACATCTCCTTCCGATATTTCGGCTATCTTGCGGTTCCATCCGAAGGTATCCGTTTCGCAGATATAGCCCACTACCGTATAGATGCGGGGCGTACCCTCTGGTTTCGATACATTGACGATATGGTGGTAGGCGTCGTAGAACATCGGACGGATAAGATGGTTCAGGCCGGTATCGACGCCGGCAAACACCGTAGATGTCGTATGTTTTACCACATTGACCTTCGCGGCAAGGTATCCCGCCTGACTGACCAGGAACTTCCCCGGCTCGAACTTTAGGGTAAGCTCGCGGCCACGCGCGCGGCAAAACTCATTGAACCGCTGCGTCAGCGTCGAACCCAGCAATTCAATATCGGTAGCATAATCGCCTGGCTTGTAGGGCACTTTGAAGCCGCTGCCGAAATCAAGAAATTGCAGGTCGGGAAAATGTTGGGCAGCGTCAAACATGATTTCGGCGCCCTTAATGAAAACCTCAATGTCCAGAATGTCGGAACCGGTATGCATGTGCAAGCCGTTGATTCGCATGTTGTACGTATCTACTATCCGCTGGATGTGGGGAAGTTGATACATGGAGATGCCGAACTTGGAATCGACATGTCCCGTCGAAATTTTCAGATGGCCTCCTCCCATAATGTGCGGGTTGATACGGATGCTGACCGGAACATCCGACCCGTATTTCAAGCCGATTTGCTCCAGTATGGAGAGATTGTCGATATTAATAAGGACTCCCGCTTCGATGGCTTGCTCAAACTCCCGAACGGACACGCTGTTGGACGTATAGATAATGTCGGCAGGCGCAAATCCGGCTTTGATGCCCAGCTGCACTTCCTGAATGGATACGGCATCCAGCCCGGCGCCCAGCCCGCAGATATAACGCATGATATTGATGTTGTTGAGCGCCTTACAGGCATAATGAATCCGCATCCGCGTCCCGTCAAAGGCATTGACTAACCGTTGATATTGCTGACCGATGACAGCCGTATCGTAAATATACACAGGCGACCCGTATTTTTCTACCAGCGCTGTCACAGCTAATCCACCTATCTCGTATTGTCCGTTATTGATTTTCACTTTATCCGCTTTAAATTCGACCGCAAAAATAATCATTTCATGCAAAGTTTGCATCTTTTACCGGATTTTTTTTGAAGCACAAATCAAATGAAGCTAAAAAACGTATCTTTGTGTGACAAAATAAAGATGAATACTGAATGATTGATTTCCGGTGCTATGGGCATTTCTCTTCTTTCGGAATGGTGCACGGGATTTACGGGACTGATTTATCCCAATCTCTGTGTCTGCTGCGCTTCCGGCCTGTTGAGGGACGAACGCTATATTTGCGGGCATTGCCTCTACGAGTTGCCCGAAACAGGGTTCTACAGGGAGGACGGTAATCCGGTGGAACGCATGTTTTGGGGGCGGGTGAAGGTGGAACATGCCGCTGCCCTTTACTTTTTCAGGAAAGGAAACCGGATTCAAACGCTGGTGCATCAAATCAAATACAAGGGACAGATGGAGCTGGGCGAATGTCTCGGACGGGAAATGGGAAAAAAACTCAGCTCAACGGCCTTTGCGGAGGTGGACATGGTAGTGCCCGTTCCCCTGCATCCGTCGAAACTCAAGAAAAGAGGCTACAACCAAAGCGAGTGGATTGCACGGGGTGTCTGTTCACGCTTGGAGAAGCCCTTGAACACCTCTGCGCTGGTTCGCCGCATGGTGGCGGATTCGCAAACCCGAAAAAAACGCTATGAACGATGGGAAAACGTCGAATCGGGATTCGGATTAACTTCCCCACACTGTTTTTCGGGAAAACATATTCTGCTGATAGACGACGTGGTGACCACCGGCGCCACCCTCGAAGCCTGCATCCGTACCGTCCAGTATGCAGGAGATGTCAAAGTCAGTATCGCCGCGCTGGCCTTCACTACCGCGTAAAATCTTCCTCCGCTGTAAAAAAACTTTTTTCCTTACTTGCGCTTGGAAAACCGATGTTTTTCATCTAATTTTGCGGCGCATGAAAAATACAGTAACGAATCGAAAACCGGCTATCAAAGCCTTGTTTTTTGACATAGACGGGACATTGGTCAGTTTCAGGAGCCATACGGTTCCGCCATCGGCTGTCGGCGCTATCCGTCAGGCACAGGAAAAGGGCATCAGGGCTTTTATTGCCACCGGAAGGTCGGCTTTCCAGATCCCTGACCTCGGAGGCCTTCATTTCGACGGTTATATCACGCAAAACGGCGTTTATTGCATTACCGATACGGAGGAGGTGATTCTGAAAAACCCCGTACCGCAAGAGGACATCGAAGCCCTGCTCCGTTACTTGGACGAAAAAATGCTTTTCCCGTGTTCGCTCATGACCGGGGATGAAATAGCCATCAATTACATATCGCCCAAAGTGGAAGCCTTGTCGAAAATGGTGAATGTGCCGCTTCCCCAAGTGAAAGATTTACGGAAAGTGGCGGAAAAAGAGGTGTTTCAAGTCAATGTTTACGTAAACGAAGAACAGGAAAAAGTACTGATGCGGGAAGTCTTTGTGCATTGCGAACCGAGCCGGTGGAATCCCCTGTTTGCCGACATCAACGCCGCAGGATTCAGCAAACGGACGGGCATCGATAAGTTTCTTGAACACTATCATTTCCATCCGGAAGAAACCATGGCTTTCGGCGACGGCGGCAATGATATTGCCATGTTGAAACATGTCGGCATAGGGGTGGCCATGGGAAATGCCATGGAAGAAGTGAAAGCCGTTGCCGACTATGTCACCTCTCCGGTCGATGACGATGGGATCCGCAATGCCCTGCAATACTGCGGAATCATTTGAAAAAACGCTATTTTGTTTCCATTTCCAAAAAAAAATGTATTTTTGCAGGCATATTCCAATCAGGTCAATGACGATGCAGAAAATACATATTCCTCTTGTTGGCGGTGATCCGTTCATTCGTTGCATCCTAATTACATGCGCGGTGGCGGCAGGTTTGTCCTCCTGCGCGAACAACAGGAATATTGCCAAAACAAATAAACCGGTGCTTTACAATCCGGCCACCACCTCCCTGCATCCGAAAGTGAGCGTTTTTCATGTTTCCGACGTCGAATCGCAAATGTTCATTCTGTTGAACACCAATGAGCTAATTGTGAATGAAGCCAATGAAGAAAAAATCCCCCGCACAGAAGTAAAAATACATTACCAACTTTTCGACTGTACCGACACCGAAAATAATAAGATCATCAGTGACAGCGCTACCTTTGTCAATTTGGTGCAGGTGACGGCGCGGCAAAAACTGCTCGTTTTCCCCGTACTGTTTCCGGCGACGCAGGGACGCCGCTATATGCTGATGATACAGGTGACCGACCTGCTCAGGCGCAACTCCATCCGGCAATTCCTCACGGTGGACAAAACAAGTGAATATGCCGGACAAAACTTCAGGCTGACCCATCTCAACGGCTCGCCGAAACCGGAAAACTACGTCAACGAAAATGATATTTTCAGAATCGTGTACCGCCGAAACGCTATCGACCGCATTTTCATCAAATACATGGCAACCGTCAGCCCCATCGCCACTTCGCCCTTAGCGGCGATGTCCGCGCCGGAACTCGTGTTCAGAGCGGATTCCGTCTGGGAACAGCCCTACAGCCCAACCACCAACTTCATGTTCGGCTACGAAGGACTTTACCTGATACAGGCAGACACCACGCAGCGGGAAGGATTACTGTTAATGAATTTCGGAACATCTTTCCCGAAAGAAAACCGTACCGCCCAACTGCTGGAACCCATCCAATATTTCCTGAATCCTGCGGAATACCAGCGCCTGCAAGAAGAAGGAAACCCCAAAAAGAGGATGGACCGCTTTTGGCTGGCAACAACCGGAAGCACCGACAAGGCGCGGATGCTCATCCGGGTATTCTACACCCGCATGGCCTATGCCAATCAGTATTTTACCGACCTGAAAGAAGGTTGGAAAACCGACCGCGGAATCGTGTACATGGTGTACGGCCTGCCCGACAACGTGCTGAAAAGTTCCGACTCGGAAACATGGGAATACACCCGCAAACATTCCAAACCGATCACCTTCCTGTTCGACAGAAAAGACACGCCCTACGCTTCCGGCTACTATGTCCTGCGCCGAGGCGATCCCCAATCCACTTACTGGGCGGCGGCAGTTCAGTCCTGGCGAAAAGGAAAAGTATTTAACATCAGCGAACTCGAAGAATGAACCACACCGACGTACAGATCATTTTCGGCTTACATCCGGTAATAGAAGCCGTTGAAGCCGGAAAAGAAATCAGCAAGGTACTGCTGCGAAAGGGAATGGGAAGGGAATCCTACCTCAGGCTGGCGGCATTGCTGTACCAAAACAGCATCCCCATGCAAATAGTGCCGGAAGAAAAACTGAACAGGGTCACCCGCAGAAACCATCAGGGCGTAATCGCCTACCTCTCGCCGGTGGAATATGCACAGCTGGAACAGTTGATACCCATGCTTTTTGATAAGGGAATCAATCCCTTTATCGTCGTTTGCGACGGCATCACCGATACGGGAAATATCGGCGCTATCGCCCGTTCGGCAGTATGTGCCGGCGCGCACGCCCTCTTAATGCCTGTTAAAGGCACCGCCATGATCAGCGCCGATACCGTGAAAGCCTCCGCAGGAGCGTTGCACCACCTGGCGATTTGCCGTACAGACCGCCTGAAAACAGCGCTTGTATTCTTGAAAAACAGCGGCTTAAAACTGATCGCCGCCACCGAAAAAACTTCCGCCATATACCACCAAACAGACCTCACCGGACCGGCTGCCCTGCTGATGGGAGCGGAGGACACAGGCATTTCGCCCGCATGTCTCGCCCTGGCAGACGTTACCGTAAAAATCCCCCTGCAAGGAAAAATCAACTCGCTGAATGTGGCGTCCGCAGCAGCCATCCTGATGTTCGAAATGCTCAAACAAAACAGTGAAATAATTAATAATTAATAATTAATAATTAATAATTAATTCGTAATTCGTAATTCGTAATTCGTAATTCGTAATTCGTAATTCGTAATTCGTAATTCGTAATTGTTTTTTATTTTTTTTCGCAAACCATTTGTAGAATATTTTTTTGTTTGTATATTTGTGCCGTAATATTTTTGTACCAACAGACATGGCCGGCATACCATTTTGCAGCAAAGAAATCTCCGAAAAAACGGGGAAAAACGGCAGGATTTTGCATCTAAGGGAATCCTTCCGCAACGCAAGCCGTATATGGGTTGGTACGATTATTGAGAGAGAGAGAGAGAGAGAGAGAGAGAGAGAGAGAGAGAGACTTACAGCACACCATATATATATTATCGCGCGCGATATAAAAAAAATTCCAGAAAAAAAATCATCCCGCCACTTATTTTGGGGATGTCCGGCTTGGGGGGCGTCCTCCCGTTCGGGCAAGGCGCTTCCCCCCGCCGGTGCGGGGAACGAGGCCATCCGGATGCCTCGCCGTTTTCACCTTTCACCCGTACCCCGTCGGGGGAAACCCTCAACCGAGGTCGGTTGGGACTTTACCCCGTCGGGGGAAACCTTCAACCGAGGTCGGTTGGGACTTTACCCCGTCGGGGGAAACCTTCAACCGAGGTCGGTTGGAACTTTACCCCGTCGGGGGAAACCTTCAACCGAGGTCGGTTGGAACTTTTGTACGGCATACGAACCCCTCCAACGGTTCATTATTCATTATTCATTATTCATTATTCACTATTCACTATTCGTTATGCATTATTACAGCGGGTCGGTTGGAACTTTTGTACGACGTACAGGGGAATTACGAATTACGAATTACGAATTACGAATTAAAAATTAAGAATTAAAAATTAAGAATTTAAAAGAATATTCATATATAAAATCGACAGCAATGAAAATCAAAAGAGTAAAATTAAGCGATTTAAGGAATGAAGAGTGGTTTAACCTCTTCACCGAATTTAAGACTTTCGTTGAGGCAACGCCGGCGGGAGTGTTGGACGTGGAGGCATTATTTGCTGTCTTCACCGGTCTTTATGCCAA
>JAISWE010000056.1 GCA_031271175.1 Bacteroidales bacterium | reverse complement strand
GTTTTTACTATCAAAGAGAAAATCTGCAATTTTTGTCGGATTACCTTCTTCGAGCAAGTCAAAAGCACGCATCCAATAACGAATTGAAGAAACCATATTTTTTCCAACGCCCAAATGAACAACAGCATCTTCGGCATTGAAATTATTGTCTGCTTTGACAAAATCGTAACCCTTTTTCAGCCAAAGCGACTTGCAATAAAAGGATTCGTGTCCTGAAAATGTGTATCTTATTTTTTCTGCCATATTAACTTTTAAAGTTCTGTTTAGCAATATCTAATGCTTTATCTCCTGCCTTGTGTTCATCATCGGCTACTACTGCCGTTACTTGGTCTGCAAGCCAAAATTTCAGCAATTCTTCGTAATCGGTTTGCAAAAAATCCGCAATTACAGGAATATATTCTTTTCGCACACGGCGTTCCCCTTTCTCTATCTTGCAATAAGAAGCGGTATCAATATCCATTACGGCTGCCAATTTTCGCTGTGGCATTTGGCGGCCTTCGCATAACTGTTTTATTCGTCCATTGAACATCATAATATAGAATTTATATGTCTTGTGACATTATCGGCAAAGGTACGACTTTTTTCCGAAATAACAGCCAAAAGCAAGAAAGAACTTACCACAACAATAAAATCTTTGCGACAGTATCGCAAAGATTATCAATAAAAAAAGGACAGTTATACGCTGTCCTTTTTCGCGTATGTGCCGTGCGCTTGCTTTGTTACCAGGTTGCTGCTAAAAACTTCATAAGCCACTTGTTAGCGGTGCTTTGGCGTCGCCCAAACTGCTCACGCTCGCTTAATCGCAATTGTCGGGGATTTGCAGTTGCGTAGCAAGGGCAACGTAAGTTGCCCAGCGCGACGGCCTTTGATGTTTGCCATCACAAAATTACAAATTTTTGAAAGCAAATCACAACATAGAAGGTGATGATTTGAGTCTGATTGGAAAAATAAGCTCTAATTTTGCATTGCATATCACTGTGTTTCTCTTGGCTACCCTCTCTATTTGCGTTTGATACGCATACGGGAAAGAAAAAAGGATGTGTTTGCGCCGAAAAAAACTTTTCACAGTTTTGCGTATCTGAAAATTATCATGTATATTTGTCTGGATTTATACCCCAGTGTTTTAGTAAAACCTGTTGGTGGATAAAGCGGGAAAGTTTTACATAAGTTAATATCATCTATGAAAAATACATTCAAATTCAATGATATCCATTCTTTTCGGCAAAGAATTGTTGTGGGAATGTTTTGTTTATTTCTTTTCTTCGGGGGAACACATGCACAAACCCTGCGGCGGCTCGCTTCGCCCGACGGAAAGATGGCTCTTACCGTTAGCATCGGTAAAACCGTTACCTGTGCGATAACGCACGAAAACACCGAAGTGCTGGCGCCTTCGCCTGTTTCCATGACCCTTCCGAACGGCAAGGAATGGGGCGTGAATGCCAAACTGAAAAAATCCGCCGTCAAAAGCGTTCATCAAACCATCTCTTCGCCCTTGTACAGGAAAAGCGTTATCAACGATGAGTACAACGAACTGACGCTCACCTTTGCCGATCATTACGGCATTGTCTTCAGGGCTTATGACCGGGGCGTGGCTTATCGTTTCACCACCACCGGAAAAGAGCCAATCGAGATAGTCCACGAACAGGTATCGCTGCATTTCTCAAAAGATTACACTGCGGTGGCCGCTTACGTGAGAGGAGAAGAAAACAGTCCGCTCGAAAAGCAGTTTTTCAACTCGTTTGAAAACACCTATACGCATGTGCCTCTCAGTAAACTCAGCCATACGCGGTTGATTTTTCTTCCGATGCTTGTGGAGCTGGACGAGGGCAAAAAACTCTGTTTTACCGAAGCCGATCTGGAAAACTATCCCGGCCTTTACCTCCTCCATGCGCCGGATAACAACACCTTAAACGGCGTTTTCGCACCCGTTCCGAAAAAAACGCTACAGGGAGGGCATAACATGTTGCAGCAGATCGTGACCGAACGCGAAAACCATATCGCCCAATCATCGGGAGCACGCCATTTCCCGTGGCGAGTGTTTGCCGTCTCCGTAAAAGATGAAGAACTGCTGGACAACGATCTGGTATATTCGCTGGCTGCTCCCTCGCGCGTGGAGGACTGCTCATGGATACAACCCGGCAAAGTGGCATGGGAGTGGTGGAACGACTGGAACATCGACGGAGTGGACTTCCGCGCGGGCATCAATAACGAAACCTACAGGCACTACATCGATTTTGCCTCAAAACAGGGCATCCAGTACGTTATCCTCGACGAGGGATGGGCGGTAAATAAAAAAGCCGACCTGTTGCAGGTAGTGCCCGAAATAGACGTGAAAGGGCTGGTAGAGTACGGCCAACAGCGAAACGTAGGCATCATCCTTTGGGCAGGATACTGGGCGGTGGACAGCAACATGGAAAACGTGTTCCGCACTTACTCGGAAATGGGCGTCAAAGGCTTCAAAATCGATTTCATGGACAGGGACGACCGCTACATGGTCGATTTCTACTACCGTTGCGCTGCCATGGGCGCCAAATACAGGATGATGGTCGATTTTCACGGCGCATACAAACCAACAGGCTTGCAGCGTACGTATCCCAATGTCATCAATTTCGAAGGCGTATTCGGGCTGGAACAGTTGAAATGGTCGTCGCCCGACGTGGACATGGTCGGTTATGACGTCACCTTCCCGTTCATCAGGATGCTGGCAGGCCCCGTCGATTATACGCAAGGCGCCATGCGTAATGCCATTCGCGGCAATTACCGCCCCGTCAACACCGAACCGATGAGCCAGGGTACTCGTTGCCGGCAACTGGCCGAATACGTGGTTTTCGAATCGCCGCTCAACATGCTTTGCGACCATCCATCGAACTATGTCCGCGAAGAGGAATGTACCCGCTTCATTGCGCAGACGCCCTGCGTGTGGGACGAAACCGTGCCGCTCGAAAGCCGGCTGGGACAATACATCGCCATTGCACGCCGCAAAGGAGACGTATGGTATGTCGGCGGAATGACCAACTGGGAAAAACGCACCATGAACATTGATCTGGGCTTTCTCGGCGAAGGACAATACCGGCTGGAACTGTTCCGCGACGGGATAAATGCCGACAGGGCAGCCCGCGACTATAAAAGGGAAACCATAGACCTCGATAACGGAAGAAGCCTTAGTGTGCATCTGATGCCGGGAGGCGGATTTGCCGGAAAAATAACCAAAAAATAATACTCATCATTATAATTAATAAAATATGAATAGTTTGAATGAATTACAGCCCCAAGAGTTGTGGAAACATTTCGCTGCCCTGTGCGCGATCCCCCGTCCGTCGAAAAAAGAAGCCAAAGCGGCGGAATGGGTAAAAAATTTCGCCATTGAGCAAGGTTTGGACTACACGGTAGATGCCGTCGGCAATGTCATCATCAGGAAATCGGCCGTTGCAGGCATGGAAAACCGGCCGGGCGTTGTTCTGCAATCCCATCTGGACATGGTACCGCAGAAAAACAGCGAAATACAGCACGATTTCGAAAAAGATGCCATTGAGGCATACGTGGACGGCGACTGGGTGAAAGCCCGCGGCACCACGCTGGGCGCAGACAACGGCATCGGCGTCGCCGCCGCAATGGCTGTACTCGAAGCAAAAAACATCGTGCACGGCCCCATAGAAGCCCTGTTCACCATCGACGAAGAAACGGGCATGACAGGCGCCAACGGGCTGCAAGCCGGCATCCTGAAAGGTTCCGTCTTTATCAATCTCGATTCGGAAGAAGAAGGAGAACTGTTTATTGGCTGCGCCGGAGGAATCAACGTTACAACGGAAGTCGCCTACGAGGTGGAACCGGCGGATCCGGCAACAGAAGCATGGAAAATCACGCTTTCAGGCCTGAAAGGAGGACATTCCGGCACGGACATCAACATCGGCAGAGGAAACGCCAACAAAATACTGGCGCGCTTCCTCTGGGAAACCGAAAAAAAATACGACTTGAGGCTCTTATCCATCGAAGGCGGCAACATGCGCAATGCCATTCCACGGGAAGCGGCAGCGATATGTACCGTACCGGCGGACAAAAGCGTAGCGCTGAAAGCCGATGCCGCCGCTTTTCTCCAAAAGATCAGCAACGAACTGGAAGGAGTGGAACAGGGCATTGTTTTCACTGTGGAAAAAACGAGCCTGCCGCATAGCATTATGACACGCGCATCACAAAAGAAAATAGTTAATACTATATGCGTTATGCCTGACGGCGCCCGACGCATGATCGCTGATATGCAAGACGTGGTAGAAACTTCTACAAACCTCGCTATCGTGAAATCGGACGGACGGCAGGTACACATTGCCTCTCTGCTGCGCAGTTCGGTTGATTCGGCGAAAGAAGCGCTGGCAGACGAGCTGGCAGCCCTGTGCGAACTTACCGGCAATAAAGCAGTCTCAAACGGAGGTTATCCCGGATGGAAACCCAACTTTAACTCTAATATCCTGACCGTTATGAAGGAAGTGTACCGGAAATGCTTTCAAAAGGAAGTCCTTGTGAAAGTAATTCACGCCGGACTGGAATGTGCCATCTTCGGCAAAAACTATCCGGATATGGATTACATCTCTTTCGGTCCTACCATTCTGCATCCACATTCGCCCGGAGAAAAAGTCAATGTCCCGTCCGTAGAACGGTTCTGGCAATATTTGCTGGAAACGCTCAAAGCCGTATAGTCCCTTTTAGGCACGCGAAATAAATAGCATGTAACGGTTCGATTTCATGTCCTGAAGGGACATAATGTTGGTAGAAACAGATACTCCTGATGTGTCGTCCCTGCGGGACTTTTCGCTGATGTGA
>JAISWE010000039.1 GCA_031271175.1 Bacteroidales bacterium | reverse complement strand
CGGAGTCGTAGGTGAAGCTGCCTCCCGCGTCAGCCGGCGTTTTGGTCACTACAAGCTGCACCGGATTGTCGAGCAGCCCCAGCGAGAGCGGATTCGGCGTTACCGTAAAGGACTCCAGCACACGAAGATTAACGGTCACCGTAACGTCTTTAGACTTCACGTTGCCGCTTCGGGCATTGACGGTGGCAGTGCCTTCGGCTACAGCCGTTACCAGCCCGGTGGTCGGCGACACGGTGGCTACGGCTTCATTAGAAGACGTCCAGCTAAAACTTACCTCCGTGGCGTTCTCAGGGACGGCAACAGCTTTCAGCTGCTCCGTCTGCCTGGGATTCAGCGTCACAGTGGAAGGGAGGACATTGATGGACTGCAAGGCGACAGATTCTTCGTCGTCGCCGCATCCTGCAAGGAACAGCGCTATGACTGCACTTGCTACTTTCAGTTTACTAAAAAATGAATTGTACATAACATTAAAATTAAATTAAAAAAAAATTAGAAAAATTAAAAAAAATTAGAAATAAAAAAATATGAGGATTGGTTATAAGCTCTTTTAAAAAACAGATGGCTGATTTAAAGCGGTTTTTGAAGGATGTAAAAAGGCACAGCCTTTCCATCAAAAAGGCAAAGCCTTTTACCTCAAAAGGCAAAGCCTTTTCCTCAAAAAGGCAAAGCCTTTTTGAGGAATTAATAATTAACAATGAATAATTAATAATTAAGAAGGAAGAAGGAAGAGAACAATTCACCATTGACGATGAACAATTCACCATGAACGGCGGACAATTCATGCTTGACGCCGGACAATTCCTCCTTTTAACCGTGAACCATTGATCATTAACCCTTCTCATCGGCATATCTATATCGTGGATATTTACATTACTCATTAATCATTATTCATTATTAATTGTTAATTGTTAATTGTTCCATTCCGGGTTTTGCCAGGGGACGCCTGTGATTGCTTCCATTTTGGTTACTTCGTCCTGCCGGATGGGGTACATCAGGTATTTGTTGCTGTTGGTGTTGCGGTCGGGGAATTTGAAACGGGTATAGACGAAATTGCCGCTCTCTTTGGTGATGCGCATACCGGTGACGAAGGCGTCCGTTTCGCGGAGTATTTTCCACCGGCGGACGTCGAAGAAGCGGTGTTCTTCAAAGGCCAATTCTATCCGTCGTTCGTTGCGGTAGCGTTTTTCGAAATCTGCTTTTGTCAGGCTCGGCAGTGGCGGCATGTCGGCGCGCGCTCTGATGGCGTTGACTGCTTGGTGCGCCGTCATGGGGCTGCTGCCGGCCACCGTGGAGGCCACCGGCGTTTCGGGGCCGTAGGCTTGGTACGCGGCTTCGGCAAAGTTCAGGTAGAGTTCTCCCAGCCGGAAGATTTTCATGAAGCCGTCGGCGTCCACGGTAGGAGCCGAGCGGAAATTGTTGAATTTGCGCAGGTAATAGCCGGTGCGGGTGTAGCGCGTGTCGGTGACCTTGTCGGAGATGCCGCAATTGCCGCCTCCTGCAAAGGTTTCCACTAACTGGGCTGCCGGCGGCGGCGTGAAGACTTCTATCGCGATATAGCGGATGTCGATCTGGTAGCCAAGCTCCGTTCCGCCTTCCGGTATGTCGAAACGCAAATAATCGTCGGCCGATTTACCGAAATGCTGGTACTCGTAAACGTCGTTGAAGCGTACCTCGCAAAATGTCCAGTCCGTCGCTTGCGGTACCCCGAAAGTCGTGGTGCGTCCTTCGGGATTAGCCTCATCCCACCAGAAAACTTTAGCGTTGACGGCGCGGTTGCTTTTGTACTCAAAGGCAAGTTGCCGGACACTTCCTTCGGTCAGCGCCCTGCCCAACTTGCTGGAGTAAACCCAGGGGTCGGCCGCCGTGGTGTTGATATGGATGATGCTGTCGGAGTCTTTCGTCAGGGTCATGGCTTGCTTGGCGCCATTTAACAGTATGGGGAAGGTATCTTTAATGGCGTCGTCCGACAGGTATCGCGGCGCGCCGTTGTAATAGATGGAGGCATAGAAGCGCGGGTCGCGTCCGTCGTAGGGGTTGGCGGGATCATAGTCCGTTGCGGCAGCGTTGGGGATGGGTTGCAGGTGGTTGGCGTCGGAATAGCCGAGAAAGGGCGGCTCTCCGCTGACCTGCATTTCGTAGCAGTCCACTAATTCCTGCGTGGGGCCGGCGCCGGCTTTCACCATTCCTTCGGTAATCGGCGTACCGGCATAACGCCATACATTGGTTCGCGCGCCGGATTCGTAGATGGTCTCCCTGTCCACCGACCGGCTCGGATCGGATTGCCGTATGAAATAGTAGGCATAAGGGTTTTGCGCAATTTTCGGATCGATGGGCGTGTTGTACAGCGCAAAGCCGTGCGTGAGGCACTGGTCTAAGGCTTCCTTGGTGATTTCCGCCGCTTTTGTCCAGGTATATTTGCTTTCGGAGGTTGCCCACAGGGGGCTTGCCGCGTAGAGGGCGGTTTGCGATTTGATGGCGTAAGCGAAAGCTCGCGTCAGCTTGCCTCTTTCGTTGTCGCCGATGTTCCAGCGGAAGCCGATGGGGCGTCCTGTTACTTCGGGCGTCGCCAGCGCCATGTCGCACTCTTCGATGATGAAATCGGCACATGCTTCAAAAGAGGCTCTCCGGTTGGTCGAGAAATCATGGTCGATCTCGTAGGGAGTGTCAACGAGCGGCACTCCTCCGTAGCGCTTGATCAGCTGCAAGTAATAGAAGGCCCTCACCACGCGCACTTCGGCAATCCATCCGTTTTTTTCCTCCTCGCTGATGATGGCGGTGGCCAGTTCGGGATCGGCGATGGAAGACAGGAAGACGTTGCATTTCCGGATGCCGTTATAATAGTGTTCCCACACATCCCCCAGGGGATTGTAAAAAGGCGAAGTACGGTTGTTGTACCAGTCGTTCACCGCGCCGCCCATGTTGTCGCTGGCGTCGTGCGCTTCATCGCAGAAGGAGGCCAGCGGCGTGCTGTTGCCGTAGTGCAAGCCTATGGCAAGGATCCATGCGCGGCATGAATTGGCAAAATTACTTGTCATCAGGTAATTGCCGAAGATTTCTTTCATGGTGAGCCGCCCGTCGGAAGGAATGTCCAGATCGGCACAGGAAAAGGAGATCAGGATGACGCTCGCCAGAATGGTTTTTAAAATACTGTTTTTCATGAATGATAATTTATAACTTTCAATTTTCAATTTTCAATTTTCAATTTTCAACTTTCAACTTTCAATTTTCAATTAAAATAGGAGGTTCACGCCGATGTTGTACGTGCGGTAAGGCTGGAACGTACTCATGATGCGTATTTCGGGGTCGATGTACTTCGACTTCACATGGTCGAGGGTAAAGAGGTTTTGCGCGTTGAGGGAGATGCGGATTTTTTCGGCAGCGATCTTTCGGGAGATGTTCAACGGCAGCGTGTAGGCTATTTCCGCGTTTTTCAGTCGCAGGTAAGCGCCGTTTGTCAGGAAATAGTTGTTGGCGGCATGGCTGGTCGATGAACTCAGCGAGAGGGCTGGATAGTCGATGGGATCGCCAGCGGCGTAGCGTTCCGGCGTCCATGCGTTCATGTGGATGTCGTTGAACACGCCCTGATAGACGCTTTCGTTAGCGCCCAATCCGCCGAGGGCGAAAGAAGTGCGGTTGACCCCCTGAAAGAGGAAGTTCAGTTCGAGGTTTTTGTAGGTTATCCCGCCGGAGAAAGCATAATATTGTTGGGGTATATAGGAGTATCCCATCGGCGCCTGGTCTTTTTCATCTATCGTCCCGTCGGAGTTCAGGTCGTAATAGATGAAGTCGCCGACGCGGGGCGTGCCGAAGGAATAGCTCAGGTTGCGCACCGCCAGTTCTTCCGCCGAATTGAACATTCCGTTGCCATTGCTTTTGTCGATCAGCAGCCTCCAGTGCTGTCCGAGGGGATAGCCTTCGGAATGGTAGCGGTAGGCATAATCTTCGGCGGAGGGCGTTTCATGAATGTCGATCACTTTGTTTTTGTTTTGGGCGAGCCATGCGGAGGCAAAGACCGTCCAGTGCTGCGTGAGGCGTTTGCGATAGCCCAGTTCCAGTTCGAAGCCTTTGTTTTCCATTTTCCCGTTGTTCATTCTGGGATAGTTGCCCAGCGATATTCCCTGAAAAACGGGGATGGTGGTGGTGTTGCCCACCAGCAGGTTGTCCGACCGGTGGATGTAATAATCCAGCGAGAGGGTAAAGGCTTGGAAAAGCCCCAGGTCTATGCCGTAGTTTTGCTGTTTGATTTTTTCGGCGGCGATATTCGGGTTGCCTCTCAGTCCTTCGTTGCCTGCGGCGTCGATATAGTCGAGGTAGAGGAAGCGTGCGCCGAAGTTGTCGTTGGCGCTGACGCCGTAGGAGGCGCGCAGTTTCAGCAGGCTGAGGGCGTTCACCTCGGCGAGGAAATATTCCTTAGAGGCGATCCATGCGGCGGATAGGGCAGGGGTGGCGGTGTAGCGGTGGTCGGGATGGAACTGTTCCGAGCCGGAGTAGCCCAGGTCGCCTTTCAGGAAATACTTTTCCCTGTAGCCGTACAGGGCGGTAAGTCCCATGCTTTGCCGTTTGTAGGGCAATATGTCCGCACCTTCCTGCTGCTGGTAGAAGAGGTAAGCTGTGGCGTCCACGCTGTGATCGCCGAACCTGCGTTTGTAGCCGATATTGCCCAGCAGGTTGAGGTGGTAGAAAAAGACGGAACCTTTGCCGTAGCCCAGCGGCGTATTTTCGTCGCTGCCTTTTTTGGTAAAGGACAGTTCGCTCCAATCGTTGGTGCGCACCCAGCGTTCATAGTTCTGGGTGGTGTAAGTATGGTTTTGGGAATAGGTCTGGTACGCCATGGAGACGCCTGCGGAAAGCCCTTGCAGGAGGAAATCCAGGTCGGCGTTGACGCCTGCCTGCGCAATGACGTTGGTCTCGTGTACCTGCCGGTATCCGCTGCGGTTCAATATGGCATACACGGAGTTGTTTTCTGCGTCGTGCGTCACTATCTGGTTGCTGGCTTCCGGATGGCCTTCGAAGTCCGGCGTCACCGGTCCATACATGGTGGGCGGAGCAGAGAAAATAAGGGAGTAAATATCCCTGTTATACCAGCCGCCGGCTCCCCGTTCCCATGTTAGATTGCCCGTCAGGCGCATGTAAGCGCTCAGGTAGTCGTTGAATGTCAGGTCGAGGTTCGACCGGAAATTCACGGCGTGTACCACCGGCGTGGGATCGTATTTCCTGTCCGGTTCGTCGGCGATTTTGAAGGGTTCTTCCTGGTGCAGGTAGCCCACGTTGGAGAAGAAGCGGATTTTTTCCGACCCGCCGGCCACATTGAGGCCCGCCCGTTGCCGCAGGGTGAAATCCTTCATGAAGAGGCTGTACCAGTCGTTGTTGGGGTAGTTGACGTCGGCGCCTCCTTTGCGGAAGCCGTCGATTTCCTGCTGCGAGAACTGCGAAAAGGCTCCCAGCCCGTCGTTGACGCCCGCCTGGTTGCGCAGTTCGGCATATTCGGCAGAAGAGACAAAGGACGGGCGTTTGGTCATCTGCTGAAACGACTGGTCGAAATAGACGTTCACCTTCTTTTTGCCGATATAGCCGCGCTTGGTGGTGATCACTATCACGCCCCCAGAGGCGTGCAGTCCGTAGGCGGCGGTAGTGGAACCGTCTTTCAGTACGGATACGCTTTCTATCTCTTTGGGGGAAAGGAACTCGTAATACTGGTTGGGGCAGATGATCCCGTCGATGATGATCATCGGGCTGGCAGCGTTCACGGTGTTATAGCCCCTGATGTTGTAGGAAGTATGGCCGTAACCGTTGAAAGTGAAATCGGAAAGGTTGTGAGAGACATTCAAGCCGGGCAGCCGTCCTGCCAGGGTTTGCGAAAAGATGTTCACCGGCGCCCTGTCCAATTCTTCTCCCGTAACGGTGGCGACGGCGCCCGTAAGGGATTCCCGTGTCTGGGTAAAATAGCCCAGCTCAACGTATCCGCCCGTGCGGTGGGAATCAAACGCCAGCTTCACCTCGCGTTCTTCGCCATTGTTGTCTTCTTCGGACGCTTCGAGCTTCATGTTCAGGTAGCCGGCGGCGGAAACAGTGACAAAACGGCTGCCGTCGGTCACCTTCAATTGATATGCGCCGTCGATGCTCGTCAAATATTGGCTTTTCCCGTTTTCGGACATCATCAGCGCACCCTGCACGGGTTTTCCGTATTCGTCCGTTAGCTTTCCCTGCAAAAGGAAGGGCAATTCCTGCGCCATAACGCCTGTAAGCGGGAATCCCATGCACAAGAGCGTCAGAAGGTGTATGATCTTATTTTTTAACATGTCCATTATTAATTATTAATTATTAATTATTAATTGTTTACCATTTTGGGTTTTGCCATGTGACGCCTGTTACCGCTTCCAGCCGCGATACTTCGGACAGCGGAATGGGCAGGAGCAGGTGCTTGTTTTCCCATCCTCCGCGGGGCGTTGAGGAGATGCTTTTCCGCGTGTAGGTCAAATGGCCGGTGTTTTTGTCTTTGTTAATGACCATGGCGGTAAAATACTTGCAGGTGGCGCTCAGGTCTCCTTCAGGCTGTTGCCAGCGGCGGAGGTCGAAATAGCGCTGTTCTTCCCAGGCCAGTTCCACGCGCCGCTCATTGCGGATGCGCAGGATCAGTTCGGCCTTTGACAGGGTGTTCGGCAGCGCCGGCATATTCACGCGATCCCGTACTTCGTTGACCGCTGCCAGCGCATCGTCAGAATGACCTGCTTCGGCGGCTGCTTCCGCATAATCCAGCAGCAACTCGCCCATCCGGTAATACTTCCAGTTCGCGTTGTCAATCTTGTTGGTATAGCTGGCGCCGGGCGTGACCATTTTTTTGTGGTAATAACCGGTGCGGGACAGAATACGGTTTGTTTTGTCGAAGCTGGGGGAATGTTTGGAGGCTTCGTCTCCGACAAAAAAGGTTTCCACGGTTTTGACTTCCCCGTTGTTCCAGATAAACTTTGATCCGTTGTACAGCACGGTGACATACATGCGGGGGTCCCTGTTGGCGTAGGGATCGCTGCGTTCGTACAGGTGATTGGCCGTATTGTAGTTCGGCTGCAAGTGGCGCTCGTCCTGATAGGGATTGGCCAAGTTCAGCACCGGCACGCCGTCGCTGGTTTCAAAGGCGTCGACGAGTTCCTGCGTGGGGCAGGTGCCGCACTTGTAGGTACCGTCTTCACCTCCGCCGATGTAGCCGATGCCCCATACAAAAACGGATCCCCTCTGGTGTTGCCAGATGGTTTCCTTGTCGCGCGGCGTGGCGGAGATATCCGCATTTTGGCAGACTAATTGGTGATAAGCCGCCGCATCGCCCGTTCCGAAGATGTCGGGAGCGGTGCAGGTGGTGAACAGCTCATAACCGTTGGCTTTCAACTGCTGCACGGCTGTTTTTCCCTCCTGATAGGCATCTTCCCACAGGGCGTTGTTGCCTCCGTTGTGCAGGGGACTGGCGGCGAAGAGCAGCATTTTGGTTTTAATGGCGTATGCCAGCGCCTTGGTGACGCGCAGGCGATCACTTTCCTCGGTAATGCGCCACGGCAGTTCGGGAATTTGGATGGCCGCCTCGCAGTCGGAAGCGATAAAGGTGGCCACCTCCGGCACGGGATTCCGCCGCAAGGTGGAGAAGTCGGCGTCATAAGGAACGGTTTTGTCCAGAATGGGGACGCTGCCGTACCATTTCACTAATTCGGAGTAAAAAAAGGCTCTCAGCAAATGGGCTTCCGCTTTGAAGCGTGCGCGGTGTGCCTCGCTTTTTACGGTGGCGTTATCTATGACTTCAAGGAATTGCGAACAGAAGCGTATCTGCGGCCAAAAAAGGTCCCAATACCTGTAGTTATTGGCGACATCGTGATCCTGCGCGTAAGTGGTGTTCAGCGGATGATTGGCAGCCGAGACGTCGTCCCTGTACATTCTGTCCAGCGACTGTCCGGCGGCTTCTTCCGACGACCAGCCGTCGTCGCTGCATGCCACCACCAGCGGGTCGAAAAAGAAATAGTCATAGCCTTTTGCCGGTATGCCGTTATAGCAGCGGTTCAGCAATCCCTCTACCTTGTCGGGGTCGGAGAGTACCTCTTCCATGCTCATGTTGCCGTCCGGCGCTTTGTCCAGCACTTCGGAACAGGCGTAAAAGCAAGCGCCTGTGATGGTGAAGCAGATGGGCAATAAGAAATTATTCATTTTCATCGTATAAGATTTTTTAATTTTAGGGGTTAGAAAGTGACGTTAATGCCGAAATTGATCATTTTGGTGACAGGATAGGCCAGCGTTTGCGTTTGTTCGGGGTCCACCGTGTTGGTGGGGTATTTTTTCCACGTGAACAGGTTGTTGCCGTTCACATAAAAGCGTGCGCGGCTGATTTTCGCCGGCTGTATCCATGCTTGCGGCAGGTTGTATCCGAGTTCCACGTTTTTTAACCGCAGGAAGGACCTGTCCAAGAGGTAAAAACTGTTGTTTTGCTGGCTGGTTCCTGCGCCCATGCCCAAGGCGGGATAGAGGATTTCTTCGCCATTGTCGTAGCGTTCCTGCGTCCATGCGTGTTTGTGCCAATCGCTGAAAAAGCCGACCATTGCGAATTCCGTAACCCCCCATCCGGTGTACATGCGGCTGCTTTTGGCGATGCCGGAAAACAGAAAGGAGAAATCCAGGTTTTTATAATTGACGATGCCCGAAAAGCCGTAGGCAATGCGCGGCACTTCGCTGTAGCCCATCGGCACCATGTCTTTGGGGTCAATTACCCCGTCGTCGTTCCTGTTTTCATACTTCAGATCGCCCAAACGGGGAACGCCTCCACTGTATGGCAGCAGGTTGTCTAATTCATCCTGCGTGTTGATGTAGCCGTTGCCGTTGCTGTAGTCCACCTGATAGCCGAAAGGCTGCCCGATGCTGTAGCCCGTACCCCTGTACCGGTAGGCGTAATCTTCGCTCAGGATGGGTTCGTCCACCATGATTTGTTTGTTTTCGTTGTAGGCGTAATTGCCCGTCAGCGTAATTGCCCAGTCGGCGCCGAAGGTCTTCCGGTAAGTAAGTTCAAATTCATAGCCGTAGTTGTCCACCTGCGCCAGATTGACTTTCGGGATATCGCCCAGCGGAACGCCCTGCAGGGTTGGCACTGTCGCTCGTGTGATCAGGATATGGTCGCGTTTTTCCTTGAAGACGTCCACCGTCAGCGAGAGGCATTTGAAGACCTGAACATCCAGTCCATAGTTTTGTTTGTAGGCTTCTTCCCACTGGAGTTTTTCATTGCCCAATTTTCCCTGTACGATCGTTTGTCCGTAATCCAGCGATGCGATTTCTCCTCCGCCTGTGTAAATATCGCTCATGTAGAGGAAGCGTGCGCCGCCCAGTTTATCGTTTCCTACCTTTCCGTAGGAGGCTCTTATTTTCAAGTTGGTCAGCACAGGATGGTTTTTCAGGAAACTTTCGTTGCTCAGCACCCATCCGCCGGAAAGCGCGGGAAAGAAGCCGAAGCGGTTTTTCGGCGCAAACTGTTCCGAACCGTTATAGCCCAGATTGACCTCCGCCAGATAACGTTCGTCGAATCCGTAGGTGACGCGCCCTACGATGCCTACCATGTTGTAGGGCAACTGGGCGGAATATTCGTCCCAGTTGTCGCGCTGGAAGAGGAACATGGCGCCTACGTCGTGCTTGCCGAAAGTGCGGGCATAATTCAGCGAAGCTTGCAGGTTAAAGTAATAATAGGTACCCATCCCCTTGGACAGGGTCAGGTTTAAATTCTCATTATCGATGATCACTCCGTATGAATTTTGTTCGGTGGCATTGCGCGCCACTATCCATGAATAGCAATCATAAGCCCTCACCCCCTGCAAGACGGTAACCGCTTTGGCGTCGAACGCCAGCATGGCTTTGGCGCTTAATCCTTCGGTGATGAATCCCAGCCCCCAGTCCATCGCCAGCGAGGAGTTGAGCATGGTGTTGGTTTCCTGCCGGTAGCCGCGCCGGTTGATTTCCCCGTAGGTGTTGCGCGGCTGCCCCGACTGGTTGAGTACCTGTCCTGCGGGATAGCCGTAGCCTTCCACGGTGAGCGGCCCGGGGTCGGTGGGCGGCGTCGCCCACGCATAGGCGATCATGTTGCTTACCATCTCGCTCATGGAGTTACTAAACAATACTGCGGTTTGCGGCGAATTCATCTTTTCCAGGTAACTGGCCAGATTGAGGGTGAGCTTGAGATTTTTCGCCACCGCATAATCCACATTGCCGCGAAACGAATAGCGGTTCATCTTGTAGGAGGGGTCATAACCGAGGAGACTCTCCGGTTCGGTTTTGAATTGTCCTCCCTGTCCCACGTACCCAACATTGAGGAAGTAGGTCAGATCGTCCGTTCCGCCGTTCAGGTTCACGTTGATGCGCGTTTGCGGCGCCCAGTCGCGGAAATATTCGTGAAAAACATCCCTGTCGGGGTAGAAATCTCTGTTGTCGCCGGTTTTGTACCTTTCAATCATGTAGGGAGTGAAAGGCATGTCGCTTTCGGCCATGCCGCCGTTGCGTGCCGCCTCATTGCGCAGTTCGGCAAATTCCCACGAGTGAATCCTGTCGGCGCGGGTGATGAACTGCTGCAGGCTGTAGTCGGCGGATACGCTCAGTTCGGCTTTGCCGGGCGTTCCGCGCCGCGTGGTGATCAGGATCACGCCGTTGGCGCCGCGCACGCCGAAGACCGCCGTCGCCGAGGCGTCCTTCAGAATGGATACGGAAGCAATTTCGTTGGGGTCGAGCGTACTTATGTTGCTTCGCGGCACGCCGTCGATCATGATCAGGGGGTCGGCGCCGTTGATGGTACCACGACCTCGCAGATAGAGCGCGACCGCGTCGTTACCGGGCTGTCCGGAAGTTTGCAGGGCGGTCAGTCCGGGCAGCCGGCCTGCCAGCGCTGCCGACAGGTTGGCGGCAGAACTCTGCTTCAACTCCTTGGTTTGGACGGTGGAGATGGCAGCGGTTACGGAAACTCTTTTCTGTGAGCCGTAACCCACGACCACCACTTCTTCCAGTTCCGTCAGCGCTTCTTTCATGATGATATGGAAGGTGCGACGGTTCTCCACGGCAATTCGCTGTGTTTCGTAACCTACGAAGGAAACCAGCAGCGTCGCATTTTCCCGGGCTACGTTCAGGCTAAACTGCCCAGCGGCATTCGTGGTCGTACCGGTACGGGTGCCTTCTACCAAAACCGTCACTCCGGGCATGGGACTGTTGTCCGCATCAACAATATCCCCGGAGATGGAGAACTGCTGTGCCGACACTTCCAACGCGTATGGCAACAATATGCCACACAGCACGATAAAAAGAATTAAGTTTGATTTTTTCATCAGCGAATCATTTTTGACGTTTTATTTTTAGGATTTATGAATTGTGTGGATAAGGATAGATTGTGATTTACCCGGCCGACGGAGAAAGCTTCGCCTCCGGACATAAAAAAGCCGCTCCATGCAAAAAGCATGTTACGGCGATATATAAATTCTCGAAATTTTTCCTTATTATTACGCGCGCACGCGATTTTATGAGTCTCTCTCTCTCTCTCTCTCTCTCTCTCTCTCTCTCTCTCTCTCTCTCTCTCTCTCTCTCTACAATAATCGTACCTAATTCTCTAAGCCTTGCTATTGCTGGTCTTTCAGGAGAATCGTATGTGAGAAAAAATATCATATTTTCGATCGTTTTTTAATTGATTTTTCGTTTTAAACAGGTGCAAAGATAAGTATCTTTTTTTAAAAAAATAAAAAAAAATAAAAATTTTTATGATTTTTTTAAAATTCGGATAATTGACGATGTTGGTGTTTTAGCTCCTTTGTGGACATAATGGGGGTAGCAAAAAGATTTGCTGCCGACAGATATGCCGACGCTGACAGTCGGAAGAGCAATCTCGTAAACGGTCTATTGACAGACCGCAGGCAGGACACGCAAGGCATCCGGTACTTCAGCATGAAGCCGTCATTTCTCGCGTCCCATCACTGGATAGCCGCTCATTTCCGCATCGCCTGAAAGATGGCTTTCACCTGTTCAATAGACAGGTCGGTCAGGTCGGCTATTTCAATAATGGTCATGCCTCTCTGCGCAAGTTTTTGAGCAAAG
>JAISWE010000012.1 GCA_031271175.1 Bacteroidales bacterium | reverse complement strand
AGTTGTCCGTTCTTTCAGGGCTTTCTACTAATTTGCGATATTTGAGAGGTTCTTTACAATCTTTACACTTTTCGGCGCTTTTACATCGGTTGTTATTTTACCGTTTGCATCTTTCGTATGTTTAATGCGAATGACGCCATGCGGTGTGGGGAATGTCCCTTCCACCCATTGCAGATCGCCCAGATGCGGTTCGATACGTATCTTTTTGCAGCCAGGCTCTATCACTTGCACACCCAGCACGTGCCGGCTTAGCCATGCGGTAGGCCCCGACGCCCAGCCATGACACAGGCTGTGACGCAGGTTTTTGTAGCAATAGGCGCCATAGTCTGCATGGATGTCTTTTTTTCCAGGAGGAACCAGTTCGTCGATACGGGCGGCATTGTCTGTCCAGTCAAGATCGAAGTCTTCCCAGAAAGTGGTGGCGCCCATGTCAAGCATACCGCCCCAGTATTGGCGGATGTTGTCCATAGCGGCTTTGTATTCGCCGGCTTTGGCTTGCGCTTCGAGCATGTAGTAGCCGTAGAAGGTTGAAAAACCTTTGGGGCCTCCTGTACTGATTACTTCGTCATTGGCTTTTGTGGCAGGGAGCAAGTCGGCAAGTGCCATCAAGGCTGCGGCCTGTTTCAGATGGTTGTGGTCTGGAACATATTGTTGCATTAATATGGCTGTTTGCGAACAGCGGCTTGCCAGTTGCTCGTCGCCAAGTATGCTGCAGAGTTCCGCTCCTGCCCGAAGGGTTATAAGCATCAGCGCTTGCAGACCGGCATTGACGCCCTGTTCGTTGGGGCTTGAAGGCCAGTCGAGGAAACGGCCGCCGCCGTCGAGTTTTTCTTTTCCTGTGGCATTGTCCACTTTGGTAAGCAACAGGTTGAGCAGGCCGGCGAGGTAGTTGCGCTGTTCTTTCAGGTAGGCAAGGTTGCCGTGGTACAGGTACCAGTCATGGTGAATAATCACCCACCAGAGCGAATAGGAGCACATTCCATTCATCCAGCCCGGAAGCGGCGTGATGTCGCGGGCAAGGTCGAGGCTTCGAGGAATGACGTCATTGTAACCAAACACGGTGTTGACGGTCATCATTTCGGGGTGCAGGTCGCCGAGCCAGACCAGACGGTCTCGCTTGATGCCGTCCCAGATGTATTCCTGCATGTTGAGGTGTACAGTATAGGCGCCGGTCATCCATATTTGGTTCAGCCGTTCGTCATTGCTGCGGAACGAACCCAGGTAAGGAATGTCGCGATATGTGAAGACGGCATTGATTTCTTTCAGGCTCAGCAGTGTGTTGGGTTCCACCAGGTCGATGCGTACGAAGCGGAAGCCGCTGTTGCCGATTTCGGCTACGCCCAGCCAGGGCAGTTCCATCGTAAAGTCACGCATGGCATGATCGTTGGTGGCGCCTTGCGCTCCGCCGATGTCGCTCATGGCCTCGCTTACCGATTCGCCGAAACGGACACGTATCTTCACCGGCGTTTGTTTGCCGGCGGCGGTGGTTACTAATTGTATCCCGCCCTGTATTTCCCTGCCGAAGTCGAGGAGAATGGCGGGAAAGTCATTGTCGGAGCTGCGCATGATGCATGTTTGTTTATCGACCAGTTCGCTTTGTCCGTTGTTGCCTTTGGCCAACAGGCCTTCAGGACTGGTAAGGAGCTGGCCGCCGCCGTCATGCTTCCAGACAATTCGCTGTGGTGTGAGGTAACTGCGTACCCGTGAATCATGAAACACTTTGCCTGCGTATTCTTCTCCGAATACGGGCGGAAGATTTTGAGAAAATGTGTCCGGACAGAAATAAAGTGTCAGGAACAGGATGATGATTTTTTTCATTTACTTGTTTCAAGTTTATTGTTTGTTATTTATTATCGGATGTTGGGGATTCGTCCCAGATAAACCGGTAGTTGAACCGTCTGTTGGGCGCCGTATCACCATTGGTACAAAGTGAAATGATATCGTTCAGGTCAGCCGGGTGATCGCTCCACTTGAAATCAATGATGAATTTCCCGGCAGACAGTCCGAGCGTTTTCCGCGGCACGGACAGTTCCAGCCGGTTGCCGGCATACCGGTAAGCGGCGCGGGCTACCGTTTTCCATGGGTTTTTCCCCTTTCCGGTGTATTTCATAAGGGTGGTCTGCCGGTCGTCCACTACGGATTTGTTGAGGATGAAATCATAACCGTGCCAACCGGTTGCCGGATTACGGTCGGCGTCGATCAGCAGGAGCATCCAGCGATCGCCGGTGTGGGAAGTCAGTGTGCTGTCTGTTTCCACATAGAAGTAAATATTCGTTTCGTCTACGGCCACCTTGGAGGTCAGGATATCGTTGCGTCCGGACGTATTCGTATAATGCAGTCCGCCATACCCGTTGTAGTCGCGGTAGGCGATGTCGCCTTTCGTATCGAAAAAGGAAGTTTCGACCGGCGCCCAGTCTTCGAAACTGCCGTCGAGAGTAATGGCGTGGAAACCGGCATATTCGGGAATCGGACGGACGCCTTTGTAACGGCGGATGTTCTGTGCCATTTGCATGTAGTAATTGTCGGTGTATCCGCCTTTCATGGGTTGTATGGTGCGGTTGAACTCGGCATTGTACTGATCAACGAAATAGAACGGATTTTCTCTTCCCAAAAAGGTAGTGGGGCCGGGCAGTTCGCTTCCGGGTGCCTTTCCGGAGACGTATTTTCCGGCACTCCATTCGTTCCAGTCGTTCAGGTAGAGAAACTGCGGGGCTGCCTGTAGCGCTTCGTCCCACCGGTCTTGAAAATAGATACCATAGCCTGTCGGGTCTTTGACGGTTTTTTTCAACCATGGCACATACGCTTCTGCCGGCATGTCGTATTCGTTCAGCAGCGGCTCTTCCTTGTCGCGCGTCCACGACTTTCCGACAATGCTGATGGGATGTTGTGCAGGCGTTACGGCCGCTTCTTCTTTCATTCCCCGATGCGTGGACAGCAAGTCGCCGGGCGGCAGGTCTCTTACCCTTTTATCGCCCAGGTCATATCCGAAACTCCAGTTGTCTTCCGTACCGACGAAGCGCTCGCCCGCCCATTCGTAGTATCCCCACCACATGTTGCGCAAGGTGAAATACGCCTTTACTTCCGCGGTGTAGTCGTCGTAAAATTCGGAGGCATAGTCCGGATTGCCGAAATACGGATGGCGAGGGTCTGTTTTTGCCTCAGGATGGTAATTGGGGTTCGGATTTTCGAAGCCGCCGCCGTTGGCGTCAAAAACCGGCTTGGCGTTGTACAGCAGAAGGGGTTTACCATCCCAGTAAAACCACAAGTTACGATATTTGTTGGGTTTGTATATTTTCTCAAACAAATCCTGCACTACCGTAATAACGGGACCATTAAACGCCCAGAAGCAGAAGTACGGCACTTTGTTGCCTTCCGCTTTCATTTGCTGCATAACGGAAAACAGGACGTCCCATTCCTCCCAGTACCGGACGGCATTGGTGACGTCCATCACCAGCACGTCCACTCCCGCATCCGCCAGCATCGACATGTCCTTGCGGATAATGTACTCGTCGCGGCTCAGGAAATAGCCGTCTTCCGGTTCGCCCCAGTGATAGAGACTCTCCGTCCATAGCGGATGGTTGGCGTCAAGCCGTGCGGAAGGATCTTTGGCCAGTATTTTGGAGACGTCTGCGGTATAGGGCGCTTTCATGTTCGCCTTGCCGTCGTCGTGCCACGTGATGTAGAAAATGCCCGTCACTCTCCGCTGATCCGTTTTCACCGGGCCGGCTTCGTCGATTCCCGGCATGGAACGTCCGAGCGCATCGATTGCTACCCATGTGTCGGGATAAAGATCGCGATAATCCGGCGCCGTTTGCGCATTCGCCTGTAGGAACAGGAACAGCAAAACCATGCTGTTTCCAAAAATTTTCATTGCCATTGGTATTTATTTATTAATTTGTTGATCATCCGCATATCGTACCCCATCGGACGGAGTTCCTTTTCCGATGCTGTTTTCATAGCGAAAATTTCGTTTTTTACTTTGTCGGTATTGCTATTAATGGCATCCAGCACATTCAATGCGTGCGTGCGCACGAAAATGTCGGGATGTTGCAGCGTTTTCAACAGTGCGTTGATGCCCGCGTCGGTTTCGCCGAGAAGATACAGCGCTTCTGCTGCCACGATAGCCACATCGGGCGAAGGGTCGTTCAAGCTTTGCTTTAATGCGGGAACGGCTTCGCGGGCTTCTTCTTTCAAGATGAGCAAGCCTGTTGCCGCCCAGTAGCGAAGCGTACTGTTTTCGCTCTTTAGCTGTTGGATGAACCGTTTCAGATTCGTTTTGTTGCCGTCGGAAGCCATATTGGCTGTTGCAATGATATCCGGCAACCCTGTCGAGACAGTGCGCATGTAGTCGTACATGGGCATCTGCGCCTGAATGTCGGCGTATGCTCCTTCGGGGATGAATCCGGTATCGAAGATGGCAAGCATCCAGCGATTGTTCGCCTCGCGCATCCGCAACAGGATCGGAAGGCAGGCAGGATCGGCAGCCAGATTGTGTACTTCCCACGGGTCGTTTTCCGTGTCGTAGAGTTCTTCCGGAGGTTTGACGTTCCAGAAGACGGCCTGCATAGCGTTGCATTTTCCTGCAAGGAAAGCCTGTTCCCACGACCGCACCGAAGGAGCCAGCCAGAGATAGTCCACATGCTGTCCGTAGATACGGTGGGGCATATAGTTGCGGATATAGCGGTACTGTTTGTCGCGCACAGCCCTGGTCATGTCGTAGCGCTCGTCCATGCGTCCGCGAAACATATAAACGTATTCGGGGGCAGGCGAGGTCTGCTCTCCCAGAAAGGCATGTCCCTGCATCCATTCGGGTATCGGTATGCCGGTAATGCTCAACAGGGTCGGCGACAGATCGACGAAACTGATGAGCCTGTCCACCTTTGTCCCCGGCTGCGCGGCGGGATAGAGATGTTGGTATTTTTCGGGAATACGGACCATCAACGGCACACGGGTACCACTTTCATAGGTGAAACGTTTGCTGCGGCACAAAGCGCCCCCGTGGTCGCCGTAATAGAAAACGATCGTATTTTCGGCTTCACCGCTTTCTTCCAACGCTTGTAAAATGTTGCCCACCCATGCATCCATGTCTTCTATTTTGTCGTAATATTGCGCCCAATCGTGCCTTATTTCGGGCGTATCGGGATGATATGGAGGCAATGTCACCCTGTCGGGTTGGTGGCGAAGTTGTTTTTCGGGCAGGGATTTGTGAAGACAGCTTTCATGCGTGATATTGGAGTTGAACACCGCAAAAAAAGGTTGCCCGGGCTTGCGATGACGGTAATGAGCTGTTTTTCCCGATTCGTCCCAAATATTTTTTGTCTGTTCCGGAGCAATATTGTAGTCTTCTTTGGGGTTGTTGGTGCAATAATACCCCAACTGTCGTAGCAACTCCGGATAACAGCGTACAACGTCCGACTTGGTATAACGGCTGCGCATGTGCTGATGGCCGCCGCTACATGCGTAAACACCCGTAAGAATCGTGTTGCGCGTCGGAGCGCTCACGGGAGCATTCGCATAGGCGTGCGTGTATAAAAAGCCTTGCGCGGCGAGTTGGTCTAAATGAGGCGTAGTGGCATACCTGTCGCCGTAGCAGCCCAACAACGGACTGTTGTCTTCGCTGGTAATCCACAGGATATTGGGCAATTCGGGCGTTTTCCCGTAGCCTTGAACGGCAAAGCCTGCCATGCACGACGCCAGCAATAAATCGGCGGATAACCGTCTGAAAGGAACATCACTCATCATGTGCCATGTTTTCGAGCAGCAAAGATAACATAAAATTTTTAAAACGGGTGTACGACAAAATTCCCTGCCGATTTATGCCACCTGTTTATCTCGAAGCAGACGCTCCGATGCTGCCATGTTTTATTTCTATCTCTACCGGCGTCACCGCGCCGTTGCGGATGGAGAAGGCTTTTGCGTCCGGTTTTTCTCCGGCAAGCGATACGATGAGGTAGATGATGTCCGGATCGTAAGCCAGCCGGATGTCTTCCTGCGACGGTCGCGCAGGCGTTGCCGGATGGCTGTGGTAGTTGGCGATGATTTTCAGTCCGTCGGCGCGTGCTTCCTTCAATACGCGAAACTGTTCTTTCGGGTCGAAGGAAAAATGCTCCGGACTGTGATCAACATTGTTGAGCGGGTAGTGTTGATGCACTTGTCCGTTCAGTCCGACGAGCAATCCACACGCTTCGTTGGGCAGTTCGTCGTATGCCTGCCGGATCACGGCGTCGAGGACGGATTGCGGGATGACCATGTACTTATGCTTTTCGGTTTTTGATTTCGCAAAAGGCCTGTTCTCCTTCTATCAGTTCCGTGATGACGGGATGTTCGCCGCACACCGGGCAGCGCGGGTTTTTGTGCAGTTTGACGGTACGGAAATGCATGGTTTTGGCATTGAACGAGAGCAGCTTGTCCGTAAGCAGGCTGCCTGCTCCCGTCAGGAATTTGAGTGTTTCTGTCGCCTGAATGGTACCCAGCATACCGGCAATAGCGCCCAGCACGCCTGCCTGCGAGCAGGTGGGAACGGCATTGGGCGGCGGCGGACTGTGAAAGACGCACCGGTAACAGGCCGTGCCCGGAAGGTGTGTCATGGTTTGTCCGTCGAAACGAAGAA
Source organism: Bacteroidales bacterium (assembly GCA_031271175.1). Taxonomy (GTDB): domain Bacteria; phylum Bacteroidota; class Bacteroidia; order Bacteroidales; family UBA4181; genus JAIRLS01. The sequence continues at coordinate 14,352 of JAISWE010000012.1, read as the reverse complement.
TGCCGCCGTGCGAAAAGGCTTTCCCCGTCATCACACAAGCATCGTTGATGAGAAACTTGACCGGAAAATTGTCGGTGCCGTCCACAATAAAATCGTAGTCGCGGATGAGGTCGAACGCATTTTGGGCAGTAAACAGCTCGTGATATGCCACCACATTGACATCGGGATTGATCTGCCGGATTTTTTCTTTTGCCGACAGTACTTTGGGTTTGCCTACATCGGGGGTGAAATGGATCACCTGCCGTTGCAAATTGCTCAGGTCAACGACATCGCCGTCGATCACGCCAATGGTACCCACTCCCGCAGCTGCCAGATAGAGCAGCGCCGGCGCTCCCAGACCGCCCGCACCAATCACCAGCACTTTGCCGTTGTGAATTTTTTCCTGTCCTTCTACGCCCACATCCTGCAAAAGAATATGGCGGCTGTATCGTTCTACCTGTTCGGGTGTAAAATCCATTTTGTTATTATTGATGATTTATTGTGTTCCGCCTCCCATGAAATAAAGGATATCTACTTCATCTCCTTCCCGGAGGTCCGTATCGGGAAACTTTTCCTGAGGGATAAATTCTCCGTTGAGTTGAACCGACACCATTTCGGGGGTTGCGCTGTTCGCCTGAATCAGTGCTGTCAACGACAGCGGAAGCGTCACTTCCTGCACTTCTTCATTTACTTTAATCTTGCTCATGCTTTTTTATATTTTTCGCCGGCAAAAGTAGGGCGAAAAATCCTTCCGCAAAATACCACATTCATGGTATTTTTACGGAAAGCTGCGCAGCAAGGTGTATCTCAGCAGCACTTCCAGTACAAACAGTCCGAGCGCTATTTGGGCGAAAAACAGGTATTCTTCCGATTTCCTGTGATGTTCCTGCACGCTGATGCTGGATTTTTCCAGTCCGTCTATTTCTTCATATACGGCTTTCAGACTGCTGTTATCGGTGGCTCTGAAATACCTGCCCCCTGTCATATCGGCAATGCGTTTGAGCAGGTCTTCGTCTATTTCCGTTTTCATGTTCTGATAGCGGATGCCTGCCGCCGTTTGAACGGGGACCGGCGCTGTCCCTCTCGACCCGACGCCGACGGTATATACCCTTACGCTGTCGATTTTGGCTATTTCGGCAGCGGTCAACGGGTCGATGGAGCCTTGGTTGTTCATGCCGTCGGTCAGCAGGATGATCACCTTGCTGATGGCGTCGCTGTCTTTGATGCGGTTGACGGCGTTGGCCAGTCCGAGTCCGATGGCGGTGCCGTCTTCAATCATGCCGCTGTGAATATTGCCGAAAAGATTGACGAGCGCCGTGTGGTCGGTAGTCAGCGGGCATTGTGTAAAACTCTCCCCGCTGAATACTACCAGTCCGATGCGGTCGTTGGGACGTCCGGCTACAAACTGTCGCGCCACCTGCTTGGCGGCCTCCAGACGGTCGGGTTTGAAATCCTGCGCCAACATGCTGCCTGATATGTCAAGCGCCATCATCACATCAATACCTTTGGAGGTAACGCTTTCCCATCGGTTGCTCCGCTGAGGACGCGCCAATATGACGATCAACAGGGCAAAGACAAGCATCCTCAGGGCAAACAGGCCGTGAAGGAGGTAGGGACGAATGCTGTGCACTCCTTTCAATCCTTCCACGGACGACAGTTGCACGGAGGGATGGCGTTTATCGCGACGCCACAGGTACCAGCCCACAACGGCGCACCATAGTATAAACAGCCAGAAAAACTGCGGATTTGCATAGGTGTAGTTCATACATTACTTGTGTTTATGGATTTTCCTTTGTGTTTGAAACCGCTCCCGTCAATATCGGTTTCCGCCTGCCCGCCGGGCTGTTCTGAGGCTTCTATCGTTTCTACCTTCGTATTGTTCACAAAAAGATAACCGTCCAGTATGGATGTTTCATTTTCGTCGGGAAGTGGAATGATTTTGGCGAATTTTACCAAGTCGGACAGGGACAGCAGTTTTTTTAAACGGTTCATCAGATTATTGTCCTCAAAATTGTTTTTTTCCATGCCTTCCAGTATCTCCTCGCTGGTCATTTCCATCGCGTTGACGCCGAAACGCCCGTCGATGTAAGTACGGACAATATCCGTCAGCCGCGTGTAATATTCCTTGGTCTGGTTTCGCTGCCAGAGTTTCTCATTGCGCAGTTTGTCGAGTTCGCGCAAAGCAATGACATGAGGCTGTTCTGCCGGCGCGGACGACAGCCCAAAAACAGGTTGATGCCTTCGCTTTCTGACAATAACGTAAACGGCAAAACCAACAAGTGCAAGCCCCACCAGGATCATTCCGACCAAAAGCAACCACGGATAAATGTCTTTCCATCCGATGGGAAGCCGGTATATGGGCTTGATGTCGGCAATATTTTTAAGGGTGTCGGTCGGCATCACCTGTACGTCCAAATACAGCGGCATGGTACGGATGGTGTCGATGCGGCCGTTGATGGAATAAGGGAGAGAGAGGGAAGGCAGCTCATGCCTGCCGCTGTCGAAACTCGTCACAAGCAGATCCTGCGAGAAACGCGCTATTTCTTTCGATACAAAGACGGAATCCACCTGCGAAATCGCCAACACTTCAATGTGTGGCGACAGTGTAGTACCCCAACGTGGAAACGCTACTCGTACATCGTTCTCCTTTTCCACCTCGACATGCAATGTGATCTGGTCGCCGATCAGAATAACGGTAGTATCCAGCCGTGCGTTTACCTGTATGGATTGCGCCTTCCCTGTAATACAGCAAACGATGAAAAAATAAACAAAGAAATAAATTTTTGACCTTCTTTTCATGTGGTGACCTTATTTTTTTCAGCGAGCAAAATTAATTTTTTTTCCTGATAAATATGCGTTAAAGTTTGTTAATTCACAAAAAAGGACATTTCGCAGGGGCATTTCAAATTGGCTTACAAAATGTCCCTTTTGGACATGACGGAGAAAGCGCCCTTATTAGCTACCGAGCGGCATACACAGGCAACGGTTAGCAATGCAAGTCCCCATCTGTCCATAAAAGTGGCATCTGTCTGCTACAGTTTTATTTTCTTCTCTTTCAGTGTTCCGCCCGGATTATAATCGGGATAACCGGTAGCGCCTTCTTTTCCGACGCCTTTTTTCATCAGTGCTTGCAGGCTGTCCAGATAATTTTCGTAGATGCCGCGCGGCGTTGTGCCGTTTTTTATGCACAAGGAGGCAGCCATGCCCACAACTTCACCCATCATACCGGTGGTGCGCATCACCCGAACGGTACCCAGCGCTACATGCGTCACACTGATGTTGCGGCCTGCCATGAACAGATTATCCACATTGCGCGAGTAAAAACAGCGATAGGGAATGGGATACGGATAAATCAGCCGATGCCGGGCTATCGACTTGAACTCCTTGCCGGGAAACTGTTCGCTGTTTTTCGGATCGGGATAATGGAGATCAATGCTCCACGAAGTAGCGGCCGTGCCGTCGGGATAGACAACATAATCGGTGATATCCTGTTCTTTCAGAATAAAATCGCCCAGCAAACGGCGCGATTCGCGTTTGCCTGCCACATACGCCACCCATCCGAGCGAGCGTTTCTCATATTTCTCCTTTTCGCTGTATTCGTTTTTCAGGAACGACCAGTTGGAATAAACCACCATCAGTCCGTAATCGCGAATTTGTTCAAATTCGGTGATCTGGTCGAAGTTCATTCCCGTTTCCCATGTCCATTCGCCCATGCTTACGTCCTGCACATTGTCTTCATTGAAATACACGCCATAGCGGAACATGGGAAATGTGTCGCCGTCGTTTTTTTCTTCCGAGTACCACTGTACGGAACTGCCCATCGTCATTTTGTCGCTTTCCTCGGGGGCGGTAGGCTCGCCGAACTCGGCGGCGGATTCGCGTCCCATGGCAAAGTCGGCGCCTGCCAGGATGCCTACAGTGCCGTCGCCCGTACAGTCGGCGAAAACAGGGGCGGTAAACACCAATTCCTCTCCGCTTTCGATATGTTTTGCGGTCACCGACTTGATTTTCCGGCCATCCATTGCGACGGCAAACGCCCTGTAGTTGAGAAAAGGCGTAATACGCGGCTCGCCGTTTATCAGCGCCGCTTTCTTTTCGTCCTCATACCGGCTTGCAGGCCGGGCGTTCCCTCCTTTCAGCGGACTCAATTCCTTCACAACGCCGCCCAGTTCGGGATATGGCTCCAGCGCCATACGCCCGCCGAGATGCACACGCACTTCCGAACTGTTGTTTCCGCCCCATACCGGCCTGTCGTGGATGAGAGCCACTTTCAGCCCCAGCCGCGCAGCAGAAACGGCGGCACACATACCGGCTATTCCGCCGCCGACTACCACCAAATCGTACTTGCCGGCGCGTTGAGGGCGGATACCGGTCTGTGCGTAACGGAATGCCCTTAGCGCTTCCGGCGCTTCCGGCGGAATAAAGAGGCTGTCCTGCGTGAAGTACAGCGCATCGCACCGTCCGTTGAAACCGGTCAGGTCGTGCAACCCGATTTGCGTTGTCCGGTTTCTGATCTCTACTTTTCCGCCGTCCTGCCAGCTCCATGTTTTTCCGCTGTCGCCGAAGACGGCAGCAAGCGGCCTGCCGTCAATCAGCAGGTTGAACTGTCCGGGGCCTGCGCCGTCAAACCACGGCGACGTCCAGTTGTAGGTACGGACAAAGACGCGATAGGTTCCGGTTTTGGGAAATTTGACCGTTGTCGTTGCGTCTTCGACCGGAACGCCCATCCCATGCGCCATCAGGTAAGGGGAACCCATCAGGTCGGCAAACTGCTGGTCAACCACCCAGCCGCCTTTCGCGGAAAAACGCTCCGCTTCAACCAGCAGGTCGGCAGGACGGAAAGTACAACCCGCCACCGCCAACATGCACATACATCTATATAATGCTTTTTTCATTGCGATGCTTTTTTAAACAAAAAAGAGGTAATGATCATGATATATTCTAATCTCAGACAAAATTACGGAAATTTTCTGGATGGTAAACATTTTATGCAAATTGTCGGGATTTTTTTTGCAAAAAAACGTTTTTTCATGGCATGCGTTTGGAAATGGCAGGACTTTCATGTATTTTTGCCGTAAATCTCATTATTCGAAATGAAAATAATAACGATAATATGTTCGATCTACCTGACAGGTCTTTTTTTGGCGACTTCGCTGGCCTTCCTGCCGGTATCCGCTGTTCTGCGCGTTGCCACAGGGTGGTGCGACAGGCAATTGAAAGTGCTGCACCTGTTTTCCTGTTTCTGGGCTTCGTGCTATACATGGCTCAATCCGTTGTGGAATGTTCGCATCACCGGACGGGAACATATCGCCGGAAAAAAAGCATACGTAATGGTAAGCAACCACCAGTCCATTGTGGACATACTGGTGATTTACCGCATTTTCAAGCATTTCAAATGGGTCGGAAAAGCGTCGCTGTTCAATGTTCCGGTTATCGGATGGAATATGTACCTGAACCGCTACGTCAAAATCGAGCGCAACCGCATTTCAAGCCAGCGGAAAATGCTCCGCCAGTGTGAGGAAAATATTTGCAAAGGCAACTCCGTCATGATATTTCCCGAAGGAACCCGTTCTTCCGGCGGACAGATGAAAACTTTCAGGGATGGCGCTTTCATGATAGCCGTTCGGCAAAAAGCGGATATCGTCCCGATGGTGATAGACGGCACTGCCCTCACGATACAGGGCAAGTTCCCGTTTACTTTTCAGCGGATACGCCTGCATATCCTGCCGCCAGTACCCTTCGAACATTTCCAGCACATGAGCGTGCCGGAAGTCAGCCGCTACATTCTCCAACTTATGTCGGACGAATTGCAACACATGCGTTCATAACCCGACTGTCAAAATGCCATCATTTGTGAAAAAATGGCAGACTTTTTGAGCCGGAATCTGACAAATACGGTTTGGCACAAAATCTGTATGCTAAATGATCAAAATTAAAATTGATTGTTTCACTTTTTAAAATAATAAAAAATGACAAATGTAAAAATTAAACCATTGTCAGACAGAGTTCTGATACAGCCGGCAGAAGCCGAATCAAAAACGGCCAGCGGATTGATTATCCCGGATACGGCAAAGGAAAAACCCCAAAAGGGAACAGTAATCGCAGTAGGTCCCGGAACAAAGGATGAAAGTATGCAGGTAAAAGCAGACGATGTGGTACTCTACGGAAAATATTCCGGCAGCGAGTTGAACATCGACGGCACGGATTACCTGATAATGCGGCAATCCGACATATTAGCAATTATTTAATGTTGTAAAAATCAATTGTAAACGTAAAAATTCAAAAGAAATGGCAAAAGAAATTAAATTTAACATTGAAGCCCGCGACTCGCTGAAAAAAGGCGTGGATCAGCTGGCAAATGCAGTGAAAGTAACCTTGGGTCCCAAAGGCCGCAACGTGGTTATCGACAAAAAGTTCGGCGCTCCCCAAATCACTAAGGATGGTGTTACGGTAGCCAAGGAAATCGAGCTGTCCAACAAAATCGAAAATCTGGGCGCTCAAATGGTGAAAGAAGTAGCCTCCAAAACCAACGACGACGCAGGCGACGGCACCACTACCGCCACAGTGTTGGTACAATCGCTGGCTACGGTAGGCCTGAAAAATGTAACGGCAGGCGCTAATCCCATGGACCTGAAACGCGGTATCGACAAGGCTGTAGTCAAAGTTACCAAAAACTTGAAAGACCAGTCGCAGTCGATAGGCGACGACCTGAAGAAAATAGAACAGGTGGCCAGCGTATCCGCTAACAACGATCCCGAAATCGGCAAACTGATCGCCGAAGCGATGGGCAAAGTGAAAAAAGAAGGCGTTATCACCGTAGAAGAAGCCAAAACCACCGAAACATGCGTGGATGTGGTAGAAGGCATGCAGTTCGACCGCGGTTACATCTCCGCCTATTTCGTCACCGACACCGAGAAGATGGAATGTACGCTCGAAAATCCCTTCATCCTGATTCACGACAAGAAAATTTCCACCATGAAGGAATTTCTTCCGATCCTCGAAGCCACCCTGCAATCGGGCAAACCCTTGCTGATTATCGCTGAGGATGTGGACGGAGAAGCTATTTCCACGCTGGTAGTGAACAAATTGAGAGGTTCGTTGCGCATTGCAGCCGTGAAAGCCCCCGGCTTCGGCGACCGCCGCAAGGAAATGCTCGAAGATATCGCTATCCTGACAGGAGGAACGGTGATTACCGAAGAAAAAGGCCTGAAACTGGAAAATGCCACCCTCGACCTGCTGGGCAAAGCCGACAAGGTGACCATCAACAAGGACAACACCACCATTGTAAACGGCGCCGGCGAAAAGAAGCAAATCGAAGCCCGCATCTCCCAGATCAAAGCGCAGATGGAAAATACCACTTCCGACTACGATAAGGAAAAATTGCAGGAACGGCTGGCCAAACTGGCCGGAGGCGTTGCAGTACTGCACATCGGCGCTGCCACCGAAGTGGAAATGAAGGAAAAGAAAGATCGCGTGAACGACGCCCTGAGCGCTACCCGCGCAGCCGTTGAAGAAGGCATCATACCGGGCGGCGGAGTAGCCTATATCCGGGCAATCCAGTCGCTGGAAAACCTGAAAGGCGACAACGAAGACGAAACCACCGGCATCGCCATCGTGCGCCGCGCACTGGAAGAACCGCTCCGTCAAATCGTTGAAAACGCCGGACTGGACGGCGCCGTAGTAGTGCAGAAAGTACGCGAAGGCAAAGCCGACTTCGGCTACAACGCACGTACCGACATCTACGAAAACCTGCTGGCTGCCGGCGTCATCGACCCCACCAAGGTAGCCCGCGTAGCGCTGGAAAACGCCGCATCCATTGCCGGCATGTTCCTCACCACCGAGTGCGTACTTGCCGAAAAAGAAGAGGAAAAAGCCCCCGCCATGCCGAACCCCGGAATGGGCGGAATGGGCGGAATGATGTAAAAAAGCATCCCTCACAACAAAAAAAAGCTCCTTGACTTGCCGGTCGAGGAGTTTTTTTTTACCCCAAAAAACGAATCTTGCCAAAAAAAGCATATCTTTGTCCCATTCTTTAAATTATCAAAAACATAAAAATGTATCACTTAAATAGTATAATAAAATGAAAAAGATAATCATATTGTTTGCCATGATTTGGGCAACAGCAACATTAGTCAATGCACAGCAACTGTTTCTCGGCGGCTCGCTGGGCGTGGAGTTCGCATCGTACAATGCGAAGTCAGGCGGTACAACGTTAGACGGCCCCTTTCAATTAGGGCTTACGATTACGCCCAAGGTCGGATTTTACCTGAACGAAAAATTGGCCGTCGGTATGCAGGCCGGCATCGGGCTTGCATCCGTGAAAGTTGCCAAGGGTCATTTCTACCCAGATGGAACAATAAATTCAGGTGACGACTATACGGAGAGTTCCTTTTCATGGGAAGTGACTCCCTTTGTCCGTTTCAACCTTGTGGAAGTGAACAAGTTTGCTTTCCTGCTTGAAGGCGGTCTGGGCATTTACGGAAATTCGAACAAATTCAAAAGCGGTTCCCATACTACTGATAAACCTTCTATTTTTGGTTTCGGTCTTGAAGCCTTGCCCATCCTTTCGTACAATGTGAGCGAGCGCTTGAGCATAGAGGTGAGTTCCGACATTCTCCGGTTTGCTGTCGGACGCGAAACGGAAACAGATAAGTCAACCAGTCCCAAAACTAAAGGTTCAGCAACCTATTTCGGTTTGGGAGCCAACACTGCATCGGTTTTGCGGGGATCGGCTTTTACCGTCGGCGCTGTTCTGAAATTTTAAATCCGTAGCGCATCATCAAAGCACACGGTAATTTAAGGAACCCATCGACAGGAGAAACAAGGAATCATCCCTGTTTCTCCTGTTTGATTTTCAGCCCATAGCAACAAATTCCGTTGCCGGCCTAAAAAAAGGAAGGCAGAAATTTGCATATTTCCGAAAAAAAATATATCTTTGTTGATGAGGGCCATGCTAAGGAACGGCTGTTCCCGAAACGGCTTCTCAACGGTTAAAGTTTCACTCTTAAATATTTTTGCTATGAAAAAGGAATATTTGATTTATAAATTGTCCGAATCGGTAAAAACGACCAGCAGGATTGATAAAGATCTGTTTGTAAAATATAACGTTAAACGGGGGCTTCGCAATGAAGACGGCTCCGGCGTACTGGTGGGATTGACGCAAATAGGCAACGTAGTAGGTTACGAACGTCTGGATAACGGTACCCTGAAAGCCATTCCCGGAAAACTGTTTTATCGTGGATATGATGTAGAAGAAATTGTACATCATCTATTGAAAGAAAAGCGTTTTGGATTTGAGGAAGTTGCCTATTTGATGCTGTCGGGCAAACTTCCCGACAAGGATGAGTTGGGTAATTTTTCGGAATTGATCTATGACAATATGGCGCTGGAACAAAAAACGAAAATGAACATCATCGATCTCGAAGGACAAAACATCATGAACATTCTCTCCCGCAGTGTGCTGGAAATGTACAACTTCGATCCCAATCCGGATGATACCTCTCCCGATAACCTGATGCGCCAGTCCATAGAGTTGATCTCCAAGTTTCCGACCATCATCGCTTACGCGTATAACATCTTCAGACACAGTACGCACGGGCTTTCGCTGCACATCCGTCATCCGAACGAAAACCTGTCTATTGCCGAAAATTTCCTGTACATGCTGAAAAGTAAATATTCGCAATTAGATGCACGCACGCTGGATTTGCTGCTGGTATTGCAGGCGGAACACGGCGGCGGTAACAATTCGACATTCACCGTGCGCGTCACCAGTTCCACCGGAACGGATACCTATTCGTCCATCGCTGCCGGCATAGGCTCATTGAAAGGCCCCCTGCACGGAGGCGCCAATATTCAGGTAGTGGACATGTTTAATCATCTGAAGGAAAACATTACCGATTGGACTAATATAGAGGAGATAGACAGTTATTTTATGCGAATGCTCAATAAAGAGGTGTACAACTGCACCGGTTTGATTTACGGTATCGGTCATGCGGTATATACCATCTCCGATCCGAGGGCTTTGCTGTTAAAGGAAATAGCCCGCGAACTGGCAAAGGAAAAAAACCGGCAGGAAGAGTTTGCCTTCCTTGAATTGCTGGAAGAACGCGCACTCAAATGTTTTGTGGATTTCAAGGGCGACAAGAAAAAAGTGTCGTCCAACATTGATTTCTATTCGGGTTTCGTGTACGAAATGATAGGCTTGCCGCAGGAGATTTACACGCCTTTGTTTGCCATGGCTCGGATCGTAGGCTGGACGGCGCACCGCATCGAAGAACTGAATTTCAAGAGCAAACGGATCATTCGTCCGGCGTACCGGAATGTGCTGGAAGAACAGAAATATATCCCGGTAAAAAACCGGTGAAAAGGAGCGGTTGCTGCTTTTCACCGCCTACAGCAGCCATTCGCCGGTGCAAATGGTAACTGCATCGCCTGTCATATAGACGCGGTTGTTGCTTTCCCGCCATTCGATTTCCAGTTCCCCGCCCAGCAGGCTGAGGGTGGCTTGGCGTGCTGCCCTTCCGTTCAAAACGGCAGCCACCAGAGCAGCACAAGCGCCTGTGCCACAGGCTTGCGTTTCGCCGGATCCTCGTTCCCAAACCCGCATTTTCAGCAGCGAAGGGCTGATACAAGTAACAAATTCCACATTGGTCTTTTCGGGAAACAAACCGTGCGATTCGATTTCGGGGCCGTAGCGTTTCGGCAAAGCATCTATGTCGTCCGCAAAGATGACCGCATGAGGATTGCCCATGGAAACGCACGTGATGTTCCACTGTCCGCCCGAAAACCGCACCGGATAATCAATGACCCGCTCAACAGGCAATAAAACAGGCACTTTTGTAGTGTCCGTCACCGGCTCGCCCATATCCACACAGACTTTATCTACCTTCCCTTCCTTGTTGAGGAACAATGACAAGTGTTTCACTCCGGAGAGCGTTTCCAGCGTCAACTCCGTCCGGTCGGTCAAACCGTTTTCGTATGCATATTTTCCCACACAGCGGGCAGCATTGCCGCACATCTGCGCTTCCGATCCGTCTGCGTTGAACATTCGCATCCGGACGTCGCAACTCTCGGACGGCATGATCAGTACCAGCCCGTCCGAACCGACTCCCTTGTTCCTGTCGCTGACGGATATCGCCAACCTTTCCGGATGCGGCACCTGTTCTTCATAACAATTGATGTAGATATAATTGTTGCCTGCGCCGTGCATTTTGGTGAATTTCATTTTCGATTCCTGACATTAAACAATGTGTTCCGCCGGAAAACGAAAGATTCCTTCCGGCAACGATATGGTGTTGAGCCACTCATGGGATTCGGACCCACGACCTGCTCATTACGAGTGAGCTGCTCTACCGCTGAGCTAAAGTGGCAAAATCGGTTTGCTCATCCGAAAACGAGCACATCCCATCAACTGTTGTCCCGACAGGATTCGAACCTATTCAGACAGAACCAAAATCTGTAGTGCTACCATTACACAACGGGACAAAATCGACGCAAAGATACAAAGGAAAAATCAAAATACCAAGCCAAAATCCGCAAATGAAAAATTTGTTTTATAACGGGGGATTTTTTCGTTCAAAATTTATTCCGGTATAATGCAGTCGTCCCGGCCATCCCGCCTTCGGCGAATGGCCGGTCGTTACCGGCCATCAACCTTACACCGCCAAATGATCCGCCATGTACGGCACAGCAAGAAAAAAGGCGAGAATACATTCCCGCCTTCAATGTTTTCACAACGGAATAATCCTTATTGTGATTTGCTTTCAAAAATTATGTGGGGCAAAGGTAAAAGATTTTTTTGATTTTCACAAAAAAAAATTATTTTTGCAAGAAAAATTTTTTTTCTATGAAAAGGATATTAGGATTGGATTTGGGTACGAACAGCATCGGCTGGGCATTGGTGGAACGAGATTTCGACAATACAAAGGGAGAAATTTCGGGTACGGGAAGTCGGATTATTCCGATGAGTCAGGACATTTTGGGAAATTTCGATGCCGGAAATTCGGTTTCTCAAACCGCCGAAAGAACCGGCTTTCGCGGGATAAGAAGGTTGCGCGAAAGGCATTTACTGCGGCGTGATCGTTTGCACCGTGTGTTGAATATTTTAGGCTTTTTACCTGAGTATTATGCGAAAGGGATTGATTTTGAGAAACATTTTGGGCAATTCGTTGAAGAACGCGAGCCAAAATTGGCTTGGGTTAAAAATGAAAAAGACAAATACGAATTTTTATTCCAAAGTTCTTTCAATGAAATGGTTACTGAGTTTGAAGCCAATGGACAGAGTATAAAAATTCCTTACGATTGGACAATATATTATTTACGTAAAAAAGCATTATCGCACAAAATCACCAAAGAAGAATTGGCGTGGTTGATACTGAATTTCAATCAAAAACGCGGCTATTATCAGTTGAGAGGTGAAGAGGAGGAAGAAAATCCGAATAAGTTGGTAGAGTTTCATTCATTGAAAATAGTTGATGTTGTGGCAGATGAAAAACCGAACAGTAAAGGTGAGATATGGTATTCTCTGCATTTGGAAAATGGTTGGATTTACCGCCGTTCAAGCAAAACACCATTGTTTGACTGGAAAGACAAAGTTCGGGATTTCATTACTACTACCGATTTCAATGATGACGGCACAATAAAAACCGATAAGGAGGGAACCGAAAAACGCTCTTTTCGCGCTCCGGGCGAAGACGATTGGACTTTGCTGAAAAAGAAAACCGAAAATGATTTGGAAAAGCATATCAGAGAATATAAAACACGTCATAATGTTGATTATGACGGAACAGTCGGCACATTCATTTACGAAACTTTGTTACAAAATCCCGCTCAAAAAATCCGCGGGAAACTGATTCGCACCATTGAGCGTAAATTTTATAAAGACGAGCTTATCGCCATTATTAAAAAACAGGTGGAATTACAGCCGGATTTGTTCGGCGAAGATTTATACGGCGACTGTGTTCGAGAGCTGTATAAAAATAATGAAGCGCATCAGCTTGTTTTAAGCAAAAGGGATTTTGTTCATTTATTTGTGAATGATATTATCTTTTATCAACGTCCTTTGCGAAGTAAAAAATCGTCTATCGGGAATTGCACGCTGGAATTTAGAAAATATAGAGATAAGGAAAACAATGAAATAACAAAATACCTGAAAGCGATACCGAAATCGCATCCGCTGTATCAAGAATTTAGGGTTTGGCAATGGCTGTTCAATCTGAAAATTTATAAAAAAGACAACGATACGGAAGTTACGGCACAGTTTCTGAACAGTCGTGAAGATTGGGAAAATTTATTCGATTTCCTGATGGAGAAAAAAGAAGTAAATCATAAGGATATTCTTCAGTATTTCTTTACTTTACAGGGATTGAAAGGCAAATCTCTAAACAGTGAAATCGCAAAATATCGCTGGAATTACGTATTCGACGATTCTAAGGAAAAAGAAGATGAGAAATCGAAGAAATATCCCTGTAACGAAACTGGTTATGAAATCAGAAGAAGGCTGGAAAAAGTCGAAGAGCTTCCTGCTGAATTTTTGACCCCCGAAACAGAGCAAAATTTGTGGCATATTATCTATTCCGTAACCGATAAAACCGAATTTGAAAAGGCATTAAAATCATTTGCCGAAAAACATCAACTGAATATCGATTCGTTTGTGGAAAATTTCAAAAAATTTCCTCCATTCAAAAGTGAATACAGCTCTTTTTCCGAAAAAGCCATTAAAAAATTATTACCTCTAATGCGTTTGGGGAAATATTGGAATTGGGAAGCAATAGACGAAAAAACCAAAGACAGGATTTCAAAAGTAATTAGTGGCGAATACGATGAAACAATCAAAGACAAAGTAAGAGAAAAAGCCATTCAATTAACAAATGAGAACCATTTTCAATGTTTGCAACTATGGCTTGCTCAATATATTGTATATAACCGTCATTCCGAAGCCAATACAGCAGAGAAATGGAATACGGTCGATGACCTGGAAAAATATCTCGAAGAATTTAAACAACATTCTTTACGGAATCCGATTGTAGAACAAGTAATTACTGAAACGCTTCGCGTAGTAAAGGATATTTGGAAACAATACGGCAACGGAGCAAAAGATTTCTTCAACGAAATTCATATCGAATTAGGACGTGAAATGAAAAATCCTGCGGAAGAAAGGAGGAAAATCACCGGTCAAGTTTCCGAAAACGAAAATACGAATCTGCGAATCAAGGCATTGCTTGTGGAGTTACAAAAAGATAACATAGAAAATGTTCGTCCCTATTCGCCGATACAACAGGAAATACTGAAAATATATGAAGACGGCGTAATCAATTCGGGAATAGAAATTCCCGATGATATTTTAAAAATCAGCAAAACAGCGCAGCCGTCATC
>JAISWE010000184.1 GCA_031271175.1 Bacteroidales bacterium | reverse complement strand
ACGGACATTTTCAAACAAAAATGGCGTGAAGCGGCGGAATCCGTCAATTCCCTTGTCTGTAACTTTAAGCAGACAAAATATTTTGCCCTGCTGGACGAACAGGTCGCCTCGGAAGGACGATTTTTCTACGGGAAGGAAGGACGAATACGTCTCGAATACCGATTGCCGGCGGCATACGACGTGGTGTTCAACGGTAATCGCATGAAAATCGTTGCCGACGGTAAAACCACCGTTTATGACGCCGGCAAAAACAGGATGGCCGCACATCTGAACCGTTTGATCATCGCCTGTTTAACAGGGCGTCCAGACGAATTGACGCCGGAGTACGCCCCGATTTTTACGGAAAACAGGACGCAATACCGGGTGGAGTTGCATCCGTCGGCAAGCCGTCGATCGCAGGTCGGCAGCGTGGAGATACTGCTGGACAAAAAGGATTTTGCCGTGAAGCGCCTCACGATGACCGATTCGTCGGACGACCGTACTGTTTACGTATTTACCGAAATGCAGAAAAATATTTCTGTTGATCATATTACATTCGATATCCCATGAGCAAAATAGCTGCATTTTATTATACCCAGAGCGGACAGGGGCTGAATATTCTCCGTTCGGTGTGCCGTCCGCTGGAAGACGCCGGCCACCAAGTGGTTTACAAAGCCATTGTACCCGAAACGGAGTTTCCTTTTCCGTGGACAGCCGACGCATTTTTTCAAACTTTTCCCGAATCGTACGGGGGCGTTGCCTGTTCGTTGCGCAGCATAGACCTGAGCGATGTGGAAGATGCCGCCCAGGTTATTGTCGAATATCCGGTCTGGTTCCTGTCTCCATCCATTCCTACGCACGGATTTTTCCAAACCCCTGCCATACGGCAATTTCTAAAAGACAAAAACATCATCACCATCGGCAACTGCCGGAACATGTGGGTGAAAGCTCACACTGCCGTTAATGAGTATATTACCGGATGCGGCGGGAAGCCGGCCGGAAGCATCGTGCTGCAAGACCGTCACCACAACCTGATAAGCGTTATCACCATCGTCCGCTGGCTGATTCACGGACACAAAGAGAAAAAGGGTCTCTTTCCGGCAGCGGGCGTTTCACCCGAGGACATCGCCAGCGCCGCCGTCTTCGGACGCATCATCAACGAAGCCATTCTGTCCGGCGATTTTTCCGGACAGCTACAGCAAAAACTGATACAAAACGGCGCCATTCGCTACAAACCGTCCATTGTCTTCATCGAAAAAACCGGTTACCGGATTTTCGGGCTATGGTTGAAATTCATCCTGCGCAAAGGAGACGATGACGGCAAAAAAAGAGCTTTCCGTCTAAAACTGTTCAAATATTACCTTTTTGCGGTACTGTATCTGGTTTCACCTGTGGGAATGGTCATCTTTTATCTCACCTACCCTTTCCGCTACAAAACCATCCAAAAAGACAAAAGAAAACAGTGTTACCTCCTGTTTTTCTCAATGGGACACCCAAAAAACAAAAAACTTTCTGGTAACTAATTGATATTAAACTGATCTGAAAACAACCAGAAAAAAAGTGAGAAAAACAGGAAAAAGAAATATACCTTTCTCCCCAAAACCTATCTACCTTTTCCCTAAAACCTATATACCTTTCTCTCAAAGGGGCATACCTTTTCCCCAAAGGGACTCCTGTTTTTCTCAATGGGACACCCAAAAAACAAAAAACTTTTTGGTAACTAATTGATATTAAACTGATCTAAAAACAACCAGAAAAAAGTGAGAAAAGCAGGAAAAAGACAAAAGAAAACAGTGTTACCTTACAGCGGACAATGAATCCCAACCCTGCCGAATTTAGGCGGTTGCCTGTTATAAAACGCCGATAAACATATCTTTACATATCAAGTGTATAGTTTTCTGTATTGCATCGGGTTGATACTTTTGAATTTGCGAAATAACCGCGATACGTTTTTATAGTCATTGAATCCGCATTGCAGGGACAGTTCGGTCAGCGGCCTTTGGGTGGCGATGAGCAAATGGGCATATTGTTCAATCCTGTAATACAGCAAATACTGATAAATAGAGATTCCCATTTCTCTTTTGAATTTTTTTTCCAGAACCCGCCGCGAAAGAGGCACAAGGAACATCATATCGTCCACACAAAGCGGTTTGTCGTATTTTCTTTGGATATAAGCTATCACCTGCATGACATCGATATCGTTGGTGGCAAATTTTTCGGTTGATTGTCGCAGCACGATCCGGCGTGGAGGTATCACGATGTCAAAAGCCTTGGATATTTCTCTGCTCATCAGTTTGTGCAGTACTGCTGCCGCCTTGTAACCGCCGGATTCCACATCAAGCGCGATAGAGGAAAGCGGCGGAGCGGAAGTGTCGCAAATCAGGACGTCGTTGTCCACTCCCAATACGGAAATATGATCCGGTACGGGAATATTGTGAATTTTACAGGTTTCGGTGATGTGGGAGGCAAAATAATCGTCGCAGGCAAAGAGAGCGACAGGTTTGGGAAGCGCCAACAGCCATTTGCTCAATGTGTTGATATTGAATGACCAGTGCTCATCTTTTCGGTTGTTATTGTTTAGCACCGACAGTTTGAATCCTCTTTTTTCGATTATACGGCGGAAGCCTTCGGCACGTTCCCGCGACCAGATCATATCGCTGAAGCCATAGTAAGCAAAATGGGTAAAGCCTCTGTGAATGAAAAAATCGGCTGCCATCTCTCCTGTTCTGATGTAGTCGCCCGTGATGTTACACATTTTATTGGTGCGTTCCTTGTAATTCTGTATAATGATCGGAATCCTCAGTTGACGAAGCTTGGTCACGTCGATGCTGTCCAATTGTGCGATGACCGCATCCGCTTTCCACTTTTTTGCCCAACGTATCACCCCTTCATCACCGTATAGTTCGCGGTAATACATCGGCATCCGGTAGAATACCCACGGGCCGTACTCCTTGGAATATTTTACGATACCCTGTAACAGATTCCGACCGTATCCGCTGGAAAAATCGGTGAGCAAAAGAATCTTTTTCATGTTGTTTGAAAATTTTGTGACAGATTATCCAAGTTCCTTTTTTATTTTTGCTATCCTGTCATGAATCTGTTGGTTTACGTTTTCGTAGGCATCCACAGAAGGAAGATTTTCCCTTACGCTGATGTAATATTTGATTTTAGGCTCGGTACCGGATGGGCGGATGGATATCTTGCTACCGTCTTCGGTGTAAAATTGCAGCACATCGGACTTAGGAAGGCCTGTTGGGGCGGTTTCTCCCGTTTTTATGTCTGTGGATGTTTGTTTCGCGTAATCCTGTATTTTCACCACAGGTGATCCGTTGATAGTTTCAGGCGGGTGGTTTCTGTAGCCGTCCATCATGGCCGAAATCTCTTCTGCGCCCGATTTTCCCGTTTTTACTACCGAAACGCCTGCTTCCCTGTAGAAGCCGTATTGCAAGTAAATTTCCACCAGTATATCGAACACGGTTTTGCCCTGATCCTTTGCCCATGCCGCTATTTCGGCAAAGTAGGCGCAAGACATCACGGCGTCCTTGTCGCGGACGGCATCGCTACACAGATAGCCGTAGCTTTCTTCTCCTCCGCCGATAAAAATGGCTTTGCCTTCGTTTTTACGGAGAATGTCGGCAATCCATTTGAACCCGGTGAGTACATCGTAGTGAGCGATTTTGTTGCGGACGGCTATTTCGGCCAGCAAATCGGTGGTAACAATTGTTTTCACAATGTATTCGTTTCCTTTCAGTTTGCCGAGTTCATCCCAGCGACGGATGAGGTAGTGAATCAGCAATGCGGCGGCCTGATTGCCGTCGAGCAACAGCCATTCGCCGCGGCTGTCTTTGACGGCAATGCCTACGCGGTCGGCGTCGGGATCGGTGCCCATCACGATGTCGGCATCCGTTGCTTTAGCTTTTTGCAGCGCCATGTTTAAAGCTGCCGGTTCTTCAGGATTGGGCGATTTCACCGTCGGAAAGTTGCCATCGGGTATATCCTGCTCCGGAATGTGGCAAATGTTGGTAAAACCTTTCTTTTTGAGTGTCATCGGTACCAGTTCCACACCCGTTCCGTGAATCGGCGTATAAACGATTTTCAGGTCGTGATGCCGGCGGATGGCTTCCGGAGAGAGCGTCAAGCGCACAATCATATCGGTGTACGCTTCATCTGTCTCTTTCCCTACAAGGGTAATCAAATCCTTGGGACCATTGAACTTGACCGTCTCAATGGATACTTTTCCTACCTCTTCGATGATGGCTTTATCGTGGGGCGGAATTACCTGTGCACCGTCGTCCCAGTAAGCCTTGTAACCATTGTATTCCTTCGGATTGTGCGATGCGGTAATGACAATTCCGCTCCGGCAGCCGAAATGCCGGATGGCAAATGATAGTTCGGGGGTAGGGCGCAACGATTCGAACAAATAGACTTTCAGTCCATTGGCGGCAAAGATGCCCGCAGCGGTTTCGGCAAACAAACGGCTGTTGTTGCGGCTGTCGTGCGCTACGGCGACTTTGATTTCCGGCAAGGATACAAAATTCTTTTTCAGATAATTACACAGGCCTTGCGTGGCCATTCCTACGGTATAAACATTCATGCGATTGGTGCCGACTCCCATGATTCCGCGCAGACCTCCGGTGCCAAACTCCAGATGTTTGTAAAAACATTCCGTTAGTTCGTCCGGACGGCGGTCGATCAGATTTTTCACCTGCGTTCGGGTATCTTCGTCGAAGGAAGCGCTGAGCCATTGTTGCGCTTTGGCAAGTATTTCAGTATTTAAGTCCATGACAGTATCATTTTTTGAATGTCCAAAAATATGAAAAATTTTTATCTTTCGGATATTTTAGGCTAAATCTTTTTTTGAGCTGCTATCCGGGGTCATTCTCAATATGTGCCAATTCGTCGGCGACAATCCGTTTAACGTCCTGTTTGATTTGCTTGTAATTCGCGTTAGCATACGACCCAACACAATACTTGCCCGAAACGGATTCACAAAAGCCCGCCGGCTTTTTTAAAACGCTTACTGATCTTTTTTTTAAAGCCCGCCAGCTTTTTTCAAAAGCCCGCCGCCTTTTACATAAAAGCTCGCCGGCTTTTGAGTAAAAGCCCGCCGGCTTTCCGGTGGTTACGACAAGCCTGTCTTCTTCGAATCTTTTATCAAAAAACGCCGACTCCGGGATTTCTCAAACTTACCTGTCTGATAAGCGACGAAATTACCGGCACAAACAAAATTGCTTTGGGCAAATGCCGAAACACTTGATAACTGTATTATAAACAGGATAATGTATTTAAAACGGTAACACTTCCTCTTAAAAAAACTTTTTTCATTGCTCGCGTTTGGAAAACTCAAGTTTTTCATGTAATTTTGCAAAAAGGTTAAAGGTCATGATCGTAGCAAATCCAATATATGACACAGTCTTCAAGAGATTGATGGAAGATAACGAGAGTTCAAAGTTCATAGTAAGTACTCTTTTAGGCAAGCCGGTAGTTACTATCGAAACGAAATCGCAG
>JAISWE010000102.1 GCA_031271175.1 Bacteroidales bacterium | reverse complement strand
GCATCCGACAGGATGGCAATGCTGTTGGTAATGATTCCGCCGACCAGTTCGATGAGGCAAAAACCCAGATTCAAAAAAAATGCAACGGCAATGTTTTTGGCGGCATTGTCGTGATGGTGGCCGTGGTGGTCGTGATGAAGTGCTGTCATCGCATGAATGTCTGTTATTATCATACAAAGATAAAAACTTTTTATGAAAAAAACAAAAATTATTAATTATTAATTGTTCAGTAGTCTGTCATTTCGGTGATGATTTTGCCGGAGGATGCGTTAGGCGGCGTGATGTTCAGGAAATGGGCGATGGTAGGCGCTATGGAGGTGATATTGACGGGAGCGGTGATATTGTCGCGTTTCACTTTCCAGCCGTACCAGATCAGCGGCACCTGCGTATCGTAAATGTATGAGGAGTTGTGGGATGCCGCATCTGTGCCTTTCTCTATCCATCCCGGATAGAGGTTGATGAACACGTCCCCCGAACGGCGGGGAAAGTAGCTGTTCTGCACCGTGCCTGCAAAGCCTTCCGTAAATTGCCGGCTTTGCAGTGCGCCGGCGGTGAGGGTGTTGCTTACGCCGGTAAACTGAATCATGAACTGCGCCACCGTTTGCCGGAAATCTTCGAGTTTCAGTTTTGAGTTTTCGATCAGTTCGGTGTTCAGGTAGAGTTGTTGCCTGTAATAGGTCTTGATCCACTCGCCGCTGCCGTAGATAGCGTTCAGGTAGCTTCGCAGCAGGGATACGGCGCTGTTGGCGTTAAATTTCCCCACGGGGATTTTTGCCTCGTTCAGCCGGTCGGGCATTGGCGCTGCGCCGTGGTTGGAAGTGAGGAAAACCAGCACATTCTGCTTACCTGCAAACTCATCGAGGAAATTGAGGAAATGTTCCAGCTCGCGGTCCAGCTTGATAAAGACGTCTTCCAGTTCGACGGACATGTTGCCGAAGTCATTGCCTATGTTTTCGGTGGCGGTGAAGGCAACGGTGAGCAGGTCGGGAAAATCGTCCTTGCCGAGGTTTTCATTCACCATGACGGCAATGGCCATGTCCTTGGTCAGGCTGTTGCCGAAGGGTGTACGGTTGATAAGGCGGTAGCGCTTGTCTATGCTTTTGTTTTTGGCAAGTTCCGGCAGTGAGTAGGGGAAGACGATGCGTCCCTCGATGCCCGTTTCGTAGGGGT
The DNA here is from genome assembly GCA_031271175.1 of Bacteroidales bacterium. GTDB lineage: Bacteria > Bacteroidota > Bacteroidia > Bacteroidales > UBA4181 > JAIRLS01. The sequence goes on along the minus strand of JAISWE010000102.1, from coordinate 13,403 downwards.
TGGCGTCAGGCAGGCAGTCTCCATACTGTTCCGGCGGGAGTTCGGGTTCCCATGTGCGAGCAAGGTAGAGGTCGGCGAGTTTCTTCCGGTTTTCGTCGGCCAGCCAGTTGGGGAGATGATCCATGTAGTAGTTACTGGTTATCCATGCGCCGTTTTCGCAATCGAACCAGAAAGCGCCGTTGGCTGCGTGCCCTGCCGAAAGGATGGCCGATTCGGGATTAAAGGATACGCCGAAAACTTTCGACTGTTGCAGGTTCGACAGGCGTATTTCGTCGCCGATGGTGGTGGCAAGCAGGTTGCGCGGCGAGAACTGTCCGGAGGCGAAGGCGCCTTCTACCGTGCCGGCCGTTTCGTCGCTCACGGCGGTCTGCATCTTGCCGGCAACGCGGTCGAACCACCGGTCGGCCACGATCCCGTGACCGGACGGCAGGGCGCCGGTGTAGATGGTGGCATATCCTACGGCCGTCTGCATAAAAAAATGATTGTAGCCGGCGTTCCGGCAAAAAGTGCCTTCGCTTGCCAGCCGTTTGAAGCCTCCTTCGCCGAACTTGTTCCAGAAACGTCCGATGTAATCGCTGCGCATCTGTTCCACCACGATGCCCACGATCAGGCGGGGCTGCGCCGGTGGGATACGGTGGGCGGGCTGTGCCGACAGGACGGCTGCCGGCGTTGACAGGAGAACGGTAAGAATGATATTTTTCAATTGGATAAGGAGATGAAGGGTTTTAGCGATTTTCATACTGTTCCCTGTAATACTGCCGGTATGCGCCGCTCACCGTATGTTGCAGCCACTGTTCATTGGACAGGTACCAGTCGACGGTTTTTTCCAGCCCTTCTTCGAGCCGCAACGAGGGCTTCCAGCCCAGTTCGCGTTCCAGTCGGGTAAAATCAATGGCATAGCGCAGATCGTGGCCGGCGCGGTCTTTCACGAAGGTGATCAGCCTTTCGGAAGTTCCTTCCGCGCGTTGCAGTTTGCCGTCCATGATGCGGCACAGCATCCGTATCAGGTCAATGTTGGCGTATTCGCCGTTGCCGCCGATGTTGTACGTTTCGCCGTTCCTGCCTCGGTGAAAGACGGTGTCGATGGCGCAGGCATGATCGACAACATAGAGCCAGTCGCGCACATTTTCGCCCTTTCCGTACACGGGAACCGGCAAACCGTCCCTGATGTTGTTGATGGCAAGGGGAATCAGCTTTTCCGGAAACTGGTTGGGGCCGTAGTTGTTGGAACAGTTGGAAATCACCACCGGCAGCCCGAAAGTGTGGAAATAGGCTCTCACCAGATGGTCGGCGCCGGCTTTTGAAGCTGAGTAAGGGCTTCGCGGGCTGTAGGGCGTGGTTTCGGTAAAACGGCCTTCTCGACCCAGCGAACCATATACCTCATCGGTGGAAATGTGGTAGAAGCGCTTTCCCTCAAACCGGCCTTTCCAGCAGGCCAGCGCGGCATCCAGCAGGGTAGCCGTTCCCACCACGTTGGTCATGACAAATTCTGCCGGACAGCTGATGGAACGATCCACGTGCGACTCTGCCGCCAAATGAATTACTCCGTCGGGAAGATATCCGTCAAAGACTGCCCTGACGCTTTCCGCATCGGTAATGTCTTTCCGCTCAAAAACGTAGTTGGGCTTGTTTTCTACGTCCGACAAGTTTTCCGGATTGCCAGCATAGGTCAACTTGTCTAAGTTGATAATCCGGTATTCCGGGTAGCGGCTTACCAGCAAGCGAACTACATGCGAACCGATGAAGCCTGCGCCGCCCGTAACGATGATGGTTTTATCTGCCATAGAACGAATTTCGGAAAATATATGAGAAAAACCACTTCCCTTCGGAAAAACATTCGGAAACCGCAGTAAAGCAGGCACAGGAAAAGTGGCTTGTCATTATAAAATATAAAAAGAAATTATTAAAATAATAATCCGGCAAATGTAATGATTTTTTGAATACAATTATTTTTTCCCCGGCTTTTAGAGATGAAAAATTTTTAGCGATGCGAAATAAACAAGATATAACAGTTGCTTCGGTGTACCGTAGGGATTGGAGATACTGTCTCCCCGAAAGGAGATACTGTCTCCCCCCAGAGTGAATATTGGATACAAATGATACATTCTGTAATTATTATTAACTTTGTATCCTGTTATCATCATCATGACATCGATATTGAACAAAACATTTCAAACGGTGCCGCTGGTTTTCAGTATCATGGCAAAACCTGCGGGGCCTGTGTGCAATCTGAATTGCAGTTACTGTTATTATCTGGAAAAGGACAAGCTTTACGGAAAGCTTTCCCGGTTCAGGATGGACGGGAAACTGCTGGAAAAGTTTATCGACGAATATATTGCATCGCAGAATGTGCCGGTCATTCAGTTTATCTGGCACGGCGGCGAGCCTGCCATGCTGGGAACGGAGTGGTTTCGTACCGTTCTGCGGTTGCAGGAGCAGTACTGCCGGGGCAAAAGGATTGAGAACGTGCTGCAAACCAATGGTACCCTGCTGGACGGGGAATGGTGCCGTTTTCTTGCCGACTGTCATTTTCTGGTGGGTATTTCCATCGACGGGCCGGAGCACGTACACGACCGTTACCGCACCGACAGGGCGGGTAAACCGACCTTTGCGCGGGTGATGAAGGGGCTGGAATTGCTGGTGAAACACAAGGTGGAATTTAACACCATGTCGGTAGTGAACGACTACAGTGCGCAATACCCGCTGGAGATCTACCGTTTCCTGAAATCTACCGGCAGCAGGTACATGCAGTTTTCGCCTGTGGTGGAACGGATAGCGGATCACCTGCCGGCAGAAGCCCTGCAATTGCTTGCCGGAAGCGACACCACACAGGGAATGCTGGCGCCGTGGTCGGTCGGGGCGCTGGACTACGGCAAATTCTTGTGCGGTATCTTCGACGACTGGGTGTTGAACGACGTGGGAACTTGTTTTGTGCCTACTTTCGATTCCATCCTTGCCAACTGGACGGGCAGCATGACTTCCATCTGCGTGCACGCCGAGACCTGCGGCCATGCCGGCGCCATCGAACACAACGGCGACGTGTATGCCTGCGATCATTTCGTGTTCCCGGAATATCGGCTGGGCAATATTCGCTCCGACACACTGGTATCTATGATGTATTCGCCGCAGCAGCTTCGCTTCGGCAGGGATAAGCGCGATGCGCTGCCGCAGCAGTGCAAGGACTGCGAATTTCTGTTTGCCTGCAACGGCGAATGTCCCAAGAACAGAATTATCCGGACGGCTTCCGGCGAACCGGGACTGAACTACCTCTGCGAGGGATTGCGGCTTTTTTACCGGCACGTAGCCCCCTACATGGAGTTCATGGCGGAAGAACTTGCCGCCGAACGGCCGCCCGCCAATGTGATGGCTATGGCGCACAGCCGGCTCAGGCAGCAGCCGTTGTCAAAAAAACAGCTGGCGACAACGATACAGCGCTCTGCCATTCGCCCCAACGACGCCTGTCCGTGCGGAAGCGGCAAAAAATACAAGAACTGCTGCAGAAACAGGACAATGAATAATGAATAATTAAGAATGAATAATGAACAATTAAGAATTAAGAATTAAGAATTAAGAATGAATATAATATGAATACCGGAGGAGTAAAAAAACGGGAAAAGCTGCAATCACTGGGAAGGAAAACCGACTGTGTTTCCGGTTACGATCCTTCCCTGCTGGAAACTTTTGCCAATCCCCACCCGGACAATGACTACTGGGTGCGATTCAACTGCCTCGAATTTACCAGCCTATGCCCCGTTACATCTCAGCCTGATTTTGCTACCGTTTACATTCACTATATTCCCGGCCTGCGAATGGTGGAGAGCAAAAGCCTCAAGCTGTATCTGTTCGGGTTTCGCAATCACGGCGCTTTCCACGAGGACTGTGTGAACATAATCATGAAAGATTTGGTTCGGCTGATGGCGCCGAAATACATCGAGGTGTTGGGAGTGTTCAACGTTCGCGGGGGTATCAGTATTTATCCGTGGTGCAACTATGCCTGCGACGAACCGTCGTACAGGGAAATAGCGAAATACCGCCTGATCAACCGCGACCTGACCATATCCGGATAAGTCGGACGGCGGTGTTCCCCGATGGTTACTGTTGCCGGGAGTTTTCCATTGCCGGCAGTGTGTCCGGCAGGGATGCCGTATTGTTTACAAGCAGCGGATCTCTGCCTGACAGGAGGGGGTATCGTCGGCGGGCTTCGGCAAGCGTGCAGGAGTTGAAATGCCACCATTCTCCGCTGATACTTTGAAAACCGGCCTTTTGCATTACTTCACGCAGCAGTTTCCTGTTGCTTACCTGTTGTTCCGTTAATCTGCCGCGCCGCAGCAGCTCGTCTTCCCTGACGGTACTCGCCGCTTCTCCGAAATGATCGAAGGCTGTTCCCATATCCAGTGGTTTCCCGTTGCGGCCGGACAGGGTTAAATCCACTGCGGCGCCGTAGTTGTGCAGGCTTGTGCGTTCCGGGTCGGCTACATATTTCCGGTAAGGTGTGTTTTTCACTGCGTCCCACATTTTTTGCTGGATGCTCAAGGGTCTTGCGGCATCATACACCAACAAACGCAGGTCGGGATGAAGAGATTGCAGATATTGTCCGGCGGCATACAGTTTTTCGGCTGTTTCCCGCTGGAGGTATGCCTCTGCGCAGGGATACAGGATTTTTCCGGTAAAATTATCTGTGGTGGCATATTTCAGATCGACGAGGATGGAAGTGTCCATATCGCGGATACGAACCAGTCCGTATGGCAGGGGTTGGGGTTGAGGTTTGGCGGAAAGCGTATCGGCGTGGCAAATCGCAGGCGGCGGTTCGGACGGCAGTTCACCCTTGAAAAAGACGTGCCGCAGGTAAACGGCTGCTGCCAAAACGCCGACGGTTATCGCAAAAACGGTTTTCTTTTTCATTCGAATGAGAGGTAAGGGGCTATTTTTTGAGCGGTTTCCGGCGGCAGGATATTGTTTGTGACCAACTCATCCAGTGTCCTGACGGAGGTTTGAATTTTGCGGTAATAGAGAATGCCGTTTGTTTGTTCTCTGTTCAGATAGGGATGGCTGTTCAGTTCCTTGAAAGAAGCCTTGTTGACGGATATTTTCCTTACCAGGCTGCTGTCAACGGTTACTTGCAACCGGATTCGTTCCACGATAGAGGAATCCATGTCATAAACTTCATTCAGTTGGTCTATCCTGACAAAGCCTCCTATCAGTCTGCGATATTTGAGGACACGAGCCGCCAGTATGGGGCCGATTCTCGGAAGGCTTGTCATTAAAGCGCTGTCGGCAGTATTCAGTTCAATGGGCAATGGAGCAATTGTTGGGCTACGGCTTTCCGTGCGGACTGTCGTTTTCGGACGACCGGCGACCGGCAACGGACGGTTGCTGTTTGCCCGAAATCTGATGTAGGGAGCAAGGGATTCGTACAGGGTAATCGGGATGGTGTAGAGTTTCTTTACATCTTCTTTTTTCCGGAAGGTTCCACCTTTGGACTGATAGTTGCGGATATTGAGGATTTGCCGTCCGTTCAGCCCTAACTGTTTCCATTCCTTATCGGTGGCATGGTTCGGATCAAAATAGAAATAGCTTCTTGTTTCGGCGATTTCGAGCATGCTCCGCTCTTGTTCACCGGCAGAGGCATCGTCGGTCGATGAGCGGAACAAGGCTGCTTCTTCCCTGTAATCGGCCGCATGGCTTTCTTTGGCGACGAATCGCGGTAATACTGTCTTTACGACAAGTGCAAGCAGAATAAGACCGCACAGTACAATAATTCCATATTTTTCCGAACGGGAAAATACAAAATACTGCTTCAAGTCATCTTTCAACGGCATTATTCATCGTCCTGAGATGCTATATTGGTATTTTCTTCCTCCTTTCCTTCGGCAGAAGGGATTTCTTCTTCGTTTGAGCCGAATTGCTTTTCAAATTCCTCTTCCGTAAGATTGTCTATCTTCACATCTACTTTCACCAGATACCGGACATCGCCACAATCGATGGTAATAGCATGAAAAAAGTCGCCATTCGGCTTATCCACCTTGATGATAGCATCACCATATCCTAAGGGATACTGTTCTTTGATGGCTTTCAGCACTTCTTCCGGACAGTTCTTGTAACTTACTATGATGCGTTTCTTTTGTTCCATTTTATCTTTTCATTAAAATCGATTAAAAAATCCGACAAAATAAATACAAATTTAAAAATAAAAATACTTTTTCCCAAATTATTGATGCTGATAATAATGTAAATTGCAGATTACAAACATCTTATTTTTTTTCTTTCACGATGTACAGGCTGCCTTTACCCCACTTTTCGGGCATCGGTCCTCGGTATTCACAGATGAAATGTTCTTTTACCAGTTCATAGGTGATGTCGGAAATCTGTATCTCGCCTTTCGGACATGACGACTCGAGGCGTGAAGCGAGATTGACGGTGGGTCCCCAAATGTCGAACATCGGCTGTTTGCGCCCCAGTATGCCCGAATAGACAGCGCCGGTATGGATTCCGAATCGGACAGACCAGCCTGTCGAACATTGCCGCGGCAGTTCGAAATGATGTTTGATGTCCAGCGCCGCCGCCACCAAGTTTACAGGATGATGGCTGCCGGAAGAAAAAATCCCGGCCGCACACATATAGGCATCTCCGATCGTTTTGATTTTTTCGAGATGAAACCGCTCAACAGTTTCGTCGAAACGGGAAAAAAACGCATGCAACTCTTGCAACAACTGCTCCGGCGGCACTTGCTGCGAATATTCGTAAAAATCGTCTATGTCGGCAAACATGACCGTCACGCAATCCCACTTTCGGAAATGAATATTTTCGGAACAGAACGATTTTTTTTCGGTGTCAAACTTGTTTTTTTCAATAATTTTCATCTCTTTTGTGTGTTTTTTTGTCCGAGGTAAAAATCGAATGAACGGCAGGCGATCTTTGAGTTATTTGAAACTCGCTGTATAACAGTGAACAACGATTCAATTGCCTCGTTTGCCAATAATATTATCGACAAAACAGGGCAAAGAGAGTACAGCCAATCAAAAAAAATTATACCTTTGCGGATATGATCTAACCTTTTCATTTGAAAATCGTAAAAAAAGTCAAAGATATTTCTTTTATTATTTCAATACTCACTTTTTAAAATAAAATGTATGGAAAATTTTTCTAAACCGATTTTAATTCCGACGGATTTTTCCGTGGTAGTTCCGTATGCCGTTGAATTGGCGGCAACTATGGCTAAAAAAATAAATACCAAGCTTGTATTGCTGCATATTGTGAAAAAGTCGGATGAAATCCTTGATGCTACTGCCAAGGTGACGCTCGAAGCCGAACGTTTTTCCACGGAATATGGGATGAAAGTAGAAGGTATTGTGCGCAAAGGATCGATTTTTTCGACCATCGGCGATACCGTAAAAGAGCTGGACGCCTATCTCGTGGTGATGGGTACCCACGGCGCCAAGGGTATGCAAAAGCTGACCGGTAGCTGGTCGCTGAAAGTGGTCATTACCTCCAGTGTGCCGATTATCCTGGTACAGGAAAAGAAATCGGACATCAGACGCATCGTCTTTCCGGTGGATTTCAAGAAAGAAAACCTCGAAAAAATAGGATGGGTACATTTCATCGCATCACTGTTCGACTCCAATGTGTACATTATCAGAGAGAAAGTCGGAAAAGACAAAAGAATCGAACAACGTATTCGCAACAATCTGATATTTACCGAAAAGTTTCTCAATTCCAAGAAAATATACTATCAGGTGGAAGTAGCGGAAGGCAAGCAATCTTTCCCCGCTGAAACGCTGCAATATGCGAAACAACTGGGAGCAGACCTGATCATCATCACCACTACCAAAGGTATTACGAAATCCGACTATTTGTTGGGAAGAGTAGAGGAAGAGGCAATCATAGGCAACAGCACCAGAATTCCCGTGATGTGCATCAATCCGCGCCCGACAAAACTTGCCGGAGAATTTCGGGCTATGGGGTAACTAATAAGATTTCATGAAAAACATACCTTATATTGTAGCAGGATGTGCGATCGTCCTTTCGTGCAACCGACCCCGCCCATCGGTTACGCAGCAGGCGTGGGGAGAAGCAGCCGGTAAACCGGTAACCCTTTACACGCTTGCCAATTCGAACGGTGTATCCGTCGATATCACCAACTACGGCGGTATCATTACCGCGTTTCGCACTCCCGACCGGAACGGCGATCCGGACAACATCGTGCTGGGACTGGGCAGCCTGAACGACTATCTGGCTGGACATCCCAGCCTGGGGTGCATTGTCGGACGGTATGCCAACCGGATAGGCAATGCCTGCTTCACACTCAACGGCACGGAGTACCTTCTGGCGGCCAACAACGGGAAAAACCATATCCACGGCGGTATCAAACGGTTCGGACACAAAGTGTGGGACGCCGGCAGTTCGTCCGACGCCGCCTCCGCCACACTGACACTGAACTGTATCTCGGAAGACATGGAAGAAGGCTATCCCGGCAACCTGAAAGTAGAAGTACAATACACGCTGACGAATGACAACGTGTTGAAAATCGACTATACGGCGGTTACCGACAAAACAACGGTGGTGAACCTCACCAACCACAGCTATTTCAATCTCACAGGCTGTAAAAAAAACATACTGGGACACCGAGTCATCGTCTATGCCGACGAATATACACCGACAGACGAAGAGAACATTCCCACAGGAGAAATTCTTTCTGTGGAAAACACGCCGTTTGATTTGCGCAAATGGACTGTCATCGGCGATGCCCTGGCGGCGCTTCCCAAAGGATATGACCATAATTTTTGCCTGAAAACCGGGATGGATTCCCCCGCACCGGCGGCAGAACTTTACGATCCCGAAAGCGGAAGGCTGTTGCAGACCTGTACCACCGAACCGGGAATGCAATTTTATACCTCCGCCAACCTCGACGGAAGTAAAAAAAGCCCGAACGGAACGGCATACACAGCGTTTATGGGCGTCTGTTTCGAAGCGCAACACTACCCCGATTCGCCCAACCGTCCCAACTTTCCCACCACCACACTGAATCCGGGCGAAACCTACCGGCAAACAACAGTGTACAAAACCGGCATCCGGTGAAAGCGCACCGTTCCGGCTTCGTCAATATCATCGGGAATCCCAATGTCGGGAAATCAACGCTGATGAACATACTGACGGGAGAAAAACTGTCGGTCGTCACCGCTAAGGCACAAACCACACGACACCGAATCATGGGCATCATCAACGGAGAAAACTATCAAATCGTCTTTTCCGACACGCCCGGCATCATCCGGCCTAAATACAGGATGCAGGAAGGTATGATGGGATTTGTGCAGGCTTCCCTTACGGACGCCGACGTGATCGTCTATGTTACCGATGTGGTGGAAACGCCGGACAAAAACCGCGATTATCTCGACAAAATCGCCGCTATGAAGGCGCCGGTACTGCTGTTGATCAATAAAATAGACCTTACTACGCAGGAAAAATTGGAGAGGCTGTGCGACACATGGACGTTACTGCTTCCCAATGCGCGGATCATCCCTGTGTCGGCAAAGGAAAAGTTCAACATCCACCCTGTCAGCGACGCTATCATCGGCTGGCTACCGGAAGGCCCTGCTTATTTTCCGAAAGATGAAATCTCCGATAAATCCGACCGTTTTTTTGCTTCGGAAATCCTGCGGGGAAAAATTTTCGAAAACTACCGGAAGGAAATCCCCTATTGTTCGGAAGTTGCTGTGGAATCGTTCAAAGAAGAAACCGGCATTATCCGTATTCATGCTGTGATTTTCGTAGAACGGGAAACGCAAAAGTCTATCCTTATCGGAAAAAAAGGGACGGCGCTGAAAAAAACCGTCACCGAAGCGAGAAAAGAGATGGAGCTTTTTTTTGCACGGAAAGTGTTTCTTGAAACTTTTATCAAGGTACACAAAAACTGGCGTAACAACGAAATGTACCTGAAAGCCGGAGGATATCTTGCCGGTTCTTAAAAAGAATCCTGCAAAAACAACGGTTGGTTGCCGATTGATACTGCCCCGCTAACAGTATAGCTGTTGCCACGGGAAGGCGGCAGTCCGATTCGTGCGGAGTTATTTCAACGTTTGCGAGATCCGGTATTCGACGTTCTTGACGAAAAAGCCGGGCTTCGCGGCGGCCGTTTTAATCTTACCTTTTTTCGAACAAGCTGTTTTCCGGACTTGTCGTCCACGCAGATCACCAGATGTTCGTATTGTCGCAAAAGAGGTTCGCGGTCGTACAAAAGAATAAAATCTACTTGAAAGTCATAGCCGGTTTGCGGCGACAGTCCTAAAGGAAAGATATTTTTATCGCCTGAAGGAATAATCCGGAAGCGGCGCTTTTTCATGCGAGGACGGCGGAACTCAAGGGTGGGGGGGGTAAATTCCACGATGTTTCTGCTTTTGTTCCATATATTGACCGACATCTTCAAGCCGCCCGAATACCACATTTTTTCCCTAATGCGCAAGGTTTTTCTTTTGGCACGCCTGTATATGTACCTAACATACAGTATTCCTGCAACAATGGCAACGATGACCACCATACCAAGCATTCGCATCCCTGCCGGCGATATAAACTCATTCATTTTTTTCTGCCATCTGTATGATTCGATAGTCTCTGGTATATTTGTACACGTGGAGACTGGTGTTGATATACCCTCCGGATGGCTGCACTTTGGTAAAACGGAAGTCGGACTGCAGCGTGGGCAACCTGAATCCGGACACACAATACCCGAATTCCCGGCCGTAACGTTTCAACAGCGAACAGAAATAGAACATGACGTCATATCCCAGAAAAACATACTGTACCGGCGATATGGCATAGCTGTCCTGTTTGCTTACCACAGGTTCGGCAGCGTAATATTTTCGGTATTGCTGAAGAAATCGCAATACTTCTTTGCGTTGATAATCTACATAATAGGCGGTGGCAAAATGAAATTCCAACCGATGCAGATATTCCGGATCCAGATTGATGAAATTCGTCCATGTTACCAAACCATAGAGATGAATGGGATAATCGCGGACAGAGGCATTCAACTGCGCTGCCACGAGGTTAATAAATGCCTCGTTTCCGGCAGTTACAATAACAATATTCCTTTTGTCTTTTTTCAGATATGCAGACGGGATTTGGATGCTGTCCACTTTGAATTGGAACATCGTCACCATCGAATCGGGCAGTATGGTTTGCAATTTGTTTTGGTAAGCCGTGAAAAGTGATTGGTCGTTTTCGGACTTGTTGCCGATGAGTACCACCCGTATGCTGTCCCGCTGTCTGGCAATAACATCCGTCATGGGAACTATCGTATTGATTTCTCCGGAATTGACTTGTAGCAGGCAGGGGCTGTTTTTAACCGACTCGATATTCGTGGCGACGGGCGATACATAGAAAATATGGTTTTCCGCTGCAAACCGAGCGACACGATCCACCATATCCGTGAAAAAGGGGCCGATAATCAAGTCTATTCTCTTCATAACCGAATCGTTAAGAATCCGAATCAGTTGCAAGGTGTCACGCGAAGTATCGAAAGTATGTATTTGTGCTTTGAGGCCGGATTGTTTCAGCGAATCAATGGCCAGCAAAGCGCCCTGATAAAATTCAAGCGCCATTTCCGAAAAGGGAGGAATCCAGTATGTTCCGTCCTTGCGGACATATCGTCCTTCTGCATCTTTTTTGATACTTGTATCGGCCGGCGCTCTGTCCGAAAGCGAGAAAGGCAATAACAGCGCAATATGAAAAGAATCCTGCACGGTTGTGTCACATTCTACCGGATCGGCTTCCGCATCTTTCCTGATGATAATGGTATCTGCCTTTGACATTTCCACTGGGATGCCGATAGGTTCAACGTCCGGCAGCGGAATCTTGATTTTCTGTCCTGCCTTGATGCCGGGCGATTGGGGATCAATCTCCGGATTGGCTTCCATCAACCGGTTGATACTGACACCATGCTCTCCGGCAATGGAAAACAAGGTTTCCCGCCGCTGTACCTCATGGATCAGGTATTTGGATGGTACAGGAGGTGCGGAAGGATTTGGCTTGGGAAGAGTCACTACCTGTCCCGTCTGTAACGGCGAATTTTCCAGTTCGGGATTGAGTCTATACAGTTCTTCCATGCTGATATGATATGTCTGCATGAGCGCATATACGGTCTCGCCCTGTTTGGTGATATGGTAAATATATTGGGAGGACTCCAGTTGGAAATTTCCGGATTCCGGTTTTTCCGGAATTTTCAGTTCCTGCCCTACTCTGATGCCCTCGAAACTATCCGGATTGCTGAAAACAATATCTTTCTGCAAAACGCCGTAAGCCTTACTGATGGAATACAGCGTTTCCCCCTGCCTGACGGTATGCAGATAATAATCCTTGCCATCGATAACCGTCTTTTTTTTCGATACGGTTATGTTGACTTGTGCATCGGCTATCTGTACACAGCACCCCGCCCACAGCGCCATTGCAAAAATACGCAATAAATTCATGCCAATAAAGGTTTTTGGTGATGCAAAAATAATTATTTTTTTTTGATAATTCGGAAATATATCCCAAAAGATATATTTGCTCCCGGCTTTTTACATGTTAATATTTTAAAGTCGGGAATTATTATGTACATTTGTTCGTTAATTAATTTTTCGGAAGATGAGATATTTTAATACCGCAGGTCCCTGTAATAGCTTAAAACATTACATGATAGATGCATCCACCCGCTTGCAGGGCGTAGAGCAGTTGATAGATAATGAACAATATTTTGTGATTCATGCAGCACGTCAGAGCGGGAAAACAACCTATCTGAAAGACCTTGCTAACAGGCTTAATGCCGGCGGAAAGTATTATACGCTATGGTGTTCGCTGGAAAGCGTGAGCAACACTGTTGAACCGGAAACAGGCATACCGGAGATAGTACGAAATTTTAAAAACAAACTTGAGAATATGAATATTCCACATTGTTCGGACTTTGCCAAAGATGCGGATTATGAAAATTTCACCGGCATATTGAATACGGCGCTCACACGATTTTGCAAGTTGCTGGATAAACCGCTGGTGATTTTATTCGACGAGGTGGATTGTTTGGAAGAAGGAACACTGATTGCTTTTCTGCGACAATTGCGCGATGGTTACAACAGTCGTCCGGAACAGGCTTTTGTTCATTCCATAGCGCTGGTCGGGATGCGCAATATTCGCGACTATAAGGCAAAGATTCGTCCCGACAGCGCTTCATTGGGTAGCGCAAGTCCGTTTAACATCATTACAAAAGCTTTAACCTTACAAAATTTCATAAAAGAAGAGATTATACAACTTTACAATCAGCATACCGATGAAACAGGTCAAATATTCGAAGACGATGCAATAGAGTTAGTCTGGGAACAGACACAGGGACAGCCATGGTTGGTAAACGCCATTGCTAACGAAGTGATTGTAGAAAT
>JAISWE010000049.1 GCA_031271175.1 Bacteroidales bacterium | reverse complement strand
TCTGTCGACACGCGTACTAATAATATCGCTCTTTTCATTTGTTTTTTATTAATTATTATTTAATCCTGCAAATATACGATAACTAATCATACTTGGAAACATATAACATCGCCGTAACGGGAAATTTTAATATCTTAGTTCCCGAAGAACAATCGTCGTTGCTGTTTTCGCTGGAAGGATACATTCCCGTTACAGTCCGGATAGGACAGGAACGGGAAATAAAAATTACCCTTCTGCCCGGAACAGAACAAAAAGACGAAGACGTATATTTAATATATGGCAAACAAAAACGTTCACAGATTACCTCTGCCATCTCTACCGTCAACGGGACCGATCTGGAAGAAATTCCGATCACATACCAGAATGCTGCCGTTACAGGTCTGCTGACAGGCATACTTACCATACAGGAAAGAGGTGCGCCCGGAGGAGACAATGCCGATATTTATATGCGGGGACGACGTTCATGGAACAACAGAAATCCTATTATTTATGTGGACGGGCACAGACGGGACTTTTCTCTGGTAGATCCGCATGAAATCGAACAAATATCCGTGTATAAGGATGCGGGAGCGTTGGCGATATTCGGATTGCGGGGCGGAAACGGTGCATTGATGGCTACCACCCGTCGGGGAAAAGAAGGAAAACCCAAACTGAAATTGAATGCGCAGGTAAGTATGCAGCAACCTACCCAAAAACCTGATTTTCTGGATGCTTACAATTATGCACTGCTGCACAATGAGGCCATGCGCAATGATTTCGGCGAAGGGACGGAACTGTATGATGACGAGATGCTCGAACATTACCGTACCGGCGACGATCCGCTGCACTATCCCGACGTGGATTGGGTAGGGACCTTCCTGAAACCATATACCATTTCGCAGAAATACAACCTGAGCGTGGAAGGGGGGACCTCCAAGGCGCGGTATTTTGTCAATATGTCCGTTCAAAACAATAACGGCCTCTATCATACCGAGAAAGGGATCAATACTTATAATACCAACGCCAATTTCACGACTTATTCCATTCGTTCCAATGTGGATGTGAACCTGACCGACAACCTGTCCATGGCGGTGAACCTTTTCGGCAGGCAACAGCGAAAGAAAAATCCGGGCGGGGACGGCGACAATCTTTTCAATACTTTATATTCCCTTCGGCCTAATATTTTCCCCGTCCATTACGGAACGGACAAGGTAGCAGGCAGTAACGAGCAAAGAAATAATCCGTTTGGGATATTAAATTACAGCGGATATCAAGACTATACGCATACCACTACGGAAGCCTCGCTGAACATGACCGAAAAACTGGGATTTATCACCGAAGGGTTGAGCATGTACGGTTCCATTGCATGGGACGCCCGCTACGACAATACCGTCGATCGTACCAAATCATATCAGGTTTGGCAGTTGGTAACAGACCCTGTAAGCGGTAAAGATACATTAACCGCATGGGGCGAATTGGCCAAACAAAAGAATGACAATTCTTTCGGCTCCCGTAAAGTACGAATCTTTGATGTGGAATTTGGATTGCACTACAACCGCCATTTCGGCAAACATCAAGTGACGTCCTCTTTGGTGATCAATCGGAATCAGGAATCGGACGACACGCAAAATTTGCCTAATTACCACGAAGGAATATTCGGACGGGCAAATTATACCTTCGCTTCAAAGTACATGGCAGAATTTTCTTTTGGATGGCAAGGCTCCGAACAACTGCCGGAAGAAAACCGTTACGGCTTCTTTCCTGCGGTATCTGCCGGATGGATCATTTCAGAAGAATCTTTCATCAAAAATAATATTGGAAACATCCTGAGTTTCATGAAAATAAGAGGTTCTTACGGCTTGGCGGGCAATGACGACGGGATTCCTTATTTCTACTATTTGCCCGGATTTAAGAATAGCAACAATGCGAGATATAATTTCGGAACAACTCCGGTCAGCGTGGCCGGATGGATAGAGGATGGTTTATTCAATCCAGATGTTACATGGGAACAATCGTTGAAAACCAATATCGGCGCTGATATCGGGTTATTTAAAAACATTTTGTCTGTCGGGTTCAATTATTTCAAGGAAGAAACCACGCAGATATTGACGGAACAGCGATCTGTTTCCACTCTTTTGGGGATTGGAGCAAGCACAGGGCCGAGAGGAAATGTCGGCGAAACGCTCAATGAGGGATTTGAAGGCGAATGGATGGTGAACCACCACATTGGAAAATTCAACTGGTTTGTAGGCGGCAATTTCTGTTTTGCTCACAATGAAATTGTTTTCAACGACGAACAAAAATTTGAATACGATTACCGGAAAACCGTCGGCAAATCCATCAACAACCTCACAGACCTCTATCTCACCGACGGGCTGTATCAAAGCGAGCAGGATATACTCAACAGCCCGAAAACTACTTTCAGCCCGCCGAAAGTAGGCGATATAAAGTACCGCGATCTGAACGGCGACGGCACAGTGGACATTAACGACCGGATAACGGGCGATTTAGGGAATTTGGGAGAATTGAGCTATGCGGCATTTATCGGATTCAAGTGCTACGGAGTCGATTTTCGCGCCATGTTCACCGGAATAGGTCGCCGAGAGTATTATACTTCCGGTATCAGTATCATTGCATTCACCAATACGCTCTCTACCGGAGGCGGTTACGAAGGGAATGTACGACAATACCATTTGGATCACCGCTTCAACCCGCAAGACCCGGCTACATGGGAAACGGCAAGCTATCCGAGGTTAAGCGTAAGCGGCGCAAACCACAATACGCAACGTTCCGATTTCTGGACAGAAAACGGCGCTTTCCTCCGTTTGAAAACCCTCGAGTTGGGCTATACCCTGCCGGTACGGTGGACACGACATGCGTTTATGTCGCAAGTGAGGATATTCTATTCCGGCTACAACCTGTTTACATGGCATCACATGAAAACCGTGGATCCTGAAAGTTTACAGGGAGGAAACGCTTATCCGTTACAGAAAATTTCCAGTTTTGGCTTAAACATACAATTTTAATCTCTCAAAAAAAAAGACATGAAACATTTATTGTTGATTTTATGCTGTGCAGTTGTAGTCTGTTCCTGTAAAAACAGTCCATTGCATGATGTTCCTTTGGAAAAAATGCCTCCTCAGGAAACTTTTAAAGACAGTCTCAGGGTGGACATGCTGGTCAATGAACTTTATCCCATGCTGAACGCGGGAGTGAGTTACAACAGACTGAATGGAAGTGCGGGCGGCGCAGTATTCGAATGTGTCTCCGACTTGGCGGTATATACCCCCTTCGGCGGATCAACCAATGTGAATAACTTCATTACAGGAGGGCTTAATGCAGCGAGTAATTCCGGCGACGCACGCTGGGCGGAACTCTATCAGTGGATCAGAAAAGCCAATGTAGTACTGAAATATATTGATTTCTCGGTGATGTCGGAGGCACGCAAACAACAGAAAATAGCCGAAGCCAAATTCCTGAAAGCCTATTTTCATTACGAATTGTTCAGAAGACACGGCAGCATCCCTATTATGGATGATCTGCTTGATCTGGAAGGCGATATCCATGTGCCGAGGGCAAGTTTTGAAGAAATGATCGATTATATGGTCAGATTGATAGACGAAGCGGCGGAAATCCTTCCTGTCCGTTACCCGTCAAACGATTACGGGCGCATGACCAAAGGATCGGCTTACGGATTAAAATCCAGAATATTGCTGGTTGCTGCAAGCCCGTTGCATAACGAAAATCCCATGCCCGGCTCCATCAAAGAAACCTCCTATCCGGAGCCGGATAAAGAAAGATGGAAAAAAGCCGCCGATGCCGCCTTGCAGTGTATTGAACTGAAAAATTCCGACGGATCGCCCGCACACGAACTGTATCCTTCGTTTGAACGGACATTCTTCACCAGAATTGACAATTGGGAAGGTTTAATCATGAAACAAAACTCCATGAACAACAGCGTGGAAAAAGCCGATGGCCCCGTAGGATTTCAGAATGCACGAGGGAATACCAATGCCACGCAGGAACTGGTAGATATGTTCGAAATGAAAGCTACCGGCAAATTACCCGGTGAAGAGGGGTCGGGTTATGATCCTCAAAACCCGTATGCCGGCAGATGTAACCGCTTTTATGCCACTATTTTCTACAACGGCAGCTCTATTTGGGGAAGGGAAATAGAAACCTTTGTAGGGGGAGCCGACTATCCGGCATCTCCCGGAGTGAAAGGATGTAATACGGGATATGTGATGCGCAAGCACATCGACCCTACCACCAGTATCGTATCGCCGGAAAAAACCACTTTCCACGACTGGCCTGTACTGCGCTTTGCCGAAGTACTGCTGAATTACGCCGAGGCCATGAACGAATATCTGGGATTAAATGAAGACGATATCGTAACGGACGAAAAAATCTATGAGTACGTGAACAAAGTAAGGCAGAGGGCAGGCCTTCCCAATGTGGACAATCTTACCAAGGCGCAGATGCGGACGCTGGTGCAACGTGAACGTACCGTCGAACTGGCGTTTGAAGACCAGCGTTACCATGACCTGAGGCGTTGGAGGCTGGCAGAAGTCGCATTGAACAGACCGGTACACGGCGCTGAAATTATTAAGGTCGGAAGCGATTATACTTACAATTTCGACAAGGAAATCGAAAACAGGGTTTTCCCTATGCGACATTATTTTTATCCGATACCGCAAACCGAACTGGATAAAAATATGGCGTTGGTTAAAAATCCCGGCTGGTAATCATTTAAATCAAAATAAATCAAAATAATCAAAATAAAAAGAATATCGATGAAGAAATTTTTGTTGATTCTTACAGGGGCATTCATTGGGACATTTTCCCATTTATATGCACAAAAAATCTCTGTTTCAGGCATTGTCTCCGACATGGAAGGCGCGCCGATAGCCGGAGTAAATATCATAGAAAAGGGTACTTCCAACGGCGCTGTAACCGACACTAACGGGAAATACCTGATCGCGGTATCCACGGAAGAAAGTATATTGGTATTTTCTTTTATCGGATTTTTCGAACAGGAAGTCATTGTCGGAGATAAACGGCAGATCAATACTGTTTTGTCTGAAGAAGCGATCGAGATAGAAGAAGTGGTGGTAGTAGGCTATGGAACGCAAAAAAAGGCTTCCGTGGTGGGCGCTATCTCGACAGTAAACGTGGAAGACCTCCAGAAAACAGGCGTAACCAACCTTACGCAGGCGCTTGGCGGAAGAATATCCGGCGTGGTGACCAAAGTCACCGGAGGACGTCCGGGCGAAGACAATGCGCAAATCTTTATTCGCGGACGCGCCAGTTACAACAGCGGAGCTAATGCGCCACTGGTACTGGTGGACGGGGTAGAACGGGATTTTTCTCAAATCGATCCCGAAGATATCGAAAGTTTTTCCGTGCTGAAAGACGCATCGGCAACCGCAGTGTTTGGCGTAAGAGGGGCTAACGGCGTAATCCTGATTACTACACGGCGAGGAACAACCGCTAAGCCGTCCATCGATTTGAGGGCTTCCTTTTCGACGAATACCCCGACAAGGTTGCCCAAAAAATTGAGATCGTATGACTTTGCCCGTCTAAAAAACGAAGCATTGAACAATGTAGGGCAATTGTCGGAATATTCTACCTACGATTTGGATATGTATCGCACAGGCGAAAGTCCTTATACCCACCCGGACAATGACTATTTCAGCGACATGCTCCGCAATCATGCTATGAAACAACAGTATAACCTTGTGGTTCGGGGAGGAACTCCGTTTGTACATTATTATGTATCTGCAAATTACCTGCATGAAGGTGGTATCTACAAAACTTTTGACAATGACGATTATGATACCAATGTCTTTTTCAAACGCTACGGACTCAGGTCTAATTTGGACTTTCATATTACGCGAAGCACTGTTTTAGTCGTTGATTTATCCGGACGTCTTGAAGAACGGCACAATAACGGTTACGGCGACGGCCTTTACGGATCGCTGGTGCGTACCCCGCCGAATTATTTTAACTACGTCAATCCGAACGGAACGCTGGGAGGCAACCTCAATCTGGTGAATCCTCGGGCGGCACTCTCACATTGGGGATACGACCATTCCAAACGCAATGTTTTTGAAACCGTCATCAAATTAACGCAAAATCTGAATATGATCACACCCGGCTTATCGGTTAGAGGAATGTTTGGATACGTATCGGCAATGAGGTCGCGCCGCGATGTAAATCAAAAACCGGAACTTTGGAAATATACCAAAGACGGAAGGTATGAAATTGTACAACAGGAAGAATTTATTACCATTGATGTATCGGCAGACAATCAAGGGCCGTTCCAGCGGAACATAACGATGGAAGCAGCGATGGATTATAACCGGAAATTCGGCCATCATTCCGTCACTGGATTATTGGCTTTCAATCGTTTACAAACTTACTACAACGCCAACCTGCCCGGCGGTTATGTCAACTACGTGGGGAGAATCACCTACGGATATAAAAACAAATATCTTGCCGAAATCAATGCAGGGTACAACGGATCCATGCAATTTTCAAAAGAAAAACGTTTTAGCTTATTTCCCGCTTTTTCTGCAGGCTGGGTCATCTCCGAAGAAAATTTCTGGAAAAACTCCATACATGCCGTTAATTACGTGAAACTTCGCGGTGCTTACGGGCAGGTAGGAAACGACCAGATCGGCAGCAGCAAATATCTCTACGAACAGTTGTATCCTTTGCTGACATCCAACCGTCCGACTTTTGGCGTCACCCAGCAAGCTGTAAACCGCATTTATGAAGGTAAGGAAGGAAGCAGTGAAGTGGGGTGGGAACGAGCCGAAAAGTATAATGCAGGCATCGACATCCGTCTGTTGAAAAACAAATTGTCGGTTTCGCTGGATGTCTTTCAGGAAGTACGGCGCGACATACTCGATTATGACAGATCCATCCCGGTACTTTACGGAATGTTGGATGCTGCCGATGGAAACAAGGGATTTCCCCCTCAAAACATAGGAAAAGTACGCAACAGAGGTTATGAAGCGGAAGCAGGATATAATAGCCGGAGGGGCGATTTTAATTATTATGCAAGAGGAAATATCTCATTTGCACGTAACGAAATATTGGAAATAGGCGAAACCCCTGTTACTTACTCATGGAATTCGCAAAAAGGAAAACCGATCAATCAACGATTCGGACTGATTGCCGACGGATTCTACGAAGACGCCGCTGATATAGCGGATCACCCGTCGGGATATTCCAGCAACCTCAAGCCCGGCGACCTCAAATATCGCGATGTAAATAAGGACGGGATTACCGACAGTTATGACGTATATCCTGTCGGGAAAACACAGTTGCCCGAATATATTTTCGGATTGACGCTGGGAGGAGACTGGAAAGGAATAGACTTGCAAATTTTCCTGCAAGGCGCCGCCAATTCCGACATCTATGTCAATGGCTATGGTTATTGGGAATTTACCAACGAAGGAGGAGTAATGGAACACCATTTGGGGCGCTGGACGCCGGCGACCAAAGCCACGGCAACTTATCCGAGCTTATCGCCTGCCAAATCAGACCAAAACCACAGATTCTCTTCTTTCTGGCTGAAAAAAGGAGATTATCTCAGACTGAAAAATGTCCAGTTGGGATACAGTCTCCCCAAAAAATGGATCAACAAGATCAACTTCTCCGGTATGAGAATCTACATTTCGGGAACCAACATTCTGACTTTTTCCGAATTTAAAGAATATGATCCGGAATCAAATGATGGCGCCAACACCACTTATCCGCCCATGAAACAATATAGCTTAGGCGTAAACCTTAAATTTTAACCCCAATTAGAATATTTCGAAAATGAAAAGAATCAATTATATTTTGTCTGTCCTCACTGCAATGATGTTTTTCCCGTCTTGCGAAGAAGGCACATCTATGCTGGATAAAGAAAACATAGGTGATTTGAAGGAAAAGGATGTTTTTTCCAATCCCACGTATGCGCGATATTTTGTTGCCGACATTTATTACAAATTACCGCAAGGCTTTGCGGTTGCCGATTCATGGAACGGCGCATATCTGGACTGCGCCACCGATAACGGGGAAGCCCGAAATCTCGATTCGGACGCACACCGGTTCAATAACGGCAACTGGAACGCCGAAAGTTTGCCCTTGGGAGGGGTGTGGTCAAATGACTATGCCTCCATAAGGGCTTGTAACAAATTCCTCGAAAATTACAACCTGATTCCGGAAGCTTCCGGAGTAATGAACCGTAGCGACATTGAATATCTCAAAGCCGAAATCATCTTTCTGCGAGCATTTTTTTATTACCATTTGATCAAACATTTCGGAGGAATCCCCATCATTGATCAAACATTGAATTTTGACGACCAGTTGCTCTATTCTCCCCGACGCACTTTTGCCGAATGTGTCGATTTCGTTGTCAAGGAATGTGATGAGGCGGCGATCATGTTTCGGTCGATTACCGTGCCGGCAGGAAGAGACGATTACGGAAGGGCCAACGAAGGAACGGCCATGGCATTGAAAGCCCAAATCCTGTTTCTCGCAGCAAACCCTTTGTATAACAGACCGGATGACTATCCGCAATATGATGCCGGTGACAGCAATACAGCACTCTGGCGCTATCCGAACTACGATAAAGAACGATGGAGAGTGGCCGCCAACGCGCTTAGCCAAGTGATCCAAACCGGCAAATATTCCATGTTTACCCGAAAAGCGGGAACAAAGACGGCATACGAAACCTATTTTGTAACCCGCGATACCCACGAAGAAACCATTTTACCCTTGATGAAAGGCGCAAGCATTGATATCTACTTTAACAACCTGCCGTTCGAATTTATGCTGGTAAGCGGTAAGGGAAGTCCTGTTTGTTACAATTTACCTACCGAAGACTTAGTGGAATCTTATGAAATGGCAAACGGAATGTTACCCGACCAGCCTAACTCCGGTTACAGACCCTTGCATCCCTATTCCGGCAGAGACCCCAGATTAAATGCCACTATCTGGTATGATGCCGCTACATTCCAAGACATCGAATTCCAAAACTGGCACAGGGAACTGACTTCCCTGAAAACCAACGGAAAACATTATATCACAGGATATGCCCGTACGGGTTTCTTTCTGAAAAAATACATGGATAAAGACTTAAACCCCAGAAATTCAGGCGTTGTAGTGCCTGTTTGCTATCCGATTATCCGCTATGCCGACATCCTTTTGTCATTTGCAGAAGCAATGAACGAATACTATGATGATCCTGCGACAATTCCCGGCGACAGTGCAAAATGGGCTGTTGACCAGATAAGGAATCGTGCCGAAATGCCTTCCGTTGACCTTACGTTTGCCAACAGGGGATGGACACTAAACAAGGAAAACCTGAGAGAACTGATCCGGAATGAACGCCGTGTCGAATTTGCCTTTGAAGAATATCGTTTCTGGGACGTCCGCCGTTGGATGATTGGAACGGAAACACAGCGCATAGTGCATGAGCAGGATATTCTACTGAAAGATGATGATAAAACCAAAGCCTATTCCGTGGTAAAAATAGAAAACAGAGCATACGAAAATAATATGAACCACATGCCTATTCCGCAAGTTGAAATCAATCGAAGCCCCGCATTGATCCAAAACTGGGGATGGGCGCCAAAATCAATCACACAATAAAAATTAAAAATTAAAAATCATGAAAACTATAAAATGGATACTTTTAGCTGTTTTGATTCCTGCCTTGCCGGCATGTAAGGGAGACAAAATCATTGAGAGTGATTTGCAGGTAGCTACCCAGTCGCTTTCCGAAATAAAACAGACCACAGCCGTTGGAAGCGGCTACATCAGTACTGGCAATGCCGCTGAAATAACCCGACGGGGAATCTGTTGGAGCACAACTGAATTTCCTACAGTCGATGATATGATGATGGCAGCAGATGAAAACGGAATAGGCGGTTTCGCTGTTCAGATAAGCGGATTGACGCCATCCACTGCATATTATGCCAGAGCCTTTGCCGAAGACGCTTCGAATCTGGTATATGGCAATCAGCAACTTTTTGTTACAAAAAGCATACCTGTTGACGGCTGGTGCATTATTGACAACATCTCTAATATTTCCCCCAATTCCGCAACCGTAAAAATGGAAATAGCCGATGACGGAAACGCTGAAATTACCGAATATGGCGTATGCTGGAATGTAACGGGAGACCCGACCGTAGCAGACCAGAAACTGGTTTCCGACCCGGGCGGCGCCGCTTTTTCAACCGTCATATCGCAATTAAATCAAAACACCGATTATTTTCTCAAACCGTATTATCAAACCGTAGAAGGCGTCATCATCTATGGAGAAGAAGCATCTTTCAGAACGCTCAATTTTATAAAGTCAGACAATGTTTTCCCCGGATACCGTTCGGCATACATGTATGGAACGGTCATTGCCGACGCCGGATCGCCGACACAGGAGCGCGGAGTGTGTTGGGGAACTACACCTGAGCCTGACATAGAAAACGATCACTATCAGACAATTGGAAAAGGCGTGGGAGGGTTCTACGCACTATTGGGCGGCTTGGAAAAAGGAACAACCTACTACATGCGCGCTTATGCCACAAACGATGACGGCACTTTCTACGGGCTTCCCATTGAATTTGTCACCAAAACGGGAGACATTTTCAACGTCGGAGACATGGTAAAGGTGGAAAATGGAACTTTCTTGATGGGCGAACCCGACACAGACAACATTTCCTCTCTTACTGCAACAAATACATTCGGAAAAGAACCGGTGCATGAAGTTACGATCAGTAAAGATTTCTACCTGTCGAAATACGAAATTACCAACGAACAGATATGCGCTTTCCTGAACTCTCACCAGAGCACTACCAGGAGATATGACGGTCGGGCCATGTACAATTCTTCACGAAATGCATGGTCTTTCGATGTGAGCGGCGCCACTCCGAACCTGATTTATACACCCAAAAGCGGAGGTCAGGATCAAAAACCGGCGGTACATATTACATGGGGGTGTGCAGCGGAATATTGTTCGTGGTTATCGGCAGAGTTGGGCGTAACGGTTCGCCTGCCGACCGAAGCTGAGTGGGAATATGCCGCCCGTGGAGGCAAACTCAGCGCAGGTTATAAATACAGCGGCAGCGACAATAGAGCCGATGTTGCCGTGACGACAAGCAGCACCATCGGGACGGCCGAGATCGGTACGAAAATGCCTAATGAACTGGGCATTTATGATATGACCTGCAATGCATTTGAATATTGTCAGGATGCATGGGATGTTGATTTCTATTTGAAAAACATAGAGGCAGGGTTGCCCGCTATTGACCCGCTCTGTACCACCGGTACCACCAATGCTCCCAGGGTCATCAGGGGAGGCAGTTTCCGGCATTTCAGTAACGGCGCTACAGATAATTATGACAGGATTTCATCACGCGGAAGAGCGCAGAACGAAGGGGATTGCGGGAATCACAGCGGAATGAGGGTCGTAATGAACGAATTGCCGAATTGATAAATACGAACAGCGATGAAAACGAAAATTTTGATGGCGGCAGCCGTCATTTGTATCTGCGGATGCGGAAAAGATTCGCCATCGGATCCGAGCGATGATGAAAACCCAACAACGCCTGTCCCCACTCCGTATTTGAGTTTGGGAACCACTAACAAACAGGTATCCGATGCGGCGGGTAATTTCGAGGTGCTTTTAAGCGCCAATGTGGCATGGACCGCCACCATTCATGACGAATGGCTGTCGTTGTCGCAACTCTCCGGCAACACGGGAATGGTGCTCCGTATCGCTTATGCGGAAAACACAAGCCATAAAACGCGCAATGGAAGGATCAGTTTTGTGGCAAAAGACCTTCCCACCGTAGAAATAATCGTTTTGCAGAGCAACCAGACGTTTACCAACCCCCTTGGAGGCGTTCCCGACCCGTGGATACTGAAATACCAAAACGGTTATTATCTCTGTAAGGCGCATGGCGACGCCATCAATATTTCCAGATCGGACAAACTGAGCGTGCTGGCATCCACCCAAACCGTCTGGAACTGTCCGGTGGACAACGGATCCATCAAGCCGTGGAACGTGGCGCATGTATGGGCGCCCGAACTGCATAAGGCAACAGACGGACGGTGGTACATATACTACACGGCGGGGCGTCCCAGCAGCGAAGCGGGGGGCGGCTATACCAACCAGCGTTCGGGCGTATTACGGGCTAAAACAGATGATCCGACAGGCGAATGGGAAGACATGGGCATGTTGTATTCCGGGAAAAACTATACCCCGGGAATCGTTGCCAGCCGAAGCAATACGTTTTATGCGATCGACCTGCATCCTTTCGTGTTAAACGGTAAAATGTATGCCGTTTGGTCGGGCGTTGCAAGTGATGATCCCGGACAGTGCCTGTATCTTTCCGAAATGAGCAACCCTTATACCATGTCGTCATCCGGCGTGAAAATTTCAACGGCAGACCAGCCCTGGGAAAAGGTATCTTCCAGCATTAATGAAGGACCTGCTACTTTGAAAAAAGGCAATAACCTGTACATCGTGTATTCCTGTAACGGTTCGTGGACAAAAGATTATCGGTTGGGGTACATTGTATTGAACGATACCACGAAAAATCCAATGATAGCATCCAACTGGCAAAAATCTCCCTCTCAGGTCTTTTACCGCTGCGACAATACTGCCGATAAAGACGGAGTAAACGGTGTGGGACATTGCAGTTTTACCAAATCGCCCGACGGTAAGGAAGACTGGATCGTGTATCATGTCAAAAACCGCAACGATCCTACTTATGCAAGCGGACGATCTACGTTTATACAGCGGTTTACATGGAAAGCCGACGATACGCCTGATTTCGGCACTCCGGTCGGATGGGGCGAACCGGTAATTGTCCCTTCCGGAGAGCAAGAGTAACAATTCCATTGTTTTTCCGCTTCGTTTATGACAATACATTGACATCCACCAACTTGGGAAGCATGCCATGGCAACTTTCATGCAACCGGCCTATCTATAGTATACGAAAATTTGCCATGGAAGGTTACAGGTTACGCCTTTTTCCCCTGTCTGCATGGCAGTGAGAGAACGTCGCAGGCGTGAGAGGTGCATCACCGTATATGATTCATCGATTGAGGTACATCACCGCCGCTTCGATAAGGGCGTCTTTGCCCCGTCTTTCAAGTACCGGTGAAAAATCCACATGAATATCAGGCTCAACGCCGAACTCGAAGGTATGATGCTCGCGGTCGGTCATGCAAAAGTTCGACATCCGCAGTATCCATCCGTTCAGCAGATGGATGCTAAGCGGGGATGCGCTGCCTCCGCCGGTAGTTTCGCCCATAAGGGTGATTTGGGGCAAACCTTTGGCAAAGCCCGGAAAAATGTTAGCGGCGCTGTAGGATTGCCGTCCCGTAAGGATGACAACCGGTTTGTTGAAACGGATTCCCTCGTCGTTCGGCTTGAAATATTCCATGTAGTAATCGGAAAAATCATTGTGCCCTTTGCCTGTTTTATAGCGCAGGTAGCCGACATGCGTTTTTTCCTTCACAAGGTATGAGCCGAGTTCGTACATGGTATTCACCAGTCCCCCGCCATTGGCGCGAAGATCGATGATAAAACCCTTGCAGTCCCTGAATTTGTCAATAATATATTTCATGCCCGTTTTATTGAGGGTAACGCTAAAGCTTTCAAACCAGAGATAAGCTGTGTTACCCACTTTTTGAGCCATAACGCCGCCGGTGTAGATAAAGTCCTTGCGGAGATAGGCGCTGTCAACGATATTCCAGTTCACATTGCGGGGATAATCCTGGTACCAGTCCCAGTAGCGGGAGATATTAAACGGGGAGACAAGATTGACGTGGCCGTCGCGCAATTCACCCAGCATCTGAGCCAGTATGCCGAACAGTTCTTCGCCTGTCATTTGATGATTGACCTTGGGGCGGTATTTGGAACGGACGGTATTCCAGTTGACGCCTTTTTCCTGAAAGTAGGGGTAATGTTCGTCCACCTGACTCCATACAAGGTCGAAATTGTTGAGAGGCGTATTGGCAGGATTGTCGTCCACAAAGATTTTATGGCAAGCGGTTTGCCATAAACCGGCGCCACAGAAATAACAGATGATAAGCATTTTTTTCATGGCCTGCGATTTAAAATTTTCGAACCATTCCCACCATCAGTTGATGTATGGCTCTTTGATGGCGGGTTTCGTAATTGATGCGGGAAGCCTCGAAAGCATACCCTATGCGGAGGTACGATGCCTTTTCGTGTTCGCGACGACGCCACCGCCAGTCAATACAGGTGCGGGCGCTCAATCCCCACGCATTGTGCAGCGAGGTGAACAGTGTCCCGAATTTCATGTCTTCCCATTCGCCCTCATCGCTGAAACTTTGATACCGCATGTATCCATATTTGGGCAATACCGCCGCTCCTGCAACCGGAAGGCTTACCTGCTGGGTGATTTCAAAAGCGCGTTTTTTACGGAACAGCGTAAAACGGTATTTCAGCACGGCGGAAGGCCGAAGGTCGAATTTTGCGTTCATACTGAAGGCATTATTGCCAATGGCGCTGATATTGTAATCCATACCGATACGGCCTGCCATTCCTCCTCCGGCATAGACAAAAAATCGGTTTCCGGAAGAAGTAAATAACCTGAAATGAAAGTAATGGGAATAACCGCCCTCGATGAACATGGAGGGATTGATTCCCGAAAGCGGAACACCCGCGTTGAAGGAGATTTCGGAGCTATACATGCCCCTGCGGCGATAACGTTCGAAGGGCATGTACAATCCCACAGGAATACCCCAGCCTGTGAGCGGATTCACGTAGGTGTTGCGCATCTGGTATATGCCTGCACCCAACAGGAGCGCCCTGCGTTTGTAGGAAACTTTTACGATGCGGATACTGTCGCTCTCCGGAGGATGTGCAAATGTGCCGGCGCAGAGCGACAGAAAAACGATACCGAAGGCAATGTTTTTCCATTGATACGCAACATAATAACAGGCAGATTTCATGTGAAACGTTTATTTTGGTTTTTTGCTGCCTCTCGTAGGTGCTTTCATGAAAATATCGGGCGATGACACCGCACGTCCCCTCGTCTGGTTGGGGCCGAAAGCAAACCGTACTATTATCCCTGCCGCCAGCGGCGTCACTTTGTCTGCCGTGGCAATGGCGCTGTTGATCGTGTAATTACGGGTGTCGCTGTGGTATCTCACCATTGGGGCATTTTCCTTCTTCCGGCGAATCTCCGTAAGCCCAAAATCAAAGTATATGCCGGTGTACAACCTTGTGTTTTTATTGAAACGCCACCTCATTCCCGTTTCAACGGATGCCGTAACACAGGGCTGTACCGGAAAATTCCCCGACAGGGCGGGAGCGGTGAAATCGCCGAATCCCAACTCCTGCATGGCTTCGTCCGAAAATTGCCGTTCGGAATCAAATTCTCCGGAGGTCTGTAGCGTAGCGCCGTCGTTGGAATAACGGCTGAGAACGGAGAAAACGCCGATTTTCCCGCCGCCGGCAATGTAAAACTTGTGAAGACCCTTGCCGTGTTGATACTGGAACATGATGGGAACATTCAGCAGCACGACCTGCTGCTTTTCCCTGAAATGACTTACCACGCTGTTCAACACAAACGGGACGCCCTGCGGATCAGAGGTCGCGTAGGAACACGTCGCATTACCGGCCGTCACTGTCGCGGAATAGCTCGAAATTTCCGCGCCGGTCACAAAACCGAAACGGCTGGTAAAAAGATAGTTGAATCCGATACCGAGCAGGCCGCCGCCGTTCCAAAAACGCTTATCGCCTGTCTCAGGCTGGTAGCGAAGCGTGGAAACGCCTCCGCCCAGATATACAGAATATTCCGGCGTGCGCTGTCCTTCCGCTGTGGTAACGCCTGCCGTTACCGCCACTATGAACCCGCATAAAATAAAAATCCTTTTCATTATTTCCGATTGATGATGCAAAAATAAAAAAAAATCCGGCAAATGGAAAAAAAATCAAAAACATTTTGCATATATTTGCCTCACTGTTTCAACATTTTAAACCCTAACTCCGCAAAAGTTTGGTAGCTATTTCCTACAAAATATTAATACTTAAACCATTACACGAATTTTATACTTTTGTTTACTCAACTATTACCATCATAGACGCAGTAAATATGACGAAGTTAAGTTTAATTGTTAAACAGTTAGCTGATGTAAGCTACAAAGACAGAATTGTACTTCGAGTACGGCAGTAAACGCGACGGGGTGGTCTTGATTTTTATCTCTTGCGCTTGGAAAATCCGTGTTTTTTATGTAACTTTGTTATTTATTCCTTTATGAAAAAAGGGCGGATGCGGCTCTGTGGGCGATGAATTTGGAATATTTTTCTCATCGGGCATTGCCTGTTTTGAGCCGGTTAACGCCATTGTTTCGGTTCGCTATCCATAGAAGCCAGGTTAGCTTACAGGGATTGCATCTCTAATCACTTTTCGACTACGCTGTCGTATCCCTCTGTTTTTTGCAAAGATAGCGACGCCGGCGATTTGTTCAAATGAAATTCGGTTTATGAAATAAATAAACGTTATCTTTGCGTTTTTTTTTGAAGTCAGCCTGAAAATGAAATTCGTGATAGAAGTAGCCGGAGAAAAGCATGGGCGATATGCGGAAGAAATCTGTGCGGAGATGGAGGCCTCCGCCAAAGTGCGCGGCACAGGAATAGCCAAACGTTCGTCCGAATACGTGAAAGGAAAGATCCGTGAAGGAAAAGCGGTGATCGCATTGGATGAACAGCAGCGGTTTGCAGGGTTTTCGTATATCGAATCGTGGAGTCACGAACATTTTGTGGCCAATTCGGGTCTTATTGTCAATCCTGAATACCGGAAAAGCGGACTGGCACGGCAAATCAAAAAGAAAATCTTCGAACTTTCGCGCAAAAAATATCCTAATGCAAAAATATTCAGCATCACCACCAGTATGGCGGTGTTGAAGCTAAATTCGGAACTTGGTTACAAACCGGTCACTTTTTCCGAACTTACGGACGACGATGCTTTCTGGAAAGGTTGCGAAGCCTGTATCAACTACGATATCCTGCAACGCAACCAGCGCCGAATGTGTCTTTGTACAGGCCTGCTTTATGATCCGGCGAAAGAACACAAATCCAAATTCAACTTCCACCTGCTGGAACGCTTCCGCAGGCTGACCACGGTCTGAACACGACTCAGCAAAAATTACCGCGAAAATGGCTGGAAACGGGGAAATTTACGGAGCAGCCCGATGTGTACCGGCATATTGCAAAACTGAAACTTCCGGAAAACCGTTTGTGTTTCCGGGTTATTTACAAAATCACATGAAAATTCCCCATTTTTTTATACTTTTACGGCCTGAAAACAGATGTTGTACCGAACAAAAAACAGAATGAAGATACTTCACCGATTCATGTTCAAGCAGTTCATCGGCCCTTTTGTGCTGATGTTTTTCATCGTGACCTTCATATTGCTGATGCAGACGCTGTGGAAGTATATCGACGAACTGATAGGTAAGGGGCTGGATGTATCCATTATAGGAGAGTTCCTGCTGTATGCTTCCGCCAATCTGACCACGATGTCCTTTCCGCTGGCGGTGCTGATCGCTTCGATTTTTACGATGAGTAATTTGGGCGAAAACTGCGAGTTGATAGCCTTCAAGGCGTCGGGGATTTCGCTTCAGCGGATTGTCTTTCCATTGGTAGTGATGTCGGTGGTGATTGCGGGCGGGGCATTCCTGTTTGCCAACAATGTCTCTCCGGTGGCTACCCTCAAGATGCGCGCCTTGCTGGAAGGCATTCGACACCAGCGCCCCGAGTTGCAACTTCGCGAAGGGGTGTTCTCCAACCTTGTCGATGGTTACAGCATCCGCATCGGACGTAAAAACTACAAGAACAACATGCTGTATGACCTTAGAATATACGACCATACGGAAAGGATCGGCAACATTTCGGTGGTGCTGGCCGATTCGGGACGTATGGCGCTCACTTCCGACAAACGTTTTCTCGAAATTACTCTTTTCAGCGGACACCGCTACAACGAAATGGTAGATCGCAAAACCATTAACAAAAAGAACAACAACCATCCCTTCAGCCGACAGGTGTTTGACAGTCAGGTTTTCCGGATGGCATTGCCCGACTTCGACTTTTCGCGTTCCGACGAGCAGATTTTCAAGAAAGGCTATGCGATGATGAACTTGAATCAACTGACCTACACTACCGACTCGCTGTCGCGAGTCATGAACAATCAGAAGAGACAGATACGCACAATGACCAAGCCTGTGTTTGAAAGAGTTACCACGCGCCATTTGCCGCCGGATACTACTCTTCGTGCAAAAATACCGGACGACTTTGCGGCGGCATTTGCTCGAATGTCCAAGGCACGACGGCTGACGGATCTGCAAAAAGCCATTTCCGACACCCGGATGCAAAAAGACCAGTTTATGGGACTGATGTTTGAACACGAGAATCTCAACCATCAGCTTTGGCGTTACGACTTGGAATGGCACCGGAAGTTTACCCTGTCGCTTGCCTGCATCGTGCTGTTCTTTATCGGCGCTCCCCTGGGGGCGATTATCAGGAAAGGAGGGCTGGGAACACCGGTCATCATTGCCGTTCTCTTTTTTATCCTCTACTATGTCATCAGCATGATCGGAGAAAAGTCTGCGAAAGGAGGCTCTCTTTCTCCACTGACGGGCATGTGGCTGTCCACTGCCGTTGTAATGCCGATCAGCATTTTTCTCACATACAAGGCGACCCGCGATTCGGCTATCTTCAGCAGGGAAGTGTACCTGAACCTTATCGCCGAAGGACTGAGATGGATATTTGCCGTCCGTCAGCCGTTACGTCCTGAAAGCGACGCTGTTATTAACGACGACGAACTGCATCCTTCTCACATGGTCGGTATGCTGGAAAACCTTTCGCAGCATTGCAGCCATTACCTGACGGAGCATCTTCGCGGAAGAATCCGGATTGCCGGTATGAGACAGCGCCAGAAAGACAGTGCGCTGGAGCAGGTCGCGCTCCTGTACGACCATGCACGGGCTGTCATTCATAATGCCGACATCGGTTTTATCCGGGAATCGGCGGAAGAATACCCGCAAGTATCGCTGCGAAGCTGGCAAATGAATATCAATAGCCGCGTCTGTGTGCTGATGTGGATCATTCCTGTGATAGGACTGTATTTCTACCTGAAAGCGACGCTACAAAGGAATACGCTTCGCAGGGAACTGAACGACATCATCTCCGCCAACCGGAACCTGACAACGGAATTACTCGGTTTTGTGTAAAAAGCACTGCTTACCGACAAAAATTCGGGTAAAGAATAGGAAAAAATAACAGCCGCTGGTTTGTAATCGGCAAATATTTGAATTATCTTTGTGTCATGGTTAATATAAAAATATGCTTATTGAAAATACAGCAATTGTCAAAGGCGATTTGTCGAAATATGCAAAAGATTTTTCCATCTCCTATGGCTTTCATCCACCCGAATGGTCGCTTATGCCCTCTCCTGCAAGACTGAAATTAGCTTTTTTAAAAGTTTTTAAAGCATTTATTTTAAGTCGCCATGAGGATGTGTTGCCTGAAGGAGAGAGAGTTGTACATTATTTAAAATGAATACCATTTTTGAAGACGGTTATTATTTTCCCGCCGAATGGATGCCGCATGAAGCCACATGGCTGACGTATCCTCACAGCGAAGCCTCATTTCCCGGGCAGCTCCGGTCGGTTTATCCTTCCTATCTGCGTTTTATTGCCGAGATTGCCGCATCGGAACAAGTACGGATCAATGTGCCGCCCGGTTTCAGGGAGCAGTTCGAGCGGCAACTGCTTGCGGAGGGCATCAACGGTAGCCGTGCGGAGCTGTTCGACTGCGAAAGCGACGACGTGTGGTGCCGCGACCACGGTCCCGCTTTCGTTGTCCATCGTCATACCGGGCAAAAAGCAGTGGTGGACTGGGAATTTAATGCATGGGGCGGAAAATATCCCTTCCGGAAGGACAACCGCATTGCCGGCGCCATTGCCCGCCATCTTTCATTGCCGACGTACCGGCCGGGCATTGTCATGGAAGGCGGTTCGGTGGATTTCAACGGCGAAGGCACCCTGCTCACCACCCGTTCCTGCCTTCTGAATCCCAATCGCAACCCGCATCTTTCGCAAAACCGGATTGAACAGTATCTTCATCAGTACTACGGCGTTTCACAGGTGTTGTGGCTGGACGAAGGCATCGCAGGCGACGATACCGACGGACACGTGGACGACCTGACCCGCTTCATCTCTCCCGATACGGTAGCAACGGTCGTAGAACACAACAAGCGCGACATCAATTACCTGCCGCTGCAACACAACCTGAAATTGTTGGAAAAAATGCGGCTGCTTAACGGACGCCAACTCAATATCGTCGAACTTCCCATGCCCGATCCGGTAGTGTTCCAGCAGCAACGGTTACCGGCTTCCTATGCCAACTTCTACTTTACCAACGATGCCCTCATTGTGCCTGTGTTTCGATGCCGGCAGGACGAGAAAGCGCTTCAAACCCTCGAAACCTGCATCCCAAACCGCCGCATTGTGGAAATCGACTCGACATACATTGTCCATGGATTCGGAAGTTTCCACTGCCTAAGCCAACAGGAACCTCTTGCCGGACGGAATAATTGACATGACGTATGTTTAGCGCTATCATGGCGCATTCCTGACTTTCCCGTGCGGTTTGCACGGACACACGCACATACGCCCCGAAGCGATATGGGATCGTCCTCGGGACAGCCGTCTGGCTTACAGGTGATGCCGGCGATCAGGCTTTTTCGATCAGCGTCACGGCGTCATCAATGCCGGACGTGATGTTCAACACCGTATCCAGTTGCGATATGGTGATCAAACGTTCAATAGCTTCATTCAGTCCGGTCAGGACGAAAGAGCCTCCCGCGTTTTTGCACAGCCGGTTGGCCACGAGGATGGCGCTCAACCCCGACGAATCGCAATACCGGCATTTGCTCAGGTCTAATATGACGTTTTTTTCACCGTTGCCCGATATTACTACCAGTTCCGATTTCAGAGCGGGTGCAATATGCGTGTCCAACTTTTCCTGCAAAACCCTCAATAAGGTATAATTAGGCTGTTGTTCTATTTTAAAATCCATGATTCGAAATATTAAATATGGTTAATCTTCGGAATTAGCAGGGTTTTCGTCCGGGCTGTCCTTGCCTGAAGGTTCTTCTGTTGTTGCCTTTGTTTTGGAAGCCTTTTTTCTGGGCTTTTTCTCCTTTGCAACAGGCTGTTCTACGGATTCAACAGGCTGTTCTACGGATGCAACAGGTTGCTCTACGGATGCAACAGGCTGTTCTACAGATGCAACAGGTTCTACAGACGCTACAGGCTGTTCTACAGATGCTACGGGTTCGGCGACTGCCGGACTTTCCTGCTCAACCTTGCCCTTTCCGTCATCGGAAACGGTTTTGTCCTCTTTGGAAGCTTTTTTGGGTTTCTCCGGAGTCACTTTATCTTCATTTTTTTTCCTGTTTTTTTTCTCCGTCGTTTCCATTTCCTTTTTCAAGGCTGCGAGGTCGGTGATATCGCCCAGTGTTGTCTTTTCGAGCGAGGCTTGCAGTTTTTTGGCTGCCAGCTTCGTGTCATCGAATGTAGAACGCTTGGACGAGCCGGCGGCGGCTTCTTTGTTCCGGTCTTCATAGGTACGACTGTGCGAGAGGATGATTCGCTTGGATACTTTGTTAAATTCAATGACTTTGAAATCCAGTTTTTCATCCAGCGTTGCGGCAGTGCCATCTTGTTTTACCATGTGTTTGGGGGTGACAAACCCTTCTACGCCATACGGAAGCGCAATGATAGCGCCTTTGTCGAACAGTTCGACGATGGTGCCTTCATGAATGGAATCAACGGTGAAGATGTCTTCAAATACATCCCATGGATTTTCTTCTATTTGCTTGTGTCCCAGACTTAATCTTCTGCTTTCCTTCTCAATTTCGAGTACTACGACGTCGATGGTCTCGCCGATTTGGGTAAATTCTGACGGATGTTTTATTTTCTTAGTCCACGACAAGTCGGAGACATGAATCAAACCGTCCACGCCTTCTTCAATTTCGACAAATACGCCGAAGTTGGTGAAATTGCGAACTTTGGCTTTATGCCGGCTACCAACGGTATATTTTTCTTCGATGTCTTCCCACGGATCTTTTTTCAATTGCTTAATACCCAATGACATTTTCCGGTCGTCGCGGTCTAACGTAAGGATTTGCGCTTCTACCGTGTCGCCCACTTTCAAAAATTCCTGTGCGCTACGCAAATGCTGCGACCACGACATTTCCGAAACGTGAATCAGACCTTCCACGCCGGCAGATATTTCGACAAATGCGCCGTAATCGGCCAGTACGACGACCTTGCCGGTAATCTTATCGCCCACTTTCAATTCCGCATCGAGGGAATCCCACGGATGGGGTGTCAGCTGTTTCAGACCCAGCGCTATGCGTTTTTTGTCTTCGTCGAAATCAAGAATTACTACATTGAGTTTTTGGTCGAGTTCTACTACTTCTTCCGGATGGGTCACCCGTCCCCAGGAAAGGTCGGTGATATGAATCAGGCCATCTACGCCGCCCAGGTCGATGAAAACGCCGTAGGTCGTAATGTTTTTGACAAAACCTTCGAGTACTTGCCCTTTTTCGAGTTTGGAGATGATTTCCGACTTCTGCTGTTCCAATTCCGCTTCGATAAGCGCTTTGTGCGAAACGACCACATTTTTGAAATCATGGTTGATTTTGACAATCTTAAATTCGGTGGTCTTTCCCACAAAAATGTCATAATCCCGAATGGGCTTGACGTCAATCTGGGAGCCTGGCAGGAAGGCCTCAATACCGAATACATCAACAATCATGCCTCCTTTGGTGCGGCATTTGATGTAACCGGTGATGATTTCGTCGTTGGCCAGCGCTTGGTTGACTCTTTCCCACGACCGCACCGAACGGGCGGTACGATGCGAAAGAATAAGCTGCCCTTTTTTGTCTTCCGCACTTTCCACAAATACTTCGACTTTATCGCCCACTGCGAGGTCGGGACGGTAGCGGAACTCGTTCATGCTGACTACGCCTTCGGATTTGAACCCGATGTTGATGACTACTTCCCGCTTGTTCATGGCGATGACCGTTCCATCGATGATTTCGTTTTCGGTAATCGAGGAAAGGGTTTTGTCGTACATCGCCTCCATTTGGCTACGATCGTTCTCCGAATATGGATTAGCCGTGTTTGAATAAGTATCCCAGTTGAAATTTTCCAGTGATACGTTTTCTTTTTTGATCTTTTTGATTTCCTGAACTACCTCTTCAGCTCCTTCGTCTTCGTAGGGTTCTTCTTCCGTTCCTACGGCGGACAAATTATCTTCTGACGGTAAGTCATTGTTTTTCAACTCGAATTCCTTTTCGAGTTTTTCTGATTTTAGTGTTGCCATTAATGAAAATTACAATAAAAAATTTAATAAATTAGACATTATGTTGATAAATCTCGAAGCGGCAAAGGTAAGTATTTTTTTGGAAAAATATGACTTTTTAAAAAAGGATTCATTATTTTTTTCGATAACATCCGCTTCTTCAGGCGACAGAATTTCCGGTGGTATTTTCGGCGACGCCGGATACGGCGCCCTTCACCGGCTTAAATCGACATTGACGGCAAAATGGTTGGAAGCGCCGGCCAAATGCCAGCGCGAACGTGCATAATCAATGTGAAAGCGCGATACCCGGATGCCGATGCCCCATGAAAGACCGACAGCTCCGGTGTGGGAAAGTACTTTCATCTCTTGCCTGCGATGGTAGTTATAGCCGCCTCTCAATATCAGTCCCTTGAAAGGGAAACACTCTACGCCAAAAATCAGATGACGCATCGCCTCGTCCGCATACAAGCTGGCGCCGGTTTTTTCCTTTTCATCTTCCGGACGGATACCGCCGCCCAAACGGCTTTCGAGATGCTGAACGACCAGCGAAAAACGGAAAGGAGCATGTTGCAATCGATGGGAAAGTCCCATTTGTATCTCAAAAGGAACTTTTTCTCTTCCGCTTTCCGCATAAGTCGTCAATTGAGCGCCCATGTTGCGTACAACCAGCGCGGCGACAAACAACCGGCCGGGATGTCGATAAGTGAATCCCACATCCGCCAGCAGTCCGGAAGAGGAATATCGCTCGAAAACAGACAACAAAGGTTTCAGGTTGACGCCCACCGTCAATGTGCTGTCCAACCAGGGCAAGCAACGCGAATACGTCAGGTTGAAGGCGTATTCTGCGGCTGTAAACGAGCCTGTAATAAGGCCTGTCATGTCGGCTTCCGTAAACCGCCCGTAATTGACATAGTGGATGCCGGCGGCAAAATGGCTATAGCCGTATGAACGCGCATAAGCGGCATAACCGAAACGGATGCCGGCGAAATAATGAACATAGTTCAGCGAAAAATAGTTGTCGGAGGAACTGTCCAGTAATGCCGGATTGTAGAATGATGCCGCCGGCCCGTCACCGGAAACGGCAATCAAATTCCCGCCCAGTGCAGCTGCCTGTGGCAACGGCGTAAGGTTCAGGAAACCGTAAGTCGATTCACCCCCCAACTGCGCCCGTAACATGCCCGCCGTAACAAGCCATACCGAAAGAAAAACAAAACAGTGTTTCACTTGCATCGCTTAAAAACCGGTACAAAAATAATCATTATATCCGAATTGAGTCGAAGAAAAGCGATCATCATAAAAGTCCGGTGAACGGGAAATCAAAAAAAAGTAGTACATTTGCAGCATCGAAAGTACAAATAAAATTCATGGAGTCACTAATTTACCTTCTTTAGAAGTGTTCACAATCGGGCGAAAGGTTATTTTGTTGTTTTTTACCGTCTTATTTTTTCCGATGGACGGTAAAGCGGACGATCTCCGGAAAGGATTGG
The DNA here is from genome assembly GCA_031271175.1 of Bacteroidales bacterium. GTDB lineage: Bacteria > Bacteroidota > Bacteroidia > Bacteroidales > UBA4181 > JAIRLS01. Next base: position 5,691 of record JAISWE010000049.1, on the reverse strand, counting down.
ACCTTGGGGTTTCCGATACGGTGATGATCATGGCATACAACAGCTTTGCCAGAGATTTGATGGAAAAATCGCAGGATAATTATGCGGATGCGTTGCAATATCTTTACCAGGGTATTGAGTTGGCTCAAGGCATTGGTTTTAAAAAGGGTGAAGCGGAATTGCTCCGTTCGGCAGGCATCATTTTATATTATTTGAAGGATTTTAACAAAGCTGACGACTGTTTTCAAAAGGCGCTGGGTATATGTATGGAGATGAAGAATAATTCGGGTATTGCCCAGAACTACATAAATATGGCGCTGATTTATCATGAACAGTCGAAGATATATAATTCTCTCAACTGTCTGCTGAATGCGCTTTCGGCATGGAAACAAATGGACGACAGCCAGGGCATGATTCAGACTTACAAGGAGATCATCAAACTCTATCAGGGTATCAATAATTTCACTACGGCGATAGAATATACGGAAGAAGCGCTGCAACTTGCCTACGATACCGGCAACAAGGCGGAAGAGGCGTCGCTGTACGATATCCTTGCCCGAACCAATATCAGCATGGGCAACATTTGGGATGTAGCCGGATATTACGACCGGTCGCTGCAACTGTATGAAGAATTGAACGATAGTTTGCAAATAGCGAGAATCACGCAAAACATGGCCGTCAACCTGCACATGAACGATCCGGAGAAGGCGTTGGAATTGTTGCAGAAATCGGCATCCATCTATGAAAAGCTGGATGCAGCCAATGCCACGCTGTACACTATCTACAACAACATGAGTTCGATTTATACCCTGCTGTCGGCCAACCGTAAAGCGGAACATTTCAAAAAGAAAGCGCTTGAAAAAGCCATTCTGTCAAAGCAGGCATTGTCCATAGCGCAGGCTTACCTGTCTATCGGTAAATTCTATTTCGAGCAGTCGGAATGGAAAAAAGCCGATGAATTTTTCGAGAAGGCATACAAGCAAGCCGTTGCCGCCGCGTCGAGGCGTATTCAGTCGAACGCGCTCTCCGAACTGAGTATGGTGAAATTCAGGATGGGCGATTATGCCCAGGCAATGGATTACCTGCAAAGATACAGCGTGGCAAGGGATTCGCTCGCCAAAACAGACAGCGAACAAAGCGCCTCGCAATTGGACAAACAGTATGAATTTGAAAGAAGAGAAAAAGAAAAAAATGAGGAAATAAGATTGAAAATAGAGCAGCAAAATCAATCTATCGTAATACAAAGATATGCTAAATACGGCATTACCATAGCCGGACTGATTACCGCCGTATTATTACTGTTTATTTTCAGATGGGGAAATCTAAATCGGAAAACCAATATACAGCTAAAAAAACACCGGAATGAAATTGCGGCAATCAATCGGGAATTGCAGACATCATACGATGAACTTTCCGACTACAGGGATTTGCTGGAAGAAAAAGTGAAGGTACAGACAGCCAAATTGCAGGAAAGAGAAAAACAGCTGACCGCCTTGAGCGATCATCTGCCGGGCGGATGTATCTTTCGCAAGATGATCTGTCCCGGCAAGGAATCGCGGATATCGTACATCAGCAGCACGGCAGAAAAGTGGTTGGGCGTGTCGCCCGAAGAAATCAAAAACGACATCCGTTCCTTCTACCGGATCATCCACAAGGAGGATCTGGAGATGAAACTGCGCCTTGAACAGGAATCCGTCCGCAATATGTCCGACTTTTATTGCGAGTTTCGGGTCAACAAACGTGGACAGGAAGTCTGGCTGTTGGAAACCGGCACTCCCAGCCGCAGTGACGACGGCAGCACGATCATCTGGGACGGTATCACGGTGGACATATCCGAACAAAAAGCGATAGAGACCGAACTGATCAAGGCACGGCAACAGTCGGAAAAGTCGGACATGCTCAAATCCTCGTTCCTCGCCAACATGTCGCACGAAATACGCACGCCGATGAACGGCATTGTCGGCTTCCTCAAATTCCTCGAACAGGATCACATTTCCGCCGACAAGCGACGGTTTTACATCAAGGTTATCCGAAGCAACGTCCAGCAACTGCTTCAACTGATAGGGGATATTATCGATATTTCCAAAATCGATACGCAGCAACTGGCGCTGCATCCCGTTCTTTTCGACTTAAATGCCCTGATGGAAGAATTGGCAGTGATGTTTCAGGATATTGCCTGCCGGAATGAGAAAAGGGTGGAGGTGATCATGGACAACAGCGGCTTCGTCCGTTCCGGCAAAGTCCGTTCCGATCCCGTCCGCGTGCGGCAAGTCATCATCAACCTGATTGCCAATGCGCTCAAGTTTACCCACAAGGGATATGTCCGTTTCGGATACGAACTGGAAAACAAGACGACATTGCACTTTTTCGTGGAAGACACCGGCATCGGCATCCCTTCCGACAAGCAAAAGCTGATTTTCGATCGCTTCCAGCAACTCCACGCAGGCGAACTGTCAAAAAACGATTACGAAGGAGCCGGTTTGGGGCTGGCTATTTCGAGAAATCTGGTGGAAATGTTGCAGGGAAGCATCTGGGTGGAATCGGAAACAGGCAACGGTTCCACCTTTCATTTTACTTTGCCTTATCTGACGGAAAAAAACTGACATGATGCATCTTTTGGGTACGGTCATTCAAAACACCTTGATTATTACCTCTTTTGTGCTGGTAATGATGCTGTTGATAGAATATGTAAACGTCTGTTCGCAAGGCAAATGGATGCATCGCGTCGGTAAGTCCGGCTTTCAACAAGTGCTGATGGCGACATTGTTGGGACTTTTGCCGGGATGCCTGGGCGGATTCATTATTGTTTCGCTGTTTACGCACAATATGATCGGCTTTGGAGCGCTGGTGGCCTGTATGATAGCCTCCTTCGGCGACGAAGCTTTTGCCATGCTGGCCATCATACCGGAAACGGCCGTATTGCTGTCGGGCGTACTGTTCGTGATTGCCATGCTGTCCGGTCTTGTGGTACGTCTTTTTGTCGGGAAGTTTTCCACCCCGTTCGACGCCGGCCACTTCGAACTGCACGATTCCGACCGGCATAGCCGTTTCGACATTCGCGGCAACTGGCGCGAAAACCTGAGGCACATATCCTTCGAACGCGCGTTGTTGCTCACAGGAATCGTTACCGTAATTGTGTTTATCCTTGCAGGGTGGTTTGAACACCGGCACGAACCGCACGACGGACAAATCGTGCCGACGATGCATCATTTCGACGGATATCTCCACCACCACGAAGAAAAACTTCTTGAACATCAACACGATTTTTCCGCTGTCCTGCTTCAGGAGCGCTGGATCAATATCATGTTCGTTGCGGTATGTCTGACGGCGCTGTTCATCATCGTTTCGGTTCGCGACCATTTCCTGAAAGAACACTTGTGGGAACACATCATCAAAAAACACTTGCCGAAAATCTTTTTGTGGACATTGGGAGTACTGGCTGTTTTGGAGGTCGGGCAGTATTTTGTGGACATAGAAGAATGGGTGAGAAGCAATCCGGGCTACATGCTTGCCATAGCGGTGCTTGTCGGGCTGATCCCGGAGTCGGGGCCTCACATGATCTTTATCACCTTGTTTGCTTCCGGAACGATACCCTTTAGCGTGTTACTGGCTAATTCCATCGTTCAGGAAGGACATGCCGGTTTGCCGCTACTGGCCGAATCTCCCAAAGGATTCTTTTGGATGAAGGCTGCTTCCGTCATTGTCGGCCTTCTGGCAGGCCTGTCCGGATATTGGTTCGGATTTTAGAGGCAATGTTTCGCCTGTTATTTTGCCATTTCCTTTTTTATACGTTGCAGGCTTGATGCCAGGCTTGCGTCGTACTGCCGGTCGTCCACGCGGAGGATGAAGCCGCCTATCAGGCCGCTATCGACTTCGGAAGTGAGTTGTACGCGGGCATGGCACAGTTCGTTTAATTTATTTACCAGACTTTCTTCTATCCGTTCGTCCAGTGCGATGGCGGAAGTAATACGGGCATGTTTGATACCTTTGTGTGTCTCGTATAATCGAATAAAACGCCGTGTGATGTCGTGCAGCATCGGATCACGCTTGTTTTTGATGAGGACGTGTATGAAGCCAACCGTCATCGGGTGGACTTTCTTTGCCAGCAGCTCGTCCATCACCCTGTGTTTTTGCACGGGTTTCACCACAGGGCTGTCTAATAACTGTTCGAAGACGGGATTTTCATTAATGGTGACATAAAGGAGGTCCATATCGTCCTTTATTTTCTCAAGGCAGTTGTGTTCAATGCCGACCAGAAGCAGGGCTTTCGCATAGCGAGTGGAGATGATGCTGCTGTTCATTGTTTTTCGTATGATTTAGTTCATGGAAAGGTCTCCGATCAATTTCTCCAACAGGTCTTTTTGTTTCCGGTCGTTGCTCAACTCATGGCGAAGGAGTTTTTCTGCAATCCGTACGGAAATCTCTGCGGAAATGGAACGTATTTCCTTGATAGCGGCATTTTTTTCCGTCTGAATCATGGTTTTGGTTTCTTCCATGATCCGGTTTTGTTCTTTTTTTGCCTGTTCGCGAGCTTCGGCAACGATTTTGTCTTTCATCTCCTTGGCTTCGTGGTAGATACGTTCGCGTTCCGCTCGGGCTTCCGCCAGTATCTTTTCATTGTCGGCACGCATTCTGTGCATCTCTTCCCGAGCGCGGTCTGCCGATTTTAATGCCTGTTCGATGGATTCTTCGCGCTTGTGCAGCATGGTCAAAATCGGTTTCCATGCAAATTTTTTCAACAGGAAAAGCACGGTCAGAAAGGAAACCAACATCCAAAACAACAAGCCGATATCAGGTGTTACCAATTGCATAACTATATATTTTTTTACATTATTATCTTCTGCAAAGATAGCATTATCTTATCACATTACACACAAAAAAGTAAAAATAATTCATTCTTTTTTTTTGAAACGCTATTGAATGGAACGCCGGACGCTGTCGGCATGGAAAAAAGGCGTTTACCGCATCTACGACGCCGACCTCGACGGGTGGTACGGCGAACGGGTAAGGAAAGGCTATCGAAAAACAGACCACATACTGCCCCAAGGATACTGAAAACCCTTTGCCGGAAAATGGGAATAGACATGTAACAAGATATTTCGATATGCTTTGAATATTTATTCGTTTGTGTGTAATTGAGAATTTAATGCTACCTTTCCTCTGTAAAAAACTTTTTTCATTGCTCGCGTTTGGAAAACCCGTGTTTTTCATGTAATTTTGCACGAAAGTAAATAAAGATATGAGCAGACGTCGATTTTTTAACACCACAGGACCATGTAATCCGGAAGACCATTACATGCTTCCTCCCGAAGACCGCCTTGTCGGGTCTCAATTACACCGTTATATAAAGGATAAACTGTACTGGGTTCTTCATGCGCCGAGGCAAACAGGTAAGACTACTTTCCTGCAAAGCTGGGCGCGTGAAATCAATGCCGGCGACGAAGCCGTTGCCTGTTATGTGAGCATCGAAGATTGTCAGGGCGTAACAGAACGCGAAGAAGCAATGCTTACAATCTATCAGGACATTTGTGATTTTGCGGGATTTATGGAAATACCCGTTCCGGATATTACCGAAAGAAATCCCGAAGGACTTTTGCGTTCCACTCTGGTTAAATGGGCGGAATTAGTCGCTCCCAAGCCGTTGATAGTTTTGTTCGATGAAGTGGACGTACTTGTTGATAACGTTATGGTCGACTTTTTACGGCAGTTGCG